>DASZCA010000214.1:0-24711 GCA_035943555.1 Verrucomicrobiia bacterium
CTCAAGCACTTGGCCCGACGAAATCAGGCGGAAAGGTAATAAATACGACCACCCCGATTGGCACTTCATCGACTACCCCTTGCGCCCGCCGTCATTTCCAATCGAACCCGATGCACGCCCGACGAACAATGTTGTATTCGGCATCGCTCAATGCGAAAAAACCCTCAATAAACCCAATGCAGACCCGGAACTTCGCGCCGTATACCTTTCATATTTGGTGCATCTCGTTGGAGATTTGCACCAACCCCTGCATTGCGCCTCCCTTTTTACCGACGCATATCCGAAGGGTGACAAAGGCGGGAATGACTTTTTTGTCAGGCCAAACAAGACCGGGGTACGCCTGCACGGGATCTGGGACGGCCTGCTTGGTTCATCCGCCAATCCCCGCACGCAATGGAACTATGCCATAGAGCTTGAGGCAAAATCCCCACGAAAATCTCTGCCCGAGCTGAAACAGCACAAGACACCAAAAGAATGGAGCTTTGAAAGCCGGCAACTGGCAATCGACATTGGCTACCAGCGCGGAGAACTAAAGGGCGGCACGATGAAGGAAACTGCCGTTGATCTCCCCGCCGGCTACACAAAAACGGCCAAAGCCGTCGCCGAGAAGCAGGGCGCTTTGGCCGGTTACCGCCTTGCCGATGAAATCGAAAAATACCTAAAACTGAACAAAACGGTTTCATTGCTACCGGAAAACACCAACCCGATCGCAAAAGAACTACCTCCCTCGAAAATAGGGGCAACCGAAGCCGCTAAACATTACGACCAGAGCATGATCGTCACCGGAATAGTCGCCCAAGTCACGGTGAGACCGACCACAACTTTAATCAATCTTGATGTTTCGGGACGTGATGCCCCATTTACCGCCGTCATTTTTGAAGAAAATTCCGACCAATTTCCCGATCCCGCAAACCTCAAAGGCAAAAATGTCGAAATCAGCGGCATGATATCCGAATTTCACGGCAAGCCGGAAATCGTACTGGAATCGGCAGACCAGATCAAAGTATCGAAATGAAACTCAACCTGGATGATCAGCGGCATCTCGATGCAGCCGAAGGCTGGCTTCACCTAGGCAATCTGGCAGAAGCCACCGAGGAACTGGAATGCATCACGCCGTCCATGCGGGTACATCCATTTGTCTTGCGGGTCCGATGGGGCATCTATGCCAAGGCGGGGCGGTGGGAGGAGGCGTCAGAAATCGCCCAGGCATTGGCCGAATTGCTGCTGGACAATCCTTGGGGCTACATTCAATGGGCATTTAGCCTCCACAAGTTGAAGCGCACCAAAGAGGCGCGAGATGTTTTGCTGCCCATTGCAGGCAAATTTCCCGGCGAGGTAAAGATTTTTTACAATTTGGCCCGTTATTGCTGCCAGCTTGGCAATCAGCTGGAGGCAATGGAATGGCTTGAAAAGGCGATTGATCTTGAAGGGAAACACGAAATCCGGCTGGCCGCCCTGGACGAACCGGATTTACAATCAATCTGGGTGGATATAGCTCAAATTTAAAAACGGACCAAGTTTCAGGGGAGCCTGAAGAACTTTTGCGGCCATTCACAGATAAGTTTACTAGGAATATGACTTAACCAGTTGAAAAACTAGAAAAGTCGATGCAATTCGACTCCATCACATGCAGTTCTGTATTGTTGCAAAAATACCATTAAAGCGCTTTTTTAAAGGAGTTTTGACGTAGGCAGTTTTACATTTGGCATTCCCTGATAGAATTCATAGATGCCGCAGATTCTTGAAGAGAAACATTTCTCCATTGCAGAACAAGCTCTATTAGAAGATAAAAGGATAATCTTTGATGCAAATGATGAAGGTAAAATTGAGGTCGAAATACTGTCACCACCAGAGACCAGAATATTCAGCTCAATAGATTACGGCCTTTTGGTGGTTGAGGCCGCAATCCAGACAATCAAAAAAGCGGTTCCCGGCTATACGCCAGAAAAACACTGGTCGGGGGCGCTCCGAATTCGGCTGTCAAAATCCGAATTAAACACTACTCGCGATTTCATAACTGAGGCGCAGTTGCATAATCAACTCCCAAACCAACGCACAATTAGGCGCCGCGAAACTTTCCAAGCAGACAAAAGTCGTTAAAGTGGTTTAACTTATTTTTTAAACTTTTTAACTACCGCGTCAATTTTTTCGGTCAGCCGATCGACAAGTTGTAAATTCACTCCCGGCCAACGCCGAAGCAATTTTTGAGGCTCAAAATCACCATGTAGGAATCTTGAAAAGATAACGACCACATGGTCGCCAGCGAAGCAGTTATTTTTGTACAAATAGTCCAAAATACTTATTCCATATTTCTGGTCACTGAAATATTGCAAATCGTGCACCATACCACAAATTTGGTTATTATGAATCAGTTCGACAAGAATTTTAGAGGCTTCGTTAGTATCAGTTATCCTATCCCAATTTCGTCTGTGAACATTTAGTTTATGAGCATCATATAATGTGACACCATGACCATGCGCCCGCAATTCTTGACATAGCACGCGATTAAAGTTCGCCTTTTCAGAAGCCTCACAGACCTCTGCCAGCAATGGCTTCAGCTTGGAACAAATCAGCTCATAAACTGCGATGTCACATTCAGGCTTTTCGATTATTTGCTTGGCGGACTCTAACAAATAAGGAGAATCCCAATTTATGTCATGAAGCCCATCATTGTTGACTCGGACCTCCTCCAGTAAAGTCGAAAGGCTTTTTATTTCGCTCCATGCCAACGGTGTCAAAACAGCCTCGTTTGTCCGCACATCCTCACATACAATTATGTTCATAGGTTTTATGACTTATTCGACCTCAACTTCAATATGGCAACAAGTGCCACTTTCGCTTTTTTCTTTTTTTCGTTCGAACCTGACAATTCCATTACATGAATCAATGAATAGCTTTATAATGTATAGACCAAATCCACTTGAACCGGACCTGCTAAATCCAAGCTTGAAGAATTTCTCCTGCTCAGTATAGTCCTCTTCAGCCAGACCAATTCCAGAATCACTGATATCAATATTAAGACGACTCCCAACAACATTAATGACAATTTGTATACTATGTTGAACAGAAGGATTTTTCACCTTTTCTATTGCATCTATTGAGTTACGCAGCAATAGGAGCGCTATTGCCAATATTTTTTGCTTATCAGATGTGACTCGCTTCAATTTTGGGGAATGGAGGCTGAAATCAATGTGTGTATTTTGCGGTTTTAGAATATCAAGGACAAGGTCAAAAGGTTCGCTAATCTGAAAGTCGTGATTCATGTCCCACCTCGCAACGGTGTGGCCTATGCTTAGAAAGCCATAAGCCATACCAATGGCCAAAAGGAGATCGCAAATCTTTTGAAGATCTTCACAAGTTTCCAACGCCTCAACTTGCTTTTCGCGAGATGCCTTTTCAGACCTTTCGCAATATTCCTTAATTAACGGAATATGCTTATCACGTATCCAATATAATACATTCAGAAAATCGTGTGTGAATACCCGAAACATTTCTAAATCCGCCTGTTTTTGTTTTGTTACGTCATTTACGGTCGTTAGTATTTCAACACAATTCCCAGTGCCATCCTGAAAAATTGGCGTTTTTGAAATAACTACTGCCCTAATCTCATCAAAGTAATCCTGCTCCGTTTTTATTGACGCCTCCAAAAATTGACCCGCAACCGGAAACAGATTTTTCCCCTCCATCCTAGATGGAAGTCTGATTGTTATATCCATTTCAGCAATTTGCTTTACTGGCTTCTTGAAAATTTCCTTATCTAACGCGTTGAGTCGTTGATAGTCTCGCGGGAAAAATTCACGCACATCCTCATTTAGGATTGATCTTTCGGAACGATTTAGAAACTTACAGAACCCGAGGCTAGCCCAAGTTATCTTCCCTTGGAGATTGTTTGAATAAATAAATTCTGGGACTGCTCGAATAATTGCATCACTTCTTCCGCGTTCGCTGGCCACGGGTGTTGGTTGCAAACCTGATTCCTCATTTGCGCTTTCGCCATGAGAGACTGTGTGGTTGCCATCAAAATTTGGCATATTGAAAATTTGAACAAAATGAATGCGATTTATTACTGTGCTGCTTGCTAGCATCTAGTTCAATTTCTGTCAACCGTTTAAAATCTCTGACGCTGCAAATTGTGGCGCAGCACAATTAATCCATTTGTTTTTGGTTCGTTTTTGCCTGAGGCAACCTTTTTCAGCTGCCGGACCGCAGATTGGCATTTAGCACTATATATATGATTCATTTATAATTTTGGTTCATTTCTTCCAAGCTATTCGAATCTGGTTTCTAGATTCGAAGAGTGCCAGCCATTCATTGTGGTTCGGCAGATTCCTCATCGCTAAAATTTTTTGGCGGGGTTATTGCGATCTGTCCGACGTAACTGGATGTTTTGTCATTATCTTGCATGTCTGAATCCGCTTCCTTCACCCAACCAACTTGCCGGCTTTTGACTGCTTCGAAAAGCGGCAGCAGCCCTCTTCCTTTAATAGAAATCAAAAAGCCTGAAAAGTCCAAGTCGATAAAACCTGACTCCGGATTGAAGTTGAACCAATCAAGCTTTGTGAAATCAAAACAAGTGCGCTGCCCGTCTTTGAACCGAAGCTCAAGAAACAGTTCCTGGGTGTTGCCCACCGCAGGGATGGAAAAGCATTTCCCTTCTTCTTCAGCAGGTACTTCCGGCTTTTTCCGTGATTCAAGAATCTGGCTGATCTTGTCGTTCATTTTATTTCCCTCTCCTTGGTGCTGGTGGCGCTGGAGCCTTTATGGCTTTTTGAACCTGTTTTGCCGGCACCTTTTGCTGTTGCTCTGCATTTTTGACCATCCGCTTTTCGTTTTTCTTGGTATGCGCCTGCCAATCAGGAATTGTGGCATTGCCGACCTTGACTGGCCGGTTAGCAATCGGCTTATGGGCATGCCCCTTTCCGCCTCGGCTCATCACTTTTTTGAAATTCTCTTGCGCCGAGCGCAGTTTCGAGCGGAATCGTTCCATTCTCGAATTTCGCTCCGGTTTCTTTTGCACTGCTGGTTTCGCGTCGGGCTTTTTTTCAACAGGCTTGCCAATATCCTTCGCCTCGGCGGTTTTCTCTTTGGCAGCGGCAACACGCTCTTCAGTTTTTGAAACTCCCCCACCGGCAAAGGCCGGTTTAGATTTACCGGGCGCGCCGCCGGCCCGTGAACGGCTTTTTCCGTCAGGCCCGACCAGGTTACGCCGCATCTTGATGTAACCCTCCCATTGCATCGCGTCAGGCTTTTTAAGTGGGTCTTGCTTGCGGTCACGCATGAGGTTCTCCACGAAACTGCGTGCCTCAGCCGGCCCGCGCCGGCTTTCGATGGCGTCCTTCCACTGACGCCCGCCCATTTCGGTACTCATATATTTGGAGAGGTCTTTTTCTGAAATTCCCGCGAGCTCAATACCGGCCATGCGTGTAGACGAATTCCCAACGGCTTCTTGCAGCCCCTTCTTGCTGTCAGTGTAGATGCGTATGCTTTCCCTAGCACGGCTGGCGGAAACATAAAAATTTTCGGTCGAGCTTGCAACAAAGGATTTCTCACTTTGCGCAATCAAAACATCACGCACCGTCTTCCCTTGGGAACTGAACGACGTGTGCGAATACCCATATGTAAAATGCCCATGGTCGGGATCCAATTTCCCGCCAGTGTTTAGGATGATTTGTCCCTTTTTATTGATCTTCTCGATTTTAAACTGGTTTCCGTTGTTAATCCGGCGCCCATCGGCCGTTGTACCATTTCGCGTGATTTTGATTTGGTCGCCTTTGCACAGTCCAAATTTCCGCTCCTCAAATACTTGGAATTTCGCCGCATCCTTGTATGGCAAAAGCAATTTTTTGCCTGCGGCGTTCTCAATTTGAACCCTGCCTTTCGCGTCAAGCTCCACAACGCGAAACAGTTCTCCACGGTTTATCCCTTTTGCATTCTGATGGAACTGAACCAGAAGCCCCGGCTGATATTTCTCCGGCAAAGCCCGGTCAGCTTGCTCCCATTGTAAATTATGGAAGCGGGTAAATTCATGCTCCGGCCCTAGCTGGCCTGCTTCCCGTTTAGCATCACGGATCGCCCGCGTAGCGAGGTCTGCCTCCGCATGCGTCGGCGAAACCACCAAAGGAAGGTGGCCAGACTTCCCAAGTAGCAAGTAATCCTCCGCAAGCTGCCGGTAACGCTGGTCGTCGTTATCAATTTCAATGAATGCGCCCATCTTGTCCAAGGTGCGAAAAGCTGATTTCAGATTTCCCTTCGCTAAAGCATCGACGGCCTGTTTATATTCCGCCCGTTCTTGCCGGCGGATTTTCGTAATCTCAACCACCCGCATTCCGGCATGGTCCTGAAGCAGCCTCAGCCCGTCACCCCGCGCTACCGGCCCGTGCTGTTTCACATCGCCCGTTAGGATGATTCTGGTATTACTTCCGGCAATTTCCATGACCCGCCACAGATCACGCACACCAAGCAGCCCCGCTTCATCAATCCAGATCACATTCCCTCGAACTTTCTCCTGCAATTTTGGGTTTAAAAGCAAATGCGCAACCGTGTCAGCATTTGCAAACCCAGCCTCCCTAAGCGTTCCCCGCGAAGCTTCGGCCGAGGGTGCAAAGGAAAATACTTTTTTGCCTGTTTCCTCGATGGCAGGAACCACCTCTTTCATGAGGGTGGTTTTGCCAGTCCCAGCCCCACCGCGTACCCCAGTCACCTGATCAGGGCTTCCCAAGATGTGTTGCAGCGCCAATCTCTGTTCCGTAGATAAACTCAGGCCGCGCAGGCCAGGGCGTGCCAGCGGCGGTAAGGTTGACCGCCCATTTCTCACGAAATTGATCAAAGCCACCTCTTCAGCCAAAACATCGAGGGAAGTGCAAAGTTTATCCTCGCCGATTTGCCGGACAATCATGCCGCGCCGGTCAAATTCAGCCCGGATGCTTTCCGGCGTCGTGTGACCGACACCGTAACGCATGGCTTCCGCAAGCAGCCGGTTTTGCAAAACCACCGAATTCCGCTCAAACATCTTGGCCGAGGCATAGTCCAGCGCCTCTGACGCGGTGACTTTTGTTGGAAACTTCCGATTTCTTTCAGAGCCAACCTTGGATATTTGCGCTTTTTCATCGCAGCTAAGCCGCGCACCCCACGCCGCCAGCAGTTCAGGGTAAGCCAGCCCCTTCCGCTTGTTCTCGCGGGTGGCTGCCCCAAGGGCGGCCTTGTCTTCGGCATTGGTAATCCCCTTCTCGTGGGCAAGCCGCTCAATCTCGGCCGTCCGCCTCGAAAACTTTGCAATGACCGATGCGGGGATACCCTTGATTTCCCAGGCATTTTTTGTCCGCTCGATTCCATAGCCCAGCCCTGTCAATTCTGCCGTAAGGCGGGAATGAAAGACCGCTTCGCTATAAGGAGCCTCCCTTTTGATTTCCCTGAACTTGGCCGCTTTCCAGCGCCCCTCCACCGCGTCAAAAGTCGCGTTATGGGCGAAACAGTGAACGTGTAAATGTGGATCTGGGATGCCGCCCACCGGCCGAGCAGTAAAATGCACAAATTCAGACCAGATCAAATTTCCAGTAGTGCGGTTCTCCGCCGCACCACTTTTCCGCACACGGGTTGCAGTTTGCCCCTCAATACCCTCCATGGTGTCTGCTACGGCTCTGCGGAAGGCTTTCAGCAGTTCCTTATCACCCGTCAGCGCATACAACACGGAGAGGCTTTTCGGGGCGTGGAAATTGAGGTCGTAGCCAACGATCCGGTCCTCGTTGTTGCGGGGGGTCAATTGCTTCCCAGTTTTGGGGTGCAGGTTCTCCACCAGGGCGGCAAATTCGTCACGGCCCACGTCACCCGTAAGCCCCAGTTTCGCCGCCGCCTTGCCATGCCACTTCCCGACGATCTCCTGACCCTCGGAGTAGTAATCTTCGCGCTTCAAGCCCTCGGCATAATATTGCTTCGCCGCCGCCGCGCTTTTATGAGGTACAACCCTTAACATTCGTTCCCGTTTCTCAGATTCAACCCGTACGCTACATTTGCGATGTAACTAAACCAATACGTGAATATTTAGCAATCAAAAGTTAAAATTCCGTTAAGAATCTCGAAGTAAATCTAAACACTTTGCTAACGAATGAGAGGCAAAAAATGGCGAAGAACCGCCAAAACCTTCCGTCAGACCCAGCAAGTAATTGTTTATACAGACATCTGCCCTTAGCAGTGCTAAGGAGGAATTTTCTTCTGGCTTCTCCCTTCGGTTCGCCATAGCCTTTGCCCATCTTAAGGGCAGGGATTCTATGGAGATTTTTGGAAGAAAATTGGTCGTAAAAACACACTCACACGGGCCATCAACTAGTGCGGAAAAAGACTGGCCAGACGATGATGAGGCACTGCTGGAATTATGCCCAGATGGCAAAACCAAGCTGCCGGAAAATTACTGGTGTTTGAAGGATGCCTTTGAGGGTGTCCAAATTTTTGGCGGTACTGGGTCGGGCAAAAGTTCCGGTAGCGGCCAGGCTATAGCCCGTGCGTTCTTGGAGGCGAATTTGGGTGGACTGGTCCTGACCGCCAAAACCGATGAGGTCCTGACCTGGAAAAACTATGCAAAAGAGACCGGTCGCGAGGGCGACCTGCTCGTGTTCGAACCCGGCGGCAAATATCAGTTTAATTTCCTTCAATACGAACTTAAAAGACCGGGCTCCGGAGCTGGACATACCGAAAGCCTAGTGAACCTCTTCTGCAGCGTCCTCGAAGCAGCCGAACGGAAGCAACAGGGGGGAGGAAATGACGCTTACTGGCAGCGCACGATGAAGCAGCTTCTTCGCAACGCCATAGATTTGGCCATTTTGGCCGCCGACGAGGTGAATTTGCCGGCCCTTTACAAAATCATTACGTCTGCGCCTCGCAGTAGCGCGGAAGCCCTAGATCCGGAATGGAGAAAAAATTCGGTTTGCTACGCCCTAATTGAAGAGGCAGAACCGAGAGCAAAGGAAAAGCAGCGTGAGAACGATTTTGATCTCACGCGTGAATACTGGCTACGGGAATTTCCCGGCTTGGCCGACGAAACCCGGTCTATCATCGTCAGCACTTTTACCAGCATGGCCGACTGTTTCCTGCGAGGGCTGCTTCGGAAGCTGTTCTGCGGGGAATTGACCATAACCCCGGAGGACAGTTTTAAAGGGAAAATCATTCTCTTGAATCTACCGGTCAAGGAATACAACGAGCTCGGACAGTTTGCTCAGGTTTTGTTCAAATACATGTGGCAACGAGCCGTAGAGCGCCGCATTCCTCCCGGCCTTGACCGCGCAAAGGCCCGAGAAGAAATTCGTCCTGTTTTTCTCTACGCCGACGAATCTCAATTTTTTGCCAATTCCTACGATTCACTTTTTCAGTCGACTGCGCGTTCATCCCGCGCAAGCACGGTGTATTTGACGCAGAACTTGCCCAGTTATTTGTCCGCTTTCGGTGGGCCTAACTCCCGTTCGGATGCTGAAGCTTTTTTAGGAAACCTCCAAACTAAAATTTTTCATGCCAACGGCGATCCCAGCACCAACAACTGGGGAGCTGATTCGATCGGCAAAACTAAACAGTTACAAACATCCGGGGGCATAAGCGAAGGGCTGCGGAATCTGAATGGCGCAGCAAATCTTAGCCAAAACGCCGGCGGCAGCATGGTGTTTCAATTTCTTATCCAACCACAAGAGTTTACCGTTCTAAAGACCGGCGGGCCTGACGCAAATTTGCAGGTCGAAGCCATCATTTTCCAAGGCGGAAGAAACTGGGTCATCCGGGATGGCGGAACGGATCGGGACCAAAACTATATCAGGCACAAATTCCCTCAAAAATATGAACACAAGGCAAGTTCAACCAAATGACACATCAGGCTACATCCCGAAACTAAGCACTTGTTTGCACTGCCTGGCAATGCCGGGAATTCTTATGCTGAGAAAGGATTTCGGGTTTCTCTTTTTTCGGCCCAAAAGAATGCTGCTTCCTATATCTATATTGATGCTTTGGGGTTCGATTCACTCCCTGACCCACGACAGTTGGGAGGGATACATCAAACCGCATTTATCCCAGAATTTCTTTTTCCTTTTGGTGCCAGCGCTTTACTTGTTTTGGCTTCTGGTTTCGGTTTGGAAGCAGCTTCGTAAAATTGCACCACACGACCATTATTCAGGGAAATGCCTGTTGCTGCCTAAAAAATTCTATACCCCGCGTAATGAGGCAATTGTTAAAATCATTGTCGAGCCCGCTGTTGTTTTTGGCATGGGCTGCATCATGTCTTATTTAAATCATGCGTTTCTCACACTTGCGTTTTATCTATCAGCCATCGCGATATTTTTTTCAGAAAGCATGAACCATTGGTTTTTACTACGGCGTGAAAAACGAGGGGGCGACGCGCATGTTGATGCCGAGGTTTCCGGCACAAAGCTTTTACCAAGCTTTTTCCAGTTGAATTCTAGGAGCACCAGCCGACAGCCAAAAATACGACGACCAAGAACGAAAGATTAAAAATAACCGCCGCGACACAGGGATGCCGCGGCGGTTTCGGGAGCGAATCACGCAAGGAGGGCAGCCTTGAGGCACGATCGATGCGCCAGCAACCGGGATTCAACTGTTCGCTCCAGATTTAAGAGCGATTCAACATTTTAAATCGCAAAGGAAGCCCATTTTATTTAAGGAGTTGCCTTTGGAACTGCTTCATTTGTGCGATCAGAATTCGGCGCATTCGTACTCAGCAATATCGGCGTTGGCTGCATATGCATGACCGGCAAATTCGTGGGTGCTTTGGTATATCTTTCAAACATGTCAACGCGTGAAATGACGAGTGGCATACGGGTAGACAGTGAAGAGTCAAAAACCCTTAATTCCATTATTTCCTTTGTCGTTCCTAAAACGCGAACTTGAGCAGGAAATTCAGATTTGGAACCATCGCCCCATGTTACGTTAAAAATAGGCAGCAAGGCCCTATTTGTTGAACCGGGAGGATTCCAAAAAAATGCCTGTTCAACCTGCGTTTGCGATCCATATTTGCTTTTTAAAGCAGCGATGTCCACCCCCACGCTTGCCAACCATTGCGTAGCTAGTTCATAAGCACCGTTGGAATCCACGAGGGAAAGTGTTGCATGCCATTTCGGGTACAAATCAAATCGCTCCATGGTCATTTCGCGATTGCAAATGCTCCACAGCCGGCCTTTGGAGAAATAAAAAATGAAATTGGTAGTTTCAATAAACCCGCCCGCAGTAATTTTCCCGCGACGGGCCTGCAGCAAAGGTGATGCAAAATTCGTATCATTGACCAGGTCATGCCATGGCGTACTGAAATGGGCGTCATTAATATCTCCAAGCTGAATGGGGTGCGGTGTTAGCAATTTGAGTTGAGAGGCAAAAAAATTTGCTTCTCCAAGCATTTTTTCAAAAGCGATGGGTTTGTATGCTGCCCCTCGGCTGTTGAGATCGTCAATAAAGCCGCGCAACTGTTTGGCCTCACTGTCGCTCATGGTGTATTCCGCCGAGAGGCCCCTCACGGCGGAATACATCACTGCAAAACCCAAGAAAAAAAGAATGAATTTATTCATTGGTTACGGACTACTATGCCTCATATCTGACGCTCCGTAAATAACGGCGGAAGAACTCATGGTCACAATCGCGGAATCGTGCGATCCAGCAATCGCATTGTTCATGCAGGTGTTGATTGTGAATCCAGCCATGAAATCATCGTAAAACCCCCCTATCATAAGAGCGTACCAATCCCATTCCGAGGGGTTGTAACTTTTTAATGACGTGAAACCGAGAAAGGCCCGCGAGCGTACTCCGGCAGTCGAAAAGAAAGAATTGCCGACCTTTATTGCAGGTATCCCGAAATTCTCGCAAAAATTGCCTGATCCTGCATCGCAACCATCAATGAACACAAATCGATATGGATGATAATCTGCGGGTTTCGGCGAGTTCATAAAATTATGCAGGGCTTTTTGAATATCCGTCCCTCGAATTATCGAAGTGGGGTCGACACCGCCAATCGCTGACGGCCCTCCATGCCCAAAAAAATAGAAGCTCCGAAATGCAGGATTCGCCAAGTAGTTTAACAAATTTGTTTTGGCTGTCCCGTCAGAAAGTGCAAAGGCAGTGCTTTGATCGACATTGCCCGGTGACAAATGACCAGACAAGTTATATGGGTTCAATGTGTGAATCACCCCGCCATATGTGCCATCGCCGCCTCCAAGCATGGTCAACAACTGCTTGGCAGCCGCATTCCCGGTGTCAAATGGTCCATAAGCAACGACATAGTAGTCATTGTTAGCAGTCGGCCAGTTGGTTTCCGCCGCCCAAAAATTGGTGGCGGTTGAAGTCGAAGAAAAAAGTGGCCTAATGCTGCCGGAGAAACTGGGCGAGACGGTGAATACACCGGAAAGATTGGCACCCGTTACCGGGTCGCCGTCACCGTCGGTCAGATCCCAAAGAAACGAAATAACGCCATCGGTTGTTGAACCGCTGAAAGAACCAAGATAATTGGTATCGTCTTCGTACATATCGATTTGGAAGTCGGATTCGGCGTCATCAAGTTCGGCGTAAATCCACATTTGATCACCAAAATTGCGGGTGAAATAATTCGGAAAGGAAATCGCATTTTGAACTGTAACAGTCACCGGCAAGGAATTGGTTTCATCGGTTTGGGTCACAAAATCAATTTTCGCTGTGATGTCATACGTTCCGTTAGGCATCATCGTGGTGTCCCAATCAAGGAACCACTGATAGCCGGCGCCATCAGTTGTGGCTCCGATAAGGGGATTCCCATCGGCGTAAAATGTAATCCCGGCGATTTCATTCGTGGTGTCCAGCGCAATTTCAAGCGGAAGCTGCACAGTACCGCCGACCACCATTCCGTTGGTCATTCCATAAATATGCACCCCAAGACGCGCAGCTTGGTAAAAACCAGTGCCTGGTATGAAAATCACTCCATTTGTGCCGCTAGCACTGTTAGTTCCTCCAGGAGGCATCGGCCCGCCGCTGCTGCTATTCGTGCCATAGGTCACTGCCAACGACGAGCCAAAATCTATTGAATTGGAATGCACAAAATATGTGACGTTCGTATCTGCTGCCGCTGCGAACGCATTGGTAAGCGTTTGCCATCCGTTTGTCGATGTGAGTGAAGGACGGTATTGAACCACGTAAGCTTCGCTGGGATCGCTTGGCCAAGAGAGCACGACATTGGACGATTGAACCGATACCTGAATGCCTTCGATTGCGAAGGCGTTTGTGGTGAGAGCCAATACAAGCGCGCCCCCCATGACAATTTTTTTAATAGTTTTCATCGACCCTTTCGTTGTTTTATTTTCTGTTATCCATTCCCGTGATTTACCCGATTCCTATGTGATTTTGTTCGTTCCCTACAATTTGCCAAGATTTTTCGGAGCCCTTTTCGTGGCATTTTTATCTTTGACCCAATTTTTAATCACTCCTAAACACGGCTCCGATAAAAATCTGTGGCGTCAAATTGCCTTTCACATAAAAATGGATTTTTTTAGATGAACCAGAATTGCGTATTCTGGTTCACTCGACACGAGGGAGGAACGCGTGTTTGATCTTAAGGGAAACCGCAAATATCTGGACGGCCAAGAACGTGAAGATTATCGAAGCAAAGCTGAACGAGAATCGGATCCCGCCCGGCGGGCTTTCAGTCTCACCCTGTTTTATACAGGATGCCGGATTTCAGAAGCGCTCAACCTTACAGTTGAGCGTATAGATTTGGTCGGCAAATTTGTCGTTTTTGAGACATTAAAGAGGCGAAGGAAGGGATGTTTTCGCGCCGTGCCCATCCCGGATAATCTTTGCAAATTGCTAGGAGAACTTAGTGAAAGCCTGCCGCATGGGACTCGGCTTTGGAAGTTTTCTAGGCCCACAGCTTATCGTTTGATAAAACAGCACATGAGATCGGCGGGGATAGCAGGCTCACGAGCTTGTCCAAAGGGACTCAGGCATAGCTTTGCCGTTGCGTGCATTTGGCACAAAATACCACTTCCTCCGGTGCAAAAATGGATGGGTCACGCTCGCATGGAAACGACAGCAATATATTTGGACGTTTCTGGTGAAGAAGAAAGAGCTTTGGCCACAAGGCTTTGGACAGCAGGAAATGGCCAATAGGTGCATTTCATTGTTTCCCAAGTCCTCTTTCAGTCCAATACTTAAATTGTTCAAGGGATAAGATTTGTTCAGTACCTACCATTTCTTCTTTAGCTTCGGCTTCATCTATCAGCCTTTTAAAAACAGGTATCGGAGGGTGATGCTTAGAAGCGTTTGTGCGTATAAGTATTTCGTCTTGAGGCGTGATCCGGGGGCCAAGGAAGATTCTCGTGATAGCGGTCCTCTCAAATGGAGCAATCCTCTCGCTTTTGCTCTGCGGCTTGTCTGTAAGAAGAAGCAGTCGCCATTCGAACTCATCAATCCAGTGATGATGTTTGATACAACACAAAGCAGAGCAAAGTTTTAAATTCATGCCCATTGATTCGGTCAAAAATTCCGAAGGGCAAAGAGGAAATTTTTCGCGGAAATAAAGGACGGGCATCAAGTGAGAAGCGAATTTGGAATTTTGCGCAGAGGTGGAAAATTCAATTACGGCACCGCTATGGTTGACCCCATACGTTCCCCACATTCTTTGGTTATTTCGATGCCGCGAGAAACAAGTAACGCCCGAATGCTCCATGATGTTAAACAAAACTTGGTTAAGATTTTGAATATAATCTGCGTAACTTTGCGTAACGGAATCCAAAAGATTTGGGTCTTTTGCTGCCTCAAGGGCTTCCGCGAACGAATCATACCATCGATCGTGCAACAGTCGCTTAGCGAATGCGCGGTATTTGCTCTCTTCTGTTTCTGTATACAAAGAACGAGCGCGAAATTCGAAAAGGTCGTTTAATTGAGAAACAGGGGCGAAATAAAATGTAAGATCAGCGATAATTTGGGCGACGCGTGAAGCTGACGAATATTTGTATATATATTCCGGCGCAGAGAAAACTGCATCTATTGCGGCAGTGTCTGTCATAGGATGAATTTAAATGCTTCCATTGTTGAAAGCCATCAAAAAGCCAAATACAGCAGATTCTTCTTGTCAAATGTAACGAGAAAATCCACGTTTGAACCGTGAACCAGAATACGCAATTCTGGTTCAATTTTTTGTTCAAACCCAATTGCTCATTCAATAATTGCAATTTCATGAAGGCAGAGATTGCAGGAGTTTTCCATACTTTCAATTCTCATTTCGAAAGGTGAAAACGCGAAGCTTCAATTCATTGACTTTCAGAAGGTAACGAAAAGCCCTAACGAATCCCATTTTCATCAATTTCCGACGGTCGACACTTACCCCTTGTATTTCGCAACGCAATTGTTCATTGTTGATGGCCTCATTGTCTTGGACAACCAACGAAATGAGGCAGCGCTGCCAAAGGCGCTGCGAACAGAATAGGGTTTCATCATGAGCAGCAAATCATATCCTCGGGGTTCGGAGTGGCGTAAGTGGGATTTACACGTTCATACTCCAGCTTCACTTGTAAACAATTTTGGTGGGGACTGGGAAAAATATCTCTCAGACCTGGAAAAATTGCCGACTGAATTTGCTGTAATTGGTGTTAACGATTACATGTTCTTGGATGGATATAAGCGGCTCATTGCGGAGAAGGCAAATGGGCGACTGAAAAATATTCATTCACTTTTTCCAGTTGTTGAATTCCGTATAAAAAAATTTGCTGGCGTGGAGTTCCGTGACACGACGCGCATCAACCTGCATGTGATTTTTGATCCAGATTTAGATCCAACTGTCATTGAATCACAGTTTTTAAATGCAATTCAGAGTGCCTATACATTGACACCAAACACTAACGTTCGAACATGGCAAGGTGTCGTCACGCTAGACAGTTTGGCCGCATTGGGCGCGGCCATCAAAAAAACCGTTCCTCCGGCGAAATTGGCGGAATTTGGAACTGACCTTGAGGAAGGCTTTAACAATCTAAACATTGATGAAGAGGCAATATTTAGCCTGTTGCAAAATAACACATTTCTTCGCGATCGCTTTATCATTGCCATAGGCAAAAGCGAATGGGACAAAATCGCCTGGGACGACGGTTCGATTGCAGAGAAAAAGGACATTTTAAATCGGGGCGCTTTTGTCTTCACTGCGGCAGGATCAGTGCAAGCATTTCACAATGCAAAATCCAAGCTCGTTGCGCAGGCAGTCAATAGCTTGCTGTTAGATTGCAGTGATGCCCATCATTATTCTGAATCAAGTGATAAGGACAGGATTGGTAATTGCTTCACCTGGATCAAAGCAGACCCAACTTTTAAAGGGCTTCTGCAAGTAATTAACGAACCTGCGGATCGTTGCTGGATTGGTGATGTGCCACCCAAGCACGCACTTGTGGCGCTGAACAAAACAAAATTCATAACCTCTATTTCCATAGAGCGGAAGCCTCAAGCGCCAATTAAAGAAATCTGGTTTGACAAGATTACGATACCCATAAACCAAGATCTTGTAGCCATTATTGGGAACAAAGGAAAGGGAAAAAGCGCTTTGACCGACATCATCGGTCTTCTTGGAAATACAAAGCAGAACACTGAATTCACCTTTTTGTCTGGCAAAAATTTCCGTCAAAACAAGGACAACAAGGCTAAAAACTTCAAAGCAACACTGACCTTCGAAAGCGGCAACTCAGTTGTTAAAGGTTTGGAAGAATCTGGTGACGACAGCCAACCAGAACTCGTAAAATATATACCACAGAATTTTCTTGAGAAAATTTGTACGCAGATTGGTCAAATTGAAGAAACGCAATTCGACCATGAACTAAAAAACGTAATTTTTTCCCACGTTAAACCAGAGGATCGCTTGGAGTATGCATCGCTCGACGAACTGCTCAGCTATAAAACGTCTGTCGCGATGGAAAAAATTGACCTTCTTAAAGACGAGCTCCGCTCGATCAATGAAGAAACCATTGCCTTGGAGGAGCAAGGACAGCCCGAACACCGCGAGAAAATAAAAAACCGCTTAGTTCAGAAGCAAAATGAACTATCAGCATTGGAATCTGCCAAGCCAGCCGAAGTTACAAAACCTGACAATGATGCAGTCAAACAAAACGAAATCATCAAAGTTTCCAAGGCCATTGATGCCAAAAATCTTTTGTTGTCGGAATGTGTTATCAAAATTGAGTCGGCGACTCAAGAGCTTGCCAAACAAAATCGAATCATTGCGACCGCTGAGAAGCTTTTAAAGCGTTTTGAAAATTTGGAACGCCAGGTACAGCATTTTGCTTCTGAAAGTCAGGAAGATTTGGACATTTTGGGACTTACGATTGACAAGATTTTGAAAGTTACAACCGATCAATCGCTTGTGGCTAACAAAAAGGCTGATGCAATTGAAGTAAAAGATAAACAGGAAGCTCTACTTGACATTGCTAAGCCCCAAAGTCTCACAAATCAAAAATCTGCTCACGCTGCAGAAATCATAAATTTGCAGCTGCAGCTCGATGAACCAAACAAGAAATACCAACAATATTTGGCGGCAGTTAAAATTTGGGAGGCGCAAAAAAATGCGATATTGGGAAATGAAAAGGAGCCGGCGACGATTGCTTTCATCATAAAAGAACTTTCTGACTTGGATCAAGTTCCTGCGTCACTGCTGGCTCGGCGAACGGAGCGGCTATCCAAGGCCAAGGAAATACATGCTGAAATCATTAACTTGGCAAATGTGTTTAGGGAGTCATATGCTGCGGTAAACAAATTTATCGACGGCACACCGTTAGCCCGAGAGAAGCTCCATCTTAATTTTGAAGTGAGCGTAGTAGATACTGGATTTGAAGATAAATTTTTTGAATTGGTTAACCGGGGTGTTGTTGGATCATTTTGCGGCGTGGAGGATGGTCATAAAAAACTGCATGAATATCTTCACAGCCACGACTTCAATACTGAAATTGGAATTGAGCGATTCTTAAACCAAATCACAAATGCTCTCGATAAAGATTTGCGATCCCAAGACGCTAAGGCGGTGCGAGTCACTGACCAAATTCGCAAGGGTAAATCCGTCATGGAACTTTATGACTTGGTTTTTTCTTTGGACTACCTCAGGCCGCGATATGCACTCAAGATGGCGGAAAAAGATCTGCACGAACTTTCGCCCGGGGAGCGTGGCGCGCTTTTATTAGTGTTTTATCTTCTTGTTGATAAAGATGATGTTCCTTTGATAATTGACCAGCCTGAAGAAAATCTTGATAACCAAACTGTTTTTGAGCTTCTGGTTCCATGCATGAAGGCAGCCAAGCAGCGTAGGCAGGTTTTCATTGTCACTCACAATCCAAACCTCGCAGTGGTTTGTGATGCTGAGCAAATTATTTATGCGGATTTAGATAAAAAGAATGGCTACCGAATGCAATATTTGACAGGTTCTGTTGAGAGTCCAAAAATTAACAAAGCCATTGTCGATATTTTGGAAGGCACAATGCCAGCATTTGACAATCGGGATTCAAAATATCATGAAATAAATCTTTCTTAGCGAAGCCATATGTCAGAAATAGCCGAAGTGTTCAGGTTGGCCACTTGGCCACGCCCTGACTTCGATTGATTAATGCCGGCTCGCTCGGCTGCTGTTCAATGGGCTACGTTTTTGGTGCATGTTATTTCCAATTTTGGTATCGTTTCCTGCTCTGTGCCAAAGCATTTTAACTTTAACTAACTATGTTGCCGAGTTTTCCGGAATCCCATAAGGAAATGACTGAGATTCGCAACACCCAGATGTTTGATGCGCTTTATTCCGTTTCTCCCATCCTGACGCAAATTCCGGTACGGGCGCAGAAAGAGGGCAAAAAAAATAGTTTTCAAGATGAGCAAGGGGCAATCAAGGAAACCGATTACAAGCTGGTAAGCATTCCAATTCAAATCAAGATGGAGGAGGCGCGTGGCCTGACGATGGAACAATTTATTGAAGTTGCCAGAGAGCCAGGTACGGGGATGGGCAAGGAAATGCTGCGCAGATTGTTTGAAATGCTCGATAACGTGACGAAGGAGACTGGTAACGTTGTAAATGCCGGCGGAAATCCCATCTCATATGATCTGCTTCTCACGCTTTTGGAAAAGGTACAAGTCGATTTTAGTTCGGACGGGAACCCGATATGGCCCAGCCTCACGCTCGGTTCGGAAGCCTTGACGCATTTTAAGCAGCAATTCCCGGAATGGCTAAAAGATCCGGCATTTCAACAGAGATTGACAACAATCGTGGAGCGTAAAAGAGAGGAATTTTATGAACGAGAGGCTTGTCGCCGATTGGTTGACTAAAGCTGGGGAGCGGGGCGGGCTCGATGTCGCTTTTTGTCAGATTCTTCTAGCGCGGGGTTGCAGGGTATTGCAAGCCCGCCACAGTCCCACCGAGAACGGCAAGGACATCATTTCACTCGAAGCCGTCAATGGCCTATGTGCGTATCAAATTAAAAGCGGAGATATTGATCTTACCGAATTTGAGAAAATTCTCCCTCAAATCACGGCCCTGATTGAAAGCGCTGTGCTGCATCCCAGTGTCCGCAGCGGCACCCAGCACAATTCGTTTCTCGTAACGACGGGAAAGTTCACGGAGTCGGTCGAGTCGCGCGTTCAAGCGCTGAATGTATCGTGGCGGAGACGCGGATACAAGAACCTCACCTTGATTCGGGGAACCGAACTGCAACCGGAGTTCGTAAAGCTCGCCAGCGATTTCTGGCCAGAGAACCCGCCTGATACTAGCAGTTTCTACAAACTATATCTCGCGGAAGGAAAGGGCGATTTGGATCACAAGCAATTTGCGGAATTCCTGCGGCGGCTTATGCCCGAAGGCAAGCTGTCCAAGCCTGCCGTCGCCCGCCGTATCGCAGCAGCAGGATTGTTCTCAAGTTATCTTTTGGAGCCCTTTAACCGGCAAGGCGACCACTGGAGCGCATTTTGTGGCTGGACGATCACGGCGGCACACCAGGCATGGGCTGCAGAAGTCTATCAGTTGCCTGCAAAACAGTGGGAATCATCTTTCCAACTCACAAAAGGAGCCGCTTTAGAGGCTCTCAAGCGTTTAATGACTGAAACATTGGCGCATAAAGCCCTGATGCCCCATGAACCTGAATTGGATGACTATACAAGACTGCGGAACACCATAGCCATATCTGCGGTTGCCGCTTGGCACTTGATACAACGACGTGCCGGAGAACATCCGGCGTCCTTGGACGGAGCAATCGTTCTGGTTCGCAAGCTTGTCGGCGATGGACGGATTTATTTCTGGGGCGAAAGCGCTCTACCTCATTTTCTAACGATATGTTGGTTGTTGGAAAATTTCGGCCAAAGTTGGATGGGCGAGGAACTCCTTCTTAACATCATGGGCTTGCTGACCCGACATAACCGAAGACTTTCTGAACGTCCGATTGCAAGTCCGGACAAATTGCCGGACGAAGTGTTTTCCTCGCTCCTTAAAAAACGATCCGCACCGGCAGCGGGATTAAAGCATGGTCGCCCGGCCGTGGTGTCATGGAGCTTGGATCCGCTATTGCATCTTGTTGCAAGGCGAATGAGGCGGCAGGCACTGAAATCGCGGTGGTGGGACATCACTCAGGTTGAAATGGCGAGCTTTTGTCCGCATCGGCCCGCAGACACGCTCCTTTGGCATTCTGAGCATGGGGAGGAAAAGGAACGTTTGGCTGGAAAACCACAAAGTTGGAAAGAACTGACATCTGTCGCGCAGTTAAATGATTTGTCCGGATTGCCGACCGTTTTGCAAAAAGACCCCGATTTTGCATTGATGTTCGCACTTGCCTATCCGCATCGGGCGTCTAGTTCGCTTGTGATCGCGCTGGATAAATGGTTTGAATAACTTTTTGGCAGGAGAGGACTGATTTCTGAATCAAAGAGAGCGGGGCAGGATTTTGTTTGCTTGATGTTATGCCTGTCACCAAGACCCGTCGGCTTTGGCTTCCCCTTGAAAGACTACGCCGCCAAACACGACGGGACTTGGCTCGCCTTGGTGGTGCTCCCTTGCTGAATTTCTAAATCCGCCGCTCCACTTCGCTTTTTGTTCCGCCCGCTGATCGGCGCCCCTTACTCCACCGCCGGCGGCCGGCCCAAACGCTCCGCTACGCTCACGGCTTTATAAATTCACAAGCGAGCCGGGATCTTTTAACGCGCTTGTCATGCCTCATGCGGAAGCCATGAGGCCCGCCAATCTCGCCCGCTAACGCGGAGTTTGTTTGGAAAGGCTTTGGGATGTTTTCAGGTCGTTCTCCGCTTCGCTCGCCTCTGCATCGGATTCCGTTCTCTCGCCCTCACTGCCCAACTTCGCAGGTGCCTCTCGCGGTGCCCTCTGAAGACCACTCCCACGGAGGAACTCTGCTACGCGGGCTTTTTCTGTGAAGGGCGACAGACCGGAACCGAACAGCAGAGCACAAAAAAAAAGACCATGAAAACAAATACACAAAACCAAGTTTCAGAGCTCAAGAACCGTCCCGAACAGTTGAGCACGGCTAGTAAGACACAGTTGCCAAAGCTAGATTTCGCGTTGCGCCAGCGTAACCGGCAGATGCCGACCAAAAACCTTTTGCAGTTGCTTCAAACCGAAGCCCCGGAGTTTCGCCGCGTCGCCCACGTTGTTGGCCAATGGGTTTGGATTCAGTTTCAGAAGAAGCAGCCGCAGGGAGTGACCAGCACATTATCTCAATTCGGCTTTCATTGGAACAAACGCCGCCAGCTATGGCAGCACCCGTGCGGATTTTTCACCAGCCAGAGGGCCGACTACGACCCGCGCCGTCGTTATGGCAGCCATGTTCCCCAAACCAACTAAAGGAGTTTTATGAACAGGAAACAATTCAATAACCCCAATCAAACCGAACTTTTCGGCATCATCTGGCAACCGTTGCAACAACCGTTTCGCCTACGGGCAGGCGATGTCATCCGGCATGAAGGCAGGCTTTGCCGTGTCTTACGGGTGAATGAGTGCGCCGCCGTTGTCATTATGAACCGGCCAGCGCGTGATTTCAAAACACGCTTTGACAAGCCCGTCCGTTTCACCCCGCCGCCCGCCACGTTCCGCATCTCGCCGGAATCTGAATGCGAAATCCTTAACCGTAAATCCAAATGAAAATCCCAATTCTCTTTATTCACGCCCAACCGGAGACAGTTCCCATGAAATCTGAAAATTCACCCTTTGGCGAAGTCATCTACGCCTATTCCCGGTCACAGGCCATCGCCGATGGCTATCAAATTGAAGTCACCAAGACCGCGCAGGAGGCTGGGATTACGTTCCCCGTCTTTCTCACCCGTGCAGTCTTTGAATTGTTCGTGGCCGTGCCGGAAGGCGTCGAAGGGCAGGACGAAGCCGGACGGCTTTGGGATGTCCTTTGGATGCTTCGCTTTGCCATCCGCAAGGCGTCAACCGGTCAGAATCGCCTGCCTTTCGCGCTTTATGTCCGCAACGACAACCGAAAGCCCAAGCTGATAAAGCTCATCGCGGTTTGCTCCGCGCTGGACATCGACGACCCGCAACCCGCCATCACCATTCTTTTACCGGAGGAAAATTGACCATGAACACCACCCAACATGCCAGCGTTTACGACCATATCACCGAGCGCATCATTGCCTTGCTGGAAAAAGGCACCGTGCCATGGCGCAAGCCTTGGAAAGTGCAGACCGGTTTGCCGCGGAATCTTGTTTCTAAAAAACCATATCGGGGCATCAATGCGTTTTTGCTCCATTCGATGCACTACGAATCGCCTTTTTGGCTGACATACCGGCAGGCGTTGGAGCTTGGCGGAAATGTCCGTAAGGGCGAGAAATCCTGCCCCGTTGTCTTTTGGAAACGGCTTGAGATTGAGGACCAAACAACGGGCGAGATGGAAAAAATCCCGTTGATGCGCTTTTATTCAGTTTTCAACGCCGCCCAGTGTGACGGGCTAAAAAGCATTCCGGCCACGCCGGAAACCATTGCATTGACCAAGCCCGACGAAATCGTGGCCGCGATGCCGATGCGTCCCGAGATCAAACACGGCTTGGATAAAGCGTATTATTCTCCGCGCACGGATATGGTTGCCATGCCCAACCGCAAGCGATTCACTACCGACGCGGGCTATCATTCCACGCTCTTTCATGAACTGATACACAGCACCGGCCATCAATCACGGTTGAATCGTCCGACGCTCACAGAGTCAGCGGGCTTTGGTTCAAACCCCTATTGCAAAGAAGAACTCATCGCCGAAATGGGCGCGGCATTCCTTTGCGGTCAGGCCGGAATTGCCGAGCAGATTCTTGAAAATTCCGCAGCCTATATTCAGAACTGGCTGGAGCAGTTGCAGAACGACAAGAAGCTGATTGTGCAGGCGGCTGCACAGGCACAGCGAGCGGCGGATTTTATTCTCGGCATAAAGTTTGAGGAAGCTACGGGCCAGAATTAAAACCTGGTATAAAAATCGACCCCGGCATTTTTGCCGGGGTTTATTTTTTGGGTTTTACGCAAACCCAAACCCGCGCCAAAGGACATGTCCTTTGGAATCCTTTCCAAATTATGAAATTAGCCGCCAGCCTCTTTGTGGCGGCCCAAAAGTAATTCGCATATGCTTCATTTTCATATGGATACACTTAATTCCGCCATTGAATCGTTTTTAGCGCATTGCACCGACCATCGCAAACTCAGCCCACATACGCTCAAAGCCTATCGGCATGATTTGAAGCATTTTGCCGACTTTGCAAACTCGTCAGCCGACATCACCATTGCGTCCATCGATCGCAATATAATCCAGCGGTGGTTGGGAAGTATGGGCATCGTCAAGCCACGCACAATTCGCCGCCGGTTAGCGACACTAAAATCAATGTTTTCATGGCTCGACCGACAGGGAAAATTAACCAATAATTCCTTGGCGGGGTTTCGTAGCGAGGTCAAAGTTGGAAACAGCTTACCGCGCACGGTGGCCCGCACGACAATTAGATCGCTTCTTCGGTCAACGCATAGATTGACGGGAAAGACTCCAAATTCTATTCGGCGCAATAACCAAGAATCGGCACTTGTTGAATTGCTATTTTCAACAGGAATGCGTGTGAGCGAAGCTGTTGCAACAAATATTCAGCACGTGGATACAGAACGACTTGTAATTTCCGTATGCGGCAAAGGGAATCGCGAACGCGAAATACCAATTGTATGCGATGCTTTCCGTGAGAAATTGTCGAGGCAAATCATCCAGCGACTTGAGGAAGGTGCAATGCCGAATGACCCTCTGTTTTCAAACAGACGAGCTGTGCGCTTTTCAGACCAATCAGTGCGGGCAGTTTTGCGAAAACACGCAAAGCGCATTGGGTCGCGTCGCATCACCCCTCACATGCTCCGGCATACAGTGGCCACACTGCTTTTGGAAGATGGTGTGGATTTGAGGCATATTCAGCGGCTTTTAGGGCATAGCTCCATTACAACGACCACGATTTATGTTCAAGTCAGCGAGCGTAGCCAGCGTCAAGTTCTGGCCAGGAAGCATCCGCGTAATAAAATGACCATTTGACCCGAAGCCTGCGAAAACAAGGTCAAAAACGACATCATAAAAGATTGCCGAACCGATATCGCCTTGCAATCATATGGATAACTAAAAATTATCCATTGATATGTCTCCTGGGTTTGAGCCGTGCAAACTGGCAGCACGATACGACGTCGAGCAGTTTTCTGAAGATGCTTGGCATGCTTACTCTGGGGGGCAAACCGCTAAATTTCTGCGGATC
>DASZCA010000215.1:0-4669 GCA_035943555.1 Verrucomicrobiia bacterium
CGCCACCGCGATCGTGCTCGTGCCGTTCGCCGTGAAGTCACCCGTGATGCTCACGGAATCGTTCACCAGCGTGTTGCCGGTCGGGTCCGAGGTCAGTTCCATCTTGAAGGTCATGTTTTGCACCGTCAGACCGTTGGTGAAGCTCAACTGACCCTCGGCGCCAGTGCCCGCCGGGCTCACCGTCGAACCGTCCACCGCTGCAAACTGGCCGGCAATGATGCCGGTGCCGGAAATGGTCTTGGCCGAACCAAGCGAGAATCCGCCGATGACCGACAGCCCGGTCACATCGAAGAAAGCGTTGCTCGCCACGCTGATGGAACCGACCACGGTGCCGTTCAAAGTCACGCTGTCATTCGTCAATTGCAGGCTTCCGGCGTTGATCGCGGTCAAACCGCTGTAGGTGTTCTGCGCGCCAATGCTCAATACGCCGTTGCCGGTCTTGGTCAACGCCCCGCTGCCGGACAAGACGCCGTTCAACACGATGTTGTGCGCCACGTTCGCCACGTCCGCCGCCTTGAGCGTCACCGCGCCGCTGACAGTGATAGGCATCGTACTGGACCAGTCAGCGGTCGCGCCCAAAGTTCCGCCGCTCCAGACCACGCTGGCTGTTGCCGCAGAGGAAACTTTCTGGATGCCGCCGCTGCCCACATACAGGCTGCCGCCCGACTGGCTCAGCACGACCGTGTCAGCAATGGAACCGTAACCCAAACCGACGAGGGGCGTCGTGACCGTGCCGCCGCGCATCAGGAACACGGCATTGCCCGCGAACGGACCGCCGATGCTGAGGCCCAAGGTCGGGTCATTGACCGTCACCGTGCCGCCCGTCACATCAAAATCCGACCAGCGGCCGCCGTTGTTCAAGCCGATGATCAACGCGCCACCCACGTTCAAGGTGCCGCTGTCAACGCGCGCATTCACCGTCGAATTCGCATTGCCGTTGGCGATGGTGGTCACATTCAAATTGCTCGAAAGGTTGACCGTGCCGCCGTTGACATACAAGCCGTTGGCGGTGTTGCCCGTCGTCGGCTGGGTCGTCAAGCCGAGCCCCGTCCGTCCCAGCGTTATGCTGGAGGCATTCAGCGTACCGCCAAAAACGCTGATCAGGTCGGCATTGATGGCCGAGGTCGTCACGTCCGTTTGAATGCCGCCCGGAAAATTGGCGGTTCCGGAGGAGACCAGCAGGCTGCACGTCTGGCCGACGTTGGCGAGGTTCGTGGAGGTCACGGAGCCGTTGATGACCTGCAACTGGCTGCTCGCATTTGCCGTCAGATTGACAGCCAGACAGTTGATCGCCCCGCCAGAATTAAGCTGCATGACACCCGCATTGACCGTGGTGGTGCCCGCATAGGTGTTTAGTCCGGTGAGAATGTTCGTCCCCGCGCCGTTTTTGGTCAAACCGCCCGCACCAATGATCGCCCCATTGACGATGTTCGTGCGCGCACCGTCAAACGAGACCAGGTTGCCGCCGGTATCCACTTGCTGACCCAGGACGAGGTTGCCGGCCGCCGCACTGAAGGTCTCCGCCGTCGTCAACGCCAGCGGCGTGTTCACCGTTTCGGTGTTCGCTGAATTGTTCGTGATGCCGTTCGCTGACAAAGTCAGCACGCTGCTGGGCGAACCCAGGACGAAACTGCCCGCCGTGCTGTTAAAAGCCAGGCCGGCCAGGTTATAGTTCGCATCCATCGAGGGTGCCAGTTGGGTCGAGCCCGCGAACGTCACAAAATCGCTGGTCACCGGCGAAACGCCGCTCACCCAGTTTGCCCCGGTGCTCCAGTTCGCATTCACGCCCACGCCATTCCACGTCTGGCTGTTCACCACGGTCAGGGAAATGTTGACTACCGAGGAAAGCGGCGTGGGGCTGCTCGTGTCAGTGATCGTGACCGGCAAGGAATAGACGCCCGGTGCCTGCGCGGCACCCACGACAACCGTGTTTGTATAAAGGCTGCTCGTGTTGGAACGTGTCAAAGTCGTCGCTGACGAGCCGCCCAGCAAGCTGGCGTCGAGCACCACCGTGTTGATCGGCTTGCTGCCCGCCGTCGCCGTGACCGTGATCAACGCGCTTTGGTTGCGGTTCACCGTGCCCGGAGTCGCAATGCCGCTGCCGGACGGCGGTGCGGACGCAGAATAGCGCAATACCACCGAGTTGCCGCTGACCGCCATGATGAAGTTTGCGGCGTTGACCGGCTGCACATCCCATACCGGTGTCGAATTAGGCGTGCCGGCGATGCCGGCGGCCGTGATCAGCACATAATCATGCGTGGTGTCCAGGCTGACCGCCGTGCTGGGCGCTTTCAGATGAAACGTGGTGCCGCTCATCGCGAGCGTGCCGCCTACGGAAATAAAGTCGTTCGCTCCGTTATATGCCGTGCCGACATCCATGTAAATGAGCGCACCGGAAAGGTTGGTCAGGTTGTTATTGAAAGTGTTGGTCCCATAAACGCCATCCGTGCCGGCATAGATGATCGTGCCCGAGGCGGTGGTGATCGAACCGTTGTTTGTGCCGCTGCCCGCCAGGATCTGGGTGCCTCCCAGCGTGTAACCCGCCGGCAACGCGGACACGTCAAACCCGGCACCGCCCGCCACCGTGATGCTGGCGGTGTTGCTGATGCTACCGTTGTTGGTCAGCATCAATGTGCCGCTGCTGATGATCGTGTTCCCGGTGTAGGTGTTCGTGCCGCTCAGGAGCACCGTGCCCGTGGCCAACGCCGGCGTGCTGTTCGCCGTGCCGGCGCCCGATCCCGGCACCAGTCCGATCACGTTCGTATTCGCACTCGAAGCCGGGATGCCGATGGTCAGCGCACCGGTACCGGCGGCACCGCTGATGGGACCGTCGATCAGGATTGAATTCCCTGCCGTGGCCGCCAAGCCGCCGCCCGCGTTCAAGATGGCCACCGGACGGAGGTTGGCCCCGGCATTGTCCAACGCAAAAACCGAATCAGCCACCACCGTGCCGCCATTCAGATTCAGCGTCGCGGCCGTTGCTTGCGCGCCAAAAACCGCGTTGCCATTGGCTGTCACCAATGTGTAGCCGCCATTCAGGTACATGCTTCCCGTAAAGGTGGCCGCCGTGGCCGCTGTCTGGTTGTACTGCACTGTGCCCGGCCCCGCTTGTACCCAGGTTGCCGCGCCCGTTTTGCCATTATCCAGAAAATTGGCACCGGCAAATACCAGATAGCCGGTCAGATTATTCTGCCAGATTACGCTTTCCGACCCGCTGGTGGTGCTGCGGTTCGGTTCGAGGGCGTGCGTGCTGCCGGATGAGGTGATGGTCTGGTTGTTCGCCCCTACATTCGGTGTCACCAAAACGCCGCCCGTGGTGTAAACCGTCCGGTTGACCACCGTGGACGCTCCGGCCGTATTGAAACGCATGACGTTGATGGAAGTCGTGCTCGAGGGCACGGTGTAACCGCCGCCGGTGACATCCGCATTCGGTCCGGCATTGGCCGTATAATTCGCTGGCGTCGAACCCAGGGCCACCAGGTTGCCGCCAGAGATCATCGCATAGTCATTGAGCCCATATGTCACCATCGCACCCGAGAGGAAGCCGGCCGTGGCGCCCAGGATGGGTGTATTGGCGGCGGCAGAAACGGCCGTCCCCGCCGAACCGGCGACCGTTGCGGTACCGGCACCGGACGGCAGAACCGCCAGCGTCGCGCCGACCGCCGTTTGGCTGATTGCCCCCAGCGTCAGCGTATCCGTCTGGCCGGACGGGGCCGTGACCGTGATGCCATTGCCCCCCGTCAACACCGTGCTCGCAAATGTTTGCGCACTGCCCGCCGCCGTGTTCCCGTTGAGGTTCAGCGTGCCGCCGCCCAACGCGAGCGGTGACGTGCTTTTGACGATGTTCGCCGAGGGTGCGCCAGCCGCATTGAAATCAAGATTCAGGATGCCCGCGCTCACGGTGGTGGTGCCCGTATAGGTGTTCGCACCGGTCAGCGTCACGGTGCCCACGCCCGTCTTGGTCGCACCGCCCGCCGCGGAAATCACACCGCCGATCACCATCGTGCCCCCGGCCGTCGCACTGATGCTGTGCGTGACGGTGAACTGGAGTGCCAGGTTGACCGTCTGCAAATTCAACGAGTTGTCCGCGATGCCGCCGGTGGAATCAATGCTGTTGCCATTCAGTATGAATGAAGGCGCGCCGCTGTTGAATGTCATTCCTGCAAATGAAGTCAGTGCCGCCAGGTTGTTATTCAACGTCGCCCCGCCCGTGCCCACCGCTCCAAAAGTCGGTATATCGCCCGGTGCAGGCGGTGTATTCGCCCCGGTCCAGTTCGCGGCGTCTGCCCAGTTGGCCGTGCCGGCACCGCCGGTCCAGGTATCCTTGCCCGAGGCGGCTTGCAGCACGGTTGCCGCTTGCGCCAGCACCAGAAGGCCGGCGCAGAGGGTGATTTGTTTGAGGATGGTTTGCTTGATTTTCATGGCTTGAGACAGTTCGGGATTGCTGGGTTGATCGATGACGTTCTAAATCCGATTAATTTTTCTGATTAATTTTTTACGGAATACATCTGGCGTCGGGAACTCAAATGGAGTCGTACAAAAATGGGCATTGAGTGAAGATAATCTTTCCGCGGCATTGAACCATCGCCAGTTCTGGGGACGGTGGAAAAAAAACAGCGCCAATGGAGCGGTTAAAATTGCCTGACCGGCGATTTTGGTGGATGAATTT
>DASZCA010000216.1:0-22898 GCA_035943555.1 Verrucomicrobiia bacterium
GGTGGTGCTGACAAACACGGCGTTCGTCTACAATATCACGCTGACCAATTTCACCGGTTTCGTGCAGGCCAACATTTTCGTGACGAACACCTTCTCCTCCGATGTCACGCTGGTGGGAACCGCCAATTCTGCGGGCACGAATGACATTGAAGGTGCCAGTGTCGTTTTTTTCGTGCAGGCGCTGTCCAACAATGCCGCGGCCATCATGTCGGTGACGAATTTCACTTCGAGCCCCGGTTTTCTGACGAACACCATCGTGACCGGGATCTTTGGGGCGACAAATCTGACGAACATCCTCATCGTCCAGGTGGCCTCGTCGCTTTCGGACCTGGGCGTGCAAATCATCCCGCCATTGCAGCCGCTGATCACGAACGATCTCACTTTTTACGATGTGATCGTGACAAACTTTGGGCCGGGTTCCGCGCCGGGGGTGATGTTGACCAATACGCTCCCGCCGGGGGTGATCTTGAAAAGCGCCAGCCAGGGCTTCAGTCTTAGCGGCAGCAACCTGATCTTTAGTTTGGGCACGGTCGTGTCCAACGGTTCGTCGGATGTGCGGATTTATTTCCAGCCAACTAATGTGATGAACCTGATACCGATCGCCACCGTCGGAGCCTCCGGCCTGGTAGACCCAAATCTGACGAACAACGCGACGGTGATAGGTATCAACGTATCGGCTTACGCTGCCGGCCTGCTCACAGCGGTGACGAATTCGCCGGAAACGAACAATCTGCAAAACGGCCTGCTGGAACAGACGGTTTTGCTTTCCAACACCGGCACGACCAATGTGGTGGCCGCCCGGCTCGTGGTGACAGGGCTAACGAACCAGTTGTTAAACGCGGTGGGCACGAACGGCGCCAGTCCGTTTGTCTACTTGAGCGCGCCGCTGGCGGTGGGCCAGAGCGTGACGCTGGTGCTGCAATATCCCCGGAAATCGTTTCCGTTCACAAACGGGCAGCTTCACGCTTTTCCGGTGTTCCAAGCGCCGGCGTGGACGCCCGCCCGCGTGGCTTCGATCAGCACTAACGTCAATATCAGCCGCATCGTCAAGATAAACGGCGGCTGGAACAACGGCCGGGTGTTGCTCGAATTTACTAACATCGTGGGGCGGACGTACACGGTGGTGTATGCGGATGACGCTTCCTTCTCCAATGCCATGATCGCGCCGCCGGTTGTCAGCTCGGACGCGAACCGGGTGCAATGGCTTGATTACGGGCCGCCGGCGACGAAGAGCGCGCCGGCAAACAGCACATCGCGGATGTACCGCGTGTACCAAAATCCCTGAGCCAATGTTGTTGCCACCACGCATCTGGAAAAATGTCCGCCAGCAAAACCTGCTGGTGTGGGGCGTGGCGTGCTGTTGCGCGGGCACGGCGTCGAACGGATTGGCGCAGACGAATGCGGCGGCACCGCCGGTTGCGGCCAAACCCGGCGTGGCGAAGGACAAGGGCGATCCGGATGCATCGCGTAATTTCATCCTGATCCCACCGCATGGCGAGGATTGGACGCGGCATTTTCAGGCGGGTGCCGTCATGGCTTTTGGCATCAGCGCCAAATTCCATGAGACCGGCAATTTTGCGGTCAACCATGATCCGGGAACGTATGATGATGGATATGTGCGGACGGATGATACGGGGAGTGCGGGCGGCGCCACCAGCTACTGGGGCTATGAAAATGCTTCGCAATACAATGCCGCCGCGCAAACGATCAGTTTTCACAGCGTGACCGCGTTCAATGCGACCGGTGCGGCCAAGGCAAATGGCGATCCCTCCTTCGGTCTCGATCTCGCCTATGGCGACGATTACATCTACTGCAAGCCCGCACACATGCGGATTGGCTGGGAACTTGGGCTCAACTTCCTGCCCATTGATGTCAAAGATGATTCCACGCTGACCGGATCGGCCACGCAATTCACCTATAACTACGATACTGGCGGCATTGTCGTGCCGGGCACGCCTTATCATGGCGGGCCCAGTGGTGAGGGACCGCTCCTGTCGGCCACGTCGAAGTCATCGAGTTTTGTTAACCTGCCAAATCAAACAATCACCGGCAGCCGGTCGCTGAACATGGACCTGTTTGCGTTCCGGTTGGGGCCATCATTTTTTTGGGATATATCCCAGAACCTGGGCCTTTCATTCGGCGGCGGACCGGTCATCGGCTGCGTGACGGGGGACTATAATTACGACGAAAACATCACCATCAACGGTGTCACCAGCCATAACAAAGGCAGCTTTGGGAATACGGAATTCGTCTACGGCGCTTATGTGAATGCGATGTTGAAATATCACATCGTGGATAACGGCCGGAACGCCTATCTGTTCCTCGGCGCGCAATACACGCCGATGAGCACCGCGCATTTCAGCAATGGCGGACGTTCGGCGGACTTAGATCTCTCCGGGCAGGTGTATATCTCCGCCGGGCTGGGTTGGCCGTTTTGAAGTTCGCTTCAATTTTTATCTTACCAGGCATTCGTCGGCAGGTTGATCCGGCTCCACGCGTTCATGCCGGTGCTCACGTATAGATTATTTGCATCACAGGCCAGCAGGCCGGGACCGTAGCCGAAGGTGGTGCTGGCGCTGGAGGGCGGGGTGTAGAATGGAATTTGGGGATGCTGCTCATCGGCAGATAATTTTTGATTCAAGCCCTGTACTGAGCCAAGCAACAGGCCGTTCATGGAAGTCAGGCTGATGTTGGTGCCACCGCCGAGACCGGTGACGGTCTTCCAGTCTTGGGCCATCGGGCCAAATTCTTTGCCGGTCGCCGGGATGATTTTAGCGACGAGATTGGTGGTCGCCGTGATGTTGTTGGCGGTGGAATTAGTGGTGCGCGTGATGCTGGCCACCATGTTTGTCCTGCCCTTGAAGCGCCAGGTGTAGTTGGTGAGGGCCAGCGCCATTTGCAGGGCGGTTTGCGGGGCGAACGACTGGATGTTTTCCTTGCGCGCCCGGTCGCTCACGGGATTGAAACTCTGCGCGGTGACGTTGCCGGAGCCGTCGGAATAAAAATTGCCGTTGTCGCTGTTGAGCGCGGCGGGGATGATCACATTATTGCCAAAGTAAGTATCGTGATTGGCATCGATCTGAAGGATGAAACCGCCCATGGCGCTGTCGTAGATGTAAAAATCATGCGTGCCGGAAAACGAGGAATCGATGCCAAATTCGTATTGATTGCCGTAGGTCTGGCTGGCGAAAAGGAAGGCCGCGCGATTGTTGTTCGCGCCGATGAGGCGTGTGGTGATGTAGCCGTTGCCGACGGCATCGATGGCATAACCCGGCGTGGTGTAGTTGACGCCGATGTGACCGGCGCCGTCATCAGTAAGCGAAGGAAAACGGGCGGCGATACCGTGCAAATAGGTGAGCGCGGAGGAACTGAAGGCGTTGGTATTCACGCTGCCGGTGTGCAGGTTGGTGCCGTTGAGATTGGAAATGTAAAAGCCATCGCCGGCATAGGTGGAGTTGGTGGCAACGGAATTAGTGATGGTGCCGCGACTGATAATGCTGTTGGTGACGAGACCGTTGGTGAAACTGCCGACAAATGTTCCTGTCAAGCTGACGCCGGACTGATGATTGGTGACAGTGTTCAACCCGCTCAAACCCGTCACAAGATTATTTATGTTGGAAACCGTCAACCCGGCCGTCTGATCCTGGGTCCAGAGGAAGTTGAGGCTGGCATTCAGCTTGTTCCAGATGATGATGTACGTATCGCGGTCCGGATCGGTGGAGTTGGTGCCGCAGAAAATATTGGTCGGGCCGGTGAGACCCGAAAATAAATTGGTGGAGTACGTCCAATCGCGGGCCATAGCGGGCAGGGTGGACAGGATCAAAAGAAGGGAGAGAATTGTTTTCATAGTTTTTATTGTTTCCAGAAATGACGGCCACAACGGCTCGCCGTCAGATTTACTAACGTTTTGACCGGTACACCGCCGCAACATTGGCGACAGATGCCGTCCCGGTTGAACTGGCAGGCGTTGCACACGGCGAGCCGCTTCGCTTGCAAATCGGGTGGTGCTATGACCAAAGCCCGGTCAAACGTGGCCGGTTTGGCCGGTTTGTTCGCTCTAAGAGGCAGTATGTGTTTAACCTCTAACATGAGACAAATTGAACGTAGTCGCCGCTGAACCGGCCGGACCCGCCGATGTCCGCGCAGGCGCGGGCGGTGAATCCCCAGTCCGTCGTGACGGCGGGGTAGTTGCCATCCGCATCGGCGATCGGGATGCCGTTCGGATAATACGGCGGCGCGATCGGGTTGGCGTAAAACAGCGTGACTCCGCCAGGCAGACTGTCCCCGGCCGGAATTGTCACCAATGCCTCGACCAACGGGTGATGCGCGTAATATTGAACCGGTGTTTCTCCCGAATCATCATCGGCCTCGCCGCTGCCATCGTCCTCGCGCCAGATAATCTCGCCATCGCAACTTGGCATGAAGGGCGCCTGCCAAAACGGATCGGGCATCGCCAACATGACCGCCGCTTGCCAGTGACCGCCGTACAGCGCGTCAAAGGTGAATGCGGCCGGGAAATCAAAGATCACCTGGTTGGCGAAGTTCTCCACGGGTGTGCCGTCAGGCGTAGAACCATCACCGATGGGCGCATCACCGCCCGTATCGGCGGGAGCCGAGTAATAGGGCGAAATGCCCACGACCGCCGGACAGGCTCCGGACGAGTAGCTAAACTGGGTGGCGCCCCCGCCCGTACATCCAGCAACGCCGGCATACCACGGCCCGGATGAACCTGCCGCCGCCGCCCGTGCATTAAAACTCCATTCCAGATGCACGCCGGTTTTTTTGGAACTGGAATCGTACTTGGTCCAGTTCACGCCCGCACCGGTCATCCAGGCCGCCGTTCCCAAGGCCGCATGAGTGGCCGTAAAGCTGGTGTCGCTCACCCGCGTCAACGCCAATGACGAAACCAGCAACGTCATGCTCGCGTCATAAATATCCACCGCCAACGTGCCGCTGGCCGGATCAATGCGAAGGTAAGGCAATGCCGTTGCGCTGATGATGGTCACCGTGGGAGTGGCAAACGTGGTGGTGATGGCCGCCCGCCCGCAGATACCGCTCGCGGAAGGCCAGCGCAGACGCCCCAAGCAGGCTGTGCCGGTCGATAGTGCCGCTCCTGTTGGCAAATCGTCTATCTTTGCACCGACGGTGATGATCCATTGGGCATTGCCATCGCCATCCGGTGAAGTGGTGGCGATGCCGCTGATTTTATAAATCCCAGCACCATCCACGAAAATATAATCATTCACCGCCAAGCCGCCGCTGGCTGCCGGCGCGATGGCATTGCCTGTCGCCTTGACAGTGAAACCGCTGCTCGCATCCCCACTGGCGATACAGCACACCGTCGTTTGATACACGGCGTACTTGTCCGGTCCGCACGGACGGCCAAAGTTCACGGACGGCCATTTCTGCGTGGCTTGCACAAACTTCGCCCCGCGCAGTTCGCCGCCCAGTTGCGTCAAAAAGGCCTGGGGATAATTTCCCGGTGCCGGATTGGTTCCGGCGAAACCATCGTACAACGCCTGCTCATTGTTCATCCAGCGCATCGAAACGGGCGGCAGTTCATCCGCTGAAAAACCTCCGTTTGAACCACCCACCCAATCCACCGCCCCGGTATCGGGATCAACCACGCGGGTGAGCTTGGAATAGCCGAACCAAAAATGCCGGTCGCTACCCGCTGGCGTATGGGAAATGATCTCCCCGGTGCGCGTAGGCGTCACCAGATGACAGCCACCCGTGCCGGGGATCGTGCTCGGGTCCAATCCGCCACTGGCGCTCTTCCTGATATAATTGTTCGGATCAATCCACGGCGTTTGGTTCCAAGTAACGATGTAGTCCGCCCCGCCGGTGTAATACGGGTCTGACGGAGCGCGCCCCCATGTGTCATGCTGTCCAGAATCTGTGGCGACTGACCCCGGCGCATTCCCGTTCCAATCGGTCACCATGCCACCGCTATAATCATTCATTGTGGCCGGTTTAAAACCAAAGGAGTTGGTCGGCCCCACTTCGTCAAAAACACACAACGGAGCGAGCGCCAATGATTCATCCGTGCGGAACCGGGCCAGATTCAGATCACTCATATTCCAGGCGCCCAACGCCGTTTTAAAATCTTCGTAACATTGGGCGGCGGTATATGGACTATGCAAACCCTGGCTGCCATTGATGGCGTAAGTCTCGGTGAATCCATCCGACATCCGGTCGAAGTGTTGCAATTTTATGCCCCAACTGAAGTTCGCCCCGTTGCGGCTCCAGACTATATCGATCTGATCGGTCACAAACGCACCATCCGACGTGTCGATGAGTTGGGCGGTGCCAGAGTAGTTGTTGAAGTCGGTGATCGTGGGCAATAGCTGGGCGTTGGTGGTGGGAAAAATGTCTGGATTGTCGATGATGAACTGCGAGCTGAAGTTCCAGTTATCCACCACCACATCGATGTTGGCCGGGCCGCCGGGGCCGGAATATCCAACCGCCAGCGGCATGGATGAACAGTGGTAGTCACCGCACGCCACCGAATCAAACGAAGTGCCTTGGCCGCCGTTGAAAGTACGTTTTGCCGAAGGCTGGCCGGCGCTGTATATCTGAAATCCGGCGCCCTCGTCAATGTGCAACGTTTGCGTCCGCGCGATGGAACCGTTCGTAAAAAACCGATCCTCGGCAGTGATGATTCCGTTTGTGATGATGCCGGAATGGGCATCGATGACCTGGCCACCGCTCGCGGCTCCATACCATTCATCAATCTCACCCGGTGAAAAATTATTGGCGACATAACTGAAATTGAACACCACGTTCAAAACCGTGTACTTGGTTTGATCGGGACCGACCGTGGCCAGTTGAGCGCAGGCATCATTGCTGTCGAATGCAAACACGCCATGCCAGTATTTTCGCGCGAGCACCCATTGACCGCCAAACAGCTTGCTGGCCGTCATGTCCACCGTGCCGTTTTGCTGGTAGCAGTTATGGTCAATCTTTGTCGCGCCACAGGCCATGATATCGTCCACCGTGTCATTGATCTCCTGCGCGGAAACTCCGTTCAAATCACCTCCCGCCAGCCAGCCGCCGCAATTACCGGGCGGCAGATGGTTGCAGTCATTGTCCGGATTGCCCGCATCCAGGCGCGGAAAGGGTGTGGTGGTATAATTCGGGCCGAGAATATCTCCCGGTGGGCGCACCATGGTAATGTTTTGCCAGCGCGGGATGACCGCGCTGGCCTTGCAACCGAAACAGCATCGATTTAAAAAAGCCATATGATTCGATATCAACTTGCGGGCGGGCCGCCCGCGCTCCTTCAAGGTTTGGTATGTCCCTCGGTGGCGTGGACGATGATGTAATAGGCATTGCCGGCATCATCGCAGACTTTGATCTCGCGCGGTTGCATGGTGCGCATGCCGGCGTCCGTACCCTTTGCCGTGGGCGAACTGGTGGCAAGCACGGATTCGATGAGTGAGGCATCGAGGTTGCTCCGGCCGTTCACGACCGTGGTCGGGTCATTTTCGGTGGCGTATTTGGTGAGGACGTGGGCGCAGTCATTGGCAAGGCCGCCAACGGTATTGGCATCCGGTGAATTGCGGGCCATGTCCACGGTTTGATCCGGGTTACCATAGCCCGTAGCCCGCTGGCCGGCGAAGATGAACACCTGGCGCATCCGGAAAAACTGCAACATCTCATTCCAATCCTGCGGGGAGAGGTGCTTGCTGGGGCCGATGTCGATGCGCTGATGATTGTTCATCAGGTTGATCTCGCTGCCGGCGATGGTCATGTTGGCGTTCGCCCATTCGGCTTTGCCGCCGGTGAAGTTCAACAGATTCCAATGGCCGATAATTTGGGAGAGCGGTGGCGTCCGGTTGACGGTGCCGGGATCAATAATCTCGTGGCTGCCGTCGTAATCGAGCATCGCCCGCGAGATGTAAATGTTCTGGGCCAGGTTGGTCGCCGGGACTTCCGAGGTCCCGCTGGTGTTGTAGCCGAGAAAATTACTGATTCCGGCCGGTGCGTTGGTCAGGGTGATATGACATTCAAAATTGTGCGCCGTGCTTTTACGCACGACGGCGCCGTTGGTGTCCGTTTCCGCCGGAGTGCTTGCAGGTACGTCATATTGTACAAGTTGGACCGTCACTTTAACCCGTGCCCGGATGGCATGGATCTGGGTGTTTCCGCTTTTCATCCAGGCGTGATAATTACCTTTCACCAGCCGGTTGGGATACGCGCTGAGGTCAATGGCTGCGCCGGTATCATCCGTCACTGTGGCATCGCCGATCAGCACGGCGATGGGCGGGCTGCCGGCCGTTTGGAAGCGCACGCGCCAGTCGGTGGTCAAGGTGCCACCGATCACGGTGCTTAACATCCCTTGCTCGCCGCCCCGTTTGCTGCCCCACCAGACGCGCTTTTGGGCATGCGTGCCGCCCACACACGCGAGCGGTTCACAATCAAGCTGGCCGGTCTGCGTGGTCTGTTGCACCCCGGTGAGATCAATGGGCACGACCATGGCGAAGGGCATCTGGCCGGTGCTGGCGGGCGGATAGACATCATTGATCCAGTTCGGAGCCGGCTTGCCGTTAAGGGTGTTGCCGACCATGTATTGCAATACCACTTGCGGCGGCACGAGATCATGGCGTGGTGTGAATTCGGAAGCGAAGTGACGGCGGCCGAGCGCATCGGTCGCACGCCAGGGAAAGGTGATCGGCCCGGGGGCGGTGGTGGTCGGCTGAGCCATCGCGGCGATATTGGCGCGGGTGCGGACGTGCAGACTCGGCGGTGTCGTGCTGGCATCGACCCAGACTTTGGCGTCGGGAAGTATCTCCAAACATTTTAGCAGGGCATCCCAGCAACTGATGGCCCGGACGTGCGTGTAGTTGATGAAAAACCCGGAGTAATCGATCGTCCCGGCCTGGATGGCGATGCCGCAGCTCGCGGCGTAGGTGATGATCTCATTCACCTGCCACTGGACGCTTTTGAGTGTCCAAGGCGTGGCGATGTAGGAATTGATATCCATGAAGAGGATGCAACGGCTGACGGGAATCGGCACCATATTGATGCCACCGTGACCATCGCTGATGTTCTGGGTCCAGAGCTGTTGAAACGTGGTGGACTTCATCAGCCAGATCGCATCCGCGAAATCGACCATCACGCCCTGAGCCTTGCCATCCACGCGACCACGCTCCGTGGTTTGATAGCCGACGAAGACGAAGCCGCTCCCGGTCCAGCCGCCATTCGCGAAGGTGCGGTTTTGGCGGATGATGACCTTGGAGCGGAACAGAAACGGGATGCTCACGGCGGGATCGGCACCGGCCATGCGGAAACTGAAGACGGTTTCGCTGCGGTCGCGTGTCTTGATGACGGGCTGGGCGTTGAGTCCCCAGGCGGCGGCGGATTTTTCCACCGGGCCGGAGCCACTGTCGTAGGTGATGGTCCAGAGGGGCATAGGTTATCCTGTGTGACGGTTACTAGTGGCTGCTACCTGGCCCTGCAATCCATCCAGTGCATTTTTGAGGGCGGCAATTTCCTTGGCCTGCGTGGTGGAGTGTTCGAGATGATATTTGATTATCTGCTGCATCTGCTGGATGCCGCCGGCGTGAGCTGCAAATAATTGTGTTAATGCTTGATTGGTCTTTATCTGCTCTTGTGAGAGTTTTTCGCCGTGTGCGGATGCATCATTGCTTTCGACACCTTTGAGAATTTTCTGCTCGTCTGTTTGCTCACGTCCGACGTCATTGATTTTGTGAACTGTGCCTTGGATCTGTTTCTGGTGGCCGTACTGGGTGATTTTTTTCTGGTCGCCTTCAATTTTTTCATCCAAAGCCGCTATTTTTTTATTCAGCCGGGGAATGTCATCCAATAGCTCTTGTGCATGCTCTTCCTCTCCCCACGCTCTGGCTGTTTTTACAAGTTCTGGAATGTGAGGCAACCAGTCGGCCATTTGCTTTCTCTCGGCTTTTGCAGAAGTTTGATCTTCTTGCAAACCGGTGATGACCTTGCCCAAAGCCTCAATTCTTTGAGATTCCTCGTCTGACGACAACGCATCGGAATCCTTTTCGTAGTTCTTTTCGATGACGCTTCGCTCTTCCGGAGTTTTGGCGCCGTCGAGTTTACTGTCCAAATCTGACTTCATCAGTTTCCGCTTCACATCAGTTTGGGCAGAAATGATTGTGTTAGCATCATCAAGTGATTGTGCCTCGGGATCGTCGGGTTCCGATGCTTTCTTCATCGCCTCGTCGAATTCGCCCTTTTCATCCAGCGCTGCTTTTGTCGACTCGCGAATTTTATCCAGGGATTTCGCCTGTTTTTCCGCAGCCTCGGCAACTTTTTCCTGATAGAGATCCCAGTAGGTCATCGCGGCCTGAATTCCTAAGTCTATGATGGCAAACGTGCCTAGAGACCGGATTTGTCCTCCAAAGGCTTTACTAAAAGAACCGACGCCTGTTGCTCCTTCTTTGGCGGCCTCGCCAGCCTTGAAATAGGCAAGGGCGAGCAGATTCATGGTATTACCCAGCCCGGGTGAGATTTTGTTTAAGTCCTCCAAACTTTTCTCAAGCAGCCGGCTTTTTTCTTCTGCTTCAGAGCTGTCTGCTTTTACCTCAATGTTGATTTTTAAATCTTTATTAGAATCAGCCATACGTCAGGGGGTGGTTGGAAAGGTGAGTTGGTTGGTGCGGCGGATTTGCAGGTCCGCGACGGCTTTGAAGTAGCGTTGGGCTTCCGTGGTCGGGAAAGTCACGGAGTTCGTGCCGGCGAAAGCCCAATCACCGAGGCCGAGATTGGTGCTGGTGAGGATGAAGATGTTGGTGCTGCGCGGTTCGGCCACGACGACGGAGCTTTTGGCGACCCATACTTCGCCGCTGAAGGGTGTGAGTGCGGCTGTGCCGGCGGGGTTGGTGGCGATCTGCGCGACGGCGAAACGGTTCAATCCATCGGCCAGTTGCGCGGCGGTGAAGACGCATTGGTTTGATGGAAAATCATAGACGTCCAGCGCGCCGGCATCGGTCCGTCGTGTGACCACGAAACTGGAGCCAACCAGGCGATTGGTGGCGGCATTCCAGTCCAATAGCGCGGCATTTTGGGCGCACACCGAAGTATGGATTCCAGTGAAGAGGATGGAGGATAGAAGGCAGAGGATGGCCGGCGCCAAACCTGAAACCCCATACGGGAGGCTGAGGATTTTATTTTTCATATCAAGGTGTGCTCATGCGTTGTACGGCGCTGTTGGTGATGTAGAGCGTGTTGGTGGTATTTGCGCCGACAAAGACGATGTTGGTGGTGATCAAGACCGGGGGGGCGACGGCGGGCTGAAAGCCGAGGGCGGCCTTGATGCCGGTCAATCCATTCGTGGCCGGCGTGTAAGGCAACTGCGTTACGGCCACCGGGCCGCCGTTCGTGGCGGGAATGAAACCAAGGATATTGGTGAATGCAGAATAGCTATTGGTAGACGGCGTGTAACCAAGGGCGTATTGGATTCCGGACGAAGTGTTCGTGGGCGGTGTCCAGCCCAAGGCATAGGTGATGCCTGCGGTCGTGTTCGTGGGTGGCGTGTATTGCAGGGCGTAGATGATGCCGTTCGGCGTATTGGTGGGCGGTGTCCATGGCAGTTGTGAGTATGCGAGCGGACCGCCGTTGGTGGCGGGGATGAAGCCAAGGATGTTGGTGAGCGCGAGATAGCTGTTGGTGGGTGGCACATATCCGAGAGCGGTGGTGATGCCGGCAAAGGTTGGCAACGGCGGAGCGTAGCCGAGCAGGTTGGTGATGATGGCGTAACTGTTCAATGGCGCCCCGGCGATGACCGGTGCGTTGATGATGTAAGTAGCCAGCGGCAGCGTGTTCGTGGTGTTCGAGATATTGACGTAGAGGTTGTAATCCAGCCCGGCGAATTGCAGACGGTATTGGTTTGGCGAAAGGGAGCCGGAAATATAGCCGTTCGTATCCGGCGTGAAAATGATGGTCTTGCCGCCGTAAACGGCGTTGGTGCCGACGATGGTCCAAAAATTTCCGGCGGGATACGCCGAGAGGGTGATGACGTTGGTTTGCGGCGAGCCGTCGGCATTGTAGAAATTTTGAAAGAACGGGGTGAGCGCGGGCAGGGCTGCTTTCAAATTGAGCACGAGGACGAGAATGAGGACGAGGAGGATTTTATTTTTCATGGAATCAAAAAGGTGAATTGCTGGTGATGAGGCCGCCATCGAACTGGTAGTCGAAGGCGGGGGCGATGCCGAGGTCTTCGAATTTGTTGCGGATGCCTTTGACGGCAGTATTAAGCATCCAGCGTTTGGACGAGGTGGCAGTTCCCTGAACTTCAATCTGCAAGACGCCGGTCGTGGGGAATTTTGACGGCTGATCGAGTGTAAACAGAAAGGCGGCTTCCGGATCGGCAAATGCCACGGGAGTCGCGGAAAAATCGACGGACCGGCGCACGCGCAGGGCCAGCACATTGCGCTGGTTGCTGAAATCCTGCGCGAGCGCGGCCACGCCGCCGCCGAGGGCGGTGGCGATCTGTTCGACGCTGATGACGCGTTGGTGGTTGAACTCCACGTTCAATTCCGCGATGGAGCGCGTGGTATTGCATAATACGATGCCGTCCGAAATCGGCGCGCCATCGGGGATGAAGGTGAGCTTTAACATTTGCGATTTGGGATTGACGATTTACGATGCCACGGCAGGAGCGGGAATGGACGGGGTTGACGCTGTAGCCTTTGCCGCCGCGACGGTGGCGGGCGAAGGTTGTTTGGTGAAGTTGATGAGCATTTCCAACTGATAATTGAAGGCGTTTTCCCAAGTCTGGAAGTCGTCGGGATGGAAGTTGCCGACGGTGAACGCCTGCAACTTGGCGGTCTGGCGTTCGATGGCGGTGACCAGCCGGTGCGCCTGCGCGGCGGCGGCCTGGGCGGAAAGGACGATATCGGCGAGTGTGGTTTTCATGGTCATTTTTTGGTTTTATTTATTTGATCGTTCAGGCAATCGGAGTTGTGAAATAGGCGCCCCGGATTCCGGAGCTGAAGCTGGGCAGCACTTCCCACGCGACTTCACCTTCGCGAAGCTGTTCCACCCCGTGTTGTTTCTTGCTCTTGATGAGCTGGGCGAGTGAGAAGGTGAGGTAGGTAACGCCGGCGGCATCTTTGATGGAGAGCGTCGCCGCCTTGGCCGCGCCACTGGCACCGCGCACGGCTCCGCTGCCTTGGATCTGGAGCTGGGTTTGGATCATCGAGCGAGTCACGCCGATGGGGATGCCGCGCAGCATGCCGCCGACGGATTTGATGCGGCGATTGAAGAGGCCGTAGACGGCGACGTTGTCATCGACAAACTCCACCTTGGGTTCAAAGGTCAGACCGTCGTAGAAATCCAATCCGGCCCAGCCGGTGATGTTTCCCCAGGTGAGCGTGTAGTCTTGGGTGAGGATGCTGGCGGTGCTGAAGGTGGAATCGCCAAACGTGCCGCCGGTATCCGCCTCGGTCAGCAGCGAATTGGCTGTGGCCCACGGGTCCGAAACGGAACTGGTATGGCCGCGCAAGGCGAGGAAGGTCATCTGGCCGACCAATGTTTTGGTGGGATGAAAGAGCATCTGCGGCATCGTCTCGAGCGCGACGTTTTTATAGGTGTCCAGGGAGCTGTCATTGCCGTGGACAACGGCGGGGACATCGGTATCGGAAAAGATGCCGGCGCCGATCGTGGGATTGCCGTACGGCCAGAGCTTGCCAGCGATGGTCGAGTTTATACGGCCATCCGGCGTGATGGTGAGCTTGTAGTTGGCTTCCTTGTCGCGGTTGTCGACTTTGCCGAGGCCGGCGACGTTGACTTCTTCCGAGGCGTATTGGAGTTCCTGGTCGATGGTGGTGCCGCCTTTAGAGTAGAGGCTGATGGAGTTCCAGGCCAGGCGGCCGGGGATTCTTTTGAGGTCGCTGCGATTCATGGTTGGTTTTTAGTTGAGGGTTGATAGTTGATGGTTATGGGGTTCAGGATCGTGCTGGTTAAACAAAGTTTTTGGCGGCGGTGTCGCTGGCGAGTTGCTGGTCGCCGGAACCGAAGGCGCGGCAGCGGAAAAGGCAGGGGCCGGTGATGGTGACCGGGCCGGTGTAGAGCGTGGCGGCGGCGTTGCGGGCGTAGGGATGGGTGCCGTCGAGGGTGTAATATATTTCGGTGGCGGAGGGTTGAGTGACTGTGACCGTTGGCTGGCCGGAATTGATCTGGCAGCGGATGGTGCTGAGTTGCGTGACATCGCCGGTGATGGTGATCTGCGGGCGGTCCAGGCGTCGCAGCGGGGCGTCATCGGCCTCGTAGGCGGTAAATTCAACGCGGCCGACGCGGAGAGATTTGCTTTTATCATCGGTGAACTCGGAGATGACGGGGGTGGAGGGCACGAGGCTTTGGGTGAAACCGACGGGCGTATATAGCTTCAAGATTTTTGCCGCGCGTGCTGCGTAGATGCGGATGGGGATCTTTGTGCCGTTGGCGGATTGGTTAATGATGACGTTCTCGACGAAGTCCACGGTGAGCGTGAGCTTGAGCGGACCGCCGGGCGGGCTGGGGTTTTCGTCGGTGGCACGCTCGATGGGCAGCGTGAGGTAACCCACGCCGAGCTTGCCATCCGTGCCGGCACCGATGACGCGGGCGAGCTTGGCGTCAATGTTGGAATGCAGTTCGCCGGGTTCGATGATGATGCCCTGGCGCGTGCCGATGAGGTCATCGGCCTGCAGGAGGTTGTTGATATCGGCCTGTAGCAGCGGCCAGAGGTCTGTGTATGCGTTCATACTTTTTTAGTCAAAAGTTTTTGGCAAGAGGCGCCTTTCCGGCGGTTTGAATGATATGGTTGCAGGCGGCGGCGCGCGCTGAGCGACGCGCCCTACCCGTCGCAGTTGGCATGTTTAATTGGTACCTCCAATGGCCGTGTGGGCGGCGGACAGATATTCTTCGTCGGAGGGAAGTATTTTAGGGTCGCCGATTTGCTGGACGCCGGGGACAAGGGCGAACAGAAAAACGAGGTTGCTGGAATCGCTGACGCCGGCGGTGCCTTTCTGTCTATGGCCAATGGAGGGTTGATCGTCCTGGACCGGGCCATTGCGTTGGCAGAGAAATGCGCCTTTGGCGGTGGTCACCACGATCAAATCTGGAAACTCGGCAGGGACGTGACCATAGCTGATGGCGGAAATCGGGATGGCGAGCATCTTGGCGTTCTGCGGGTTGATAGGACCGCCATACATGGGCTGACGCAGGCCAACGGAGCGACCGTATATGCTCACGGGTTGGATGCTGACGGAGATGCCGTTTTCCTCGGATTGCCAGCGGACATTCGGGATGAACTTCTTCCAAAATTGCGTGGAGGGATAGCCGTGATAGTTGGGGCCGAGTGCGGCGAGATGATCTTGGGTGAGTTTTTGCAGCGCGGGGCCGACGCGCTCGGCCACGCTTTGAGGTGTGAGTGAGGCGATCAGCTTGCGGATTGCGGGCGTGGCGGTGTCGGTTTGCACGCGGATGGAGGAGCCGGCGTTCATGGATTCAGCTTTGGTGAAATGTTGATGCGTTCGGGGAGTTGGAAACGTAAGTAAAGTCAGGGCTCGACGGAGCCTCGCCCCACCTTATGAATTTCATTTTCAGCCGTCCTGGGTGGTGTCGGTGAAGTGGCGGCAACGGGTGCCGAAACTGGGTGGGGCGACGGTGGGTTCCATGCCGGCATCGGCGGCGTCATCGGGTTGATCCACGACGTCGTCGCAACTGGCGACGCGGTTCAGGTTGGCATTGGCGGTGGCGACTTCACGGCGTTCGTCCTCACTGAGATCCTGCTCTACGGCCATCTTCAATTTCGCGATGATGAGGGTGACGGCGATATTCTTGAGGCCTTTGGGGATTTTCGTGAGGTCGGCATCGAGCTGGTTGAAACGGCAACTGGCGACTTTGCGGCGGATGTCGTCCACAACGCCTTGGATGAGGCCGGGTGAACGGGCGGACTGGTTGTTTGCGAGGGCGGCAGTGTCACACGCATCGATGAGCGCGGCGGTGCTGGCGTCGTAGAGCGTGTCCTTGGTGATGGTGATCCAATTGCTCATGGGCGGTTGATAGTTGAAAGTTGATGGTTGATAGGCGGCGGGATGCCGATCGGCATCCCGCCGCCGTTTGGTTTAATGCAACAGGGTGTCCATTTGGATCCACACGTTGCTAACGGTGATGCCACCGGCGGAGGGCGGGACGTTGACGGTGGCGTTGGTGATGGCCAACAGCACCAAGGCATCGGCCGGGCCGAGGTTGTAATTGGGAATGACGGCCCAATCGACGACGGGGATGGTGCCATTGGCGGTACTGGTGACGGTGAACGGCCGCGTGGTGGTGATGACACCGTTGGCCTTGGAACGCACGGCGAACTGGAAGCCGATGGTGCCGGTATTGGTGCTGGCGCCGCCGACGAAGCTCAGGCCGATGCCGATGTGGCGGCCTTGCCAGATGTTATTGGTATTATATTGGCCGAGTTGCAGGTTCGTGACGGTGTTCTGGCACTGGATGGCAGGGATGGCCAGGCAGTTCGTGTAGTAGGTGGGCGTGAGCTGGGCGCGGGCGGGGATTTCAACGCAGAGGGCGCAGAGAATGCAAAGTAGCGCAGAGATTTTCATGGTTTTGAGTTTCATAGTTTTCAAGCGAGTAATTTTTCAAGTTGAGTGGCGCGGCCATCCCGGCAGGTCGGGATGGCCACGCCGTGAGGCTTTAGGAGATGTTGATGCGGCGCATGGAGAGGCTGCTGGTTTGTTTGATATCGCGGCTCCAGTCCACGAGATGGCCGCGCCAGAGTTCGTTTGGCGCCTGGTAGGTGCGGATGCTGCCGAGGAAGCCGGCCTGGCCGACGGTGAAGGACTTGAACGCGCTCGGATCGTAGATGGTGGCGTTCGGCACGCTGTAATGCACGAGGCAGACGCCGTTAAGCGCGCGGGTTTTGCTGGAGGTCTGGTTCAGGCGGCCAGTATCGTAAATGACGTTGGCCGGCATGATGTCGACGGGATAGAGCAGCGCGGCGTTGAGCTGGTCGATGCTGATGCTGGCAACGGATTCGCCGGCACCGACCAGGGCGCGGGCCTTCACCTTAGGATGGCTGCGAAGGGTGTTCCATACGCCGAGGTCCATGGTGATCTTCACGTTTTGCGTGCTGCCGCAATCTTGGGCGAGGGCGAGAAGCTGTGCGTTGATCTGGTCGATGGGATCGACGCCGGGATCGCTCCAGTTGCCGGTTCCGGGCTGCCCGGTGGTGTTGTTGATCACAGCATTGGTGACATCCAAAACATGCGAGAGGGCGACCTTGTTCAAGAGCGCGCGGATCTTGCCCTGGTCGAGCAGGTTAGAGGCGACATCACCGCCGAGACTGCCGGCGGCCTGGTCTTCGGCGAGATCCACGCGGACCTCGAGCGCCTGCGGTTTGCAGGAGTAGGAGTCATCATTCGCATTGAATGAGATGAGGACGGGATCGGCACCGAGGGCGCGCGCAGTTTTTTCCGGCAGGAAGGAGTTTTTGTCATCGAATTTCTTGAACTGGCCGGCGGCACCGGGCACGGGCGTGGTGGGGGCGAGACGTTCGGCCAGCTTGATGACATCGGAGATATCATTCCAGAGGCCTTGGGCGTAGGCGGTGAGCTGGTAGTTCAGCGTGGCGCTGCCGAGAGTGGTGGGGGTGGACATAGGTTAGTTGATAGTTTTTAGTTGATGGTTGATGGTTGGACTAGCTGCCGATGACAGGGGTGATGAAGGAAACTTCGCAGAGGTCGCCGGCGATGGCTCCGTTGAGGTCGGTGCAGATGGCGACAGTAACGCGGGCGTTGCCGGCGCCGAGGTCTTTTGTGAGCGTGCCATCGGCGGCTTGCTGCAATTTATCGCCGAAATTGACGGCGGCGCTAGATGCGCTGAGAACGGCACGCACCGGGCCGGGCAACGCGCCGAGGATGCCGATGGTGTTGTCGTACGTGGTGACAGAGGCGACGGTGCGCTTACGGGCATCGAGGACGATGCCAGTCGCAGGAACCGTGGCTGAGGCGTTCACGGCGGGAGCGCCAGCGGTGAACGTGACGAGTTTGCCGATGGCCGCGGAGAGGTCTGTGGCGGTTTCGGGATAGATGGCGTTGCCTTTGGCTTGGAGGGTGGAGTCGGACATATAATTTGTTGGTTGAGGGATTTACGAATTACGAATTACGATTAACGGTGCTGTTGATTTGAGTTTGATTGTTTCGATGCGGGGGACATTTGTATTCAAGGTTGGGTGAAGATTTCGCGTTGGGCTTGTTGCCAGGCGGTGTCGAATTTCAGGCCGGTGGTCTGGAGTTCGACGGCGCGGTTTTGGATACGGCGGGCGAGGGCGGGTTCATCGGTGGCGGTGATGGTAGTGGCGATGGCCTGATTGGCGCCGCGATTGAGAACGCGTGTGATGCGTGTCTCCTTGGTTTCTGGTTTAAGGCCCAATTCCGCGAGGAAGGCGACGCGTTCGGCGCGGTTCGGCAACGGAGCGAGCATGGGTTTGAGGCGGTTGATGACCTTGGAGTCGGTGAGTTTGTGCTCAGCGAAAATGGCGTCGAGCTGTTCGCTGATGAGGGACTGATTTTCGGCGGTGAGGGTATCCGCGCGGTTTTGCAGTTTGGTGATTTCGGCGAGAATAATGTTTTCATCCGCACCGGCGGTAAGGCCGAGCTTTTTGGTGGCAGCGGTGTGAAGGCCCGTGACTTCCTCGCCGGCGCGGTTGGTGATGGGGGTGAGCAGTTCCTTGCCATTGGCCTGATTGGTGAAGCCGATGGTATCGATCTTCATCACGCGATAGCGGGGCAGGCCTTCGGTGGAGGCGCCGTCGGTTTTTGCCAGATCGCCACGGTCGGCGACGAAGCTGGTGAATTTGTAGAGACGGTTTTTGACAGCATCGCTGCCGAGCTGGGTAAGGCCGTCGGCATTGGCCCAAATGCCATCATCGCGTTTCTGGAAGTCCTTGAACCAGGCGAGGGCGGCGCTGTCCTGGGCGGGATCGTAGATGAAGTGTTCGCGGCCGGCGTAGATGCCCGGCCATTTATCGCCGAGACGTTTCTGGTCCTGGGTGATGCCGGTCATGATGGCTTCAAGAGATTCATCATCGAGCACCTGGACGATGCCGGCCTCGCGGTTGGGCAGGTCGCCCTTGGGGACGACATGGATCCAGCCATCGGCGGAGGACAACGCGCTGCGGTTGAAAATGACGACGTGGGATTTTTTCATGGAGTGTTATGGGTGATGTTTTTGGTGAGGACAGCGGTGGAGACGGCGGGGGCTAGGCGCGATTGAGATGCGCCGGTAACCGGGGATTTTTCCCCGGACTTTTCCGACATTGCCTGTTTGGCATTCCTGTCCATGCCATCGATTAAATCACAGGTCTTTGAAATCTGAATTCGTGTGGGGAATGTAACTAGCAGATTTATGCCATTTATTTTCAAAAAACCGGAGTGGGAAGGGGGTGCGACGGAAAAAATTCCGAGAAAATCATAAACACATTGTCACTGTTGAACGAAAATGATGTGCTAAAAAATTGTGTGACGGCGTTTTTTAAAGATTTGCCAATGAATCTGCACTTTTCAGAAAAATAAAAATTGTGTCTTGAAACTGGAATTTTGGCGGTGGAGGGGGTGAAAGGCGGAAATTTGAGGAGGACTTGTGATTGTATTTTTTCAGATCGGATGGGTGGAAGAACGGAGAAGCGGTTGATGAACTCGCCGGGGCGGTGCCCGGCGCTCCTGTTTAAAGATGCGCAGGAGTAGAACAAGAACACCGGACTGGAAAGTCCGGTGAATCCCGCGGTGGCGGGACTGGAAAGCCAGCCCTACGATTTAGGGCGGAGTTATTTCTGATCTGGCGGGTTCTGGCCGGACCATTTGGCGACGTCGTCGCTGGCGGCAATGGTTTTTTCCCAGGAGGATTGGCTGGCGACGGCACTGGGCGGCTGGCTGCGCTTGCAAGCCGGACATTTTTGGGCGGGAGCAGCTAATTTTTGGCTGCAATAGGGGCAAAATTTATGGGCGCTGTTCCGGCCTTCCATTTTGGCCGGCAGAAGGAAGGCGAGCGGCAGGGCGACGATGAACAGAAAAGTGCCAAACAACCACCAAGCAACGAAGCTATCGCCTTTTTTTTGAGCAATCGCGCCGGGGATGACGCCAAGCAGCATGCCGGAGAAAAGAGTGATAAAGAAATATTCAAGGACGCCCATATTAAGCCTTTGTTATGATTTGATTTTGTGATGCACGGGTCGGTGATCTGCACCAGCAGGCCGGGCGTGCGGGTGATTTATCCTGCCTTGATTTGATTTTTGAGGCTACTAAATAAATAGCGTTGAGGATGGGCAGGTTTTTAAGGTCATGGAGATGAGGTGGAACATATGAACTCGCCGGGGCGGAGGCAGGGGCTTCGGAGAAAAGGAACACCGGACTGGAAAGTCCGGTGAACCGGCAGGCTGGAAAGCCTGCCCTACAACTGATTGCGCGCGGGTATCAAAATGTTTTGCTGCTGCCATCGCTATTTTTCGATGACGTTTCACTGGCCGTCACTTCGTAGCCGGTTTTTTCGGTGAGCCAGGCGGGGGTGACGCGGTAGCCGGCGGTGGCGAGTTTTTGGATGTCGTCGACAAGGGCGTTGGTGGCGGCGTCTTCGGGGGCGGCAAGTTCGAAGTAGGCGAGGACAGGCTCGCCGGGGAATTGGGCGGCGAGTTCGGGGCGGTCGAAGTCGCGTTGGAGGGTTTCGGAGATCTGGAGGGCGTCGGCGCGGGCGATGTCGGTGAAGGCATCCGCGTGATGCTGGCTGGCACCGCTGCCGAGGCCGGTGGGCAGGGCGAGCATGGTGAGCAGGCCGCCGGTACCGGCGAGAACAACGTCTTTATCCTGCGCATCGCAGAATGGAATGAACGGCGCTTCGCCGCGGACATCGCGACTCGGGAAATGGACGTCGGCGCCGTTGGGAAGCGTGCCGCTAATGCCATTGGCAACTTTCTCGGCGGCAGACTGATATTCCGATTCGTGTCCGGGGGTGATGTTTGGCGGCATGATGACGACGGAGTTAGGCAGGCCGAAGATTTCGACGAAGGCGGCATAATCGCGCCGGCCCATGAGCCAGCCGAGGAAGGCAGTGAGCGCGATCTCGTACAGCGGCGATTCGGTTTCGCGGATGATGAACTCGGTGCGCGGCAGGGATTCGGAGCCGATGCGGTTGACCTCGCCGAGAATCGGGGCGCAACTGCCGAGACCGATGCCGAGCTTGGAATCCTGATTGTAGAAGAAATCGCCATAGAAGCCATCGCGGGAGAAGCACCACGGTTCGAGCCAGTAGAGTTCCGAGACGGCGCCATCGTTGGGGCCGGTGACGTAACGATGTTTTTGCAGGATGGAGTAGCCACGAAAATCCGAGAGGGCGATCTGGCCGAAGGCTTCGCGCAGGTTGGTGATGAGCTCGTAGCGGCCTTGGAGATAGTTCTTTTGCGCCTCGGCCTGCTCGGCAGTGGCACCGGCGGGGAGTTCGGTGACGGTTTTTACGTTCCAATCGAGCTTTTGCAACGCGGAAAGGCGGCGGGTTTGCAAGGCTTTCAGGACGGGGTAGCGTTTTTCGACTTTGCGGAGGAGGAGTTGCAGTTCGGCGTAGTCGCCGCGTTCGGCGGCTTCGAAGAAGGCGGTGAGGCGGGCGATGGTGAGGCTGCGGAGGGGGTTGTAGTTATCGCGCCAGAGGCTGGAGTGGCGGGTTTTCACGGGGGAGAATGACGAATGACTGATGTCGAATGGCGGGGTGGATGTTTTTGGGGTGGTGGGGTGGTTGATGGTTTTCATGGGGTTGGGGTGGGTTAGAGTGATGTTTTAAGATGAGGGGAAAAAATTAGTTAAACGACCGTCCTCACCCCGTCCCTCTCCTCCGAGGAGAGGGGGAGCAGTTGAGCGATTTCTTCGAAGCTGTAATTCAAGGAGCCGTTTTCTGGTTTTTTAAAAAGCGCCGCTGAAGCGGCCGCACTGTAGAAGCTTCGCGCGGTTGACATATCCTTGGTGGTTGTTTTTGTCATGGTGACTGTAACGCAGTTACTCGGCCGCGCGGTTGCGGCGGGCCATGATGATCTGGCTGCGGCGGGTGTTTTCAAAAAGCATGATGCGAGGCGGGCTGAGGTCGGGTTGATGGCCGCAGACGATTTCGGCGAGCTTGGAATAGCCGTTGGCGAGAAGGAGATGGTTTTCGCAGGCATCCACGTAATCACCGAGGGTGCCATCGGCGGATTTTGCGCGTTCGCTGCCGGTGATGTGGTGGGCGTCCACTTGCTCGAGGATCGGGGCGATGCCCGGTGCGGACGACGGAAGCAGGAGCGCGGGTGTTTGGCGGACTGCGCCGTTCACGATTTCTACGACGCCTTCGGCAGGGGTGAGGAATTCACGGACAACGCGGTCAATGGTCTCGAAACGGTTGCAACTGATGCAGGGAACGAATTTCGTCTGGCTGCCTTCCTCGAAAAAGACAACGGATTGTTCGATGCCGGCACCGAGTTTGTTTTTGGTGAAGCGGACGACGGCGCATTTTAGATTCAGCCAGCGCGAGTTTCGTCCGTCCCACGTGAGGCCGCCGGGGAGGCTGATGTAATCTGTGCTTACATTATTAATGCGCGGCCAGACGGCCAGGTTTTGCAGGCCGTTTAGCGCGAGGGCAAGGGTGCGGGATTCGTTGACGAGCGGGCGTTCATCAATGAAGAGTGCCGAAAGGCCGAGAGAATGGAAAAGGGATTGGGTGCGGGTTACGACGTCCCCGGCGCTGATGCACTCGGCGGTGAGGAGATGGGTGGGTGGCGTTGGAGCGCCAGTTTTTAAATCGGCACGCTGATGAGCGTATGGACTCGCCGAGCTGGAGCTCGGCGTTCCGATGCTGCCATTACGAACCTCGCGGGCGAAGAGCCAGCAGCGGTCGCCCATATCGAGGCCGGC
>DASZCA010000217.1:0-7236 GCA_035943555.1 Verrucomicrobiia bacterium
CCACATTCTCCTGCACGGCTGGCCTGGCGCTCTTGCCGTCTCAATCTTGCTGATGCTTTTTGCCCGGCAACATTGGCGGGTGTTCCTGCTGTGCCTGCTGACATTTCATCTCCACCTGCTTTGCGATTACTTCGGCTCGCGCGGCCCGACTGTCGGCGATCTCTGGCCCATCTGCTATTCCGAACCGCTCTTCCGCCACCCCATCTGGTTCAGCAGATATCAATGGCGCCTCGACGGCTGGCAAAATCAGCTCATCTTCATCAGCCTGCTCGCCACCTCCTGTTGGGTCGCCGTAAAACGCGGCCATTCCTTCGTCGAAGTCATCAGTACGCGTGCCGATAAAATCTTCGTCACCGTCCTCCGCAAATGGTTCAGGCGACCGCCTGCCTGACTCATCAAAGCGCGGGTGGCCCGCCCGCGTGATCCATGCGACCACCGGGGCGGGGACAGCTTGTCCCCGCAAAGATCTCCCCCGGGCAATTGACTTTTTGCATGCCCCAAGGGGACATCGGCCTGCAGCCCATGGTTGGCGCCCAAGCGCCTACCTAGGGTTTGCACCGGCAATGGTCTTCAACCGCAACGCGGTTGCGTCTTGAGCATATTTGAGCATTCTTCACTCTCCATCATTTCCAATCGAATCCGTCGGGCAACTCTCCCGCGCTTCTTCCGCCAACGCCCGATCCTCTACCGAAACCGGCTGCCGATGAACAATGCTATACCCCTTCTCATCACATCGTTTAAAAACACCCGGCGCGGTGTCCGGGCACAGCCCGCAATCAATACAAGTGTCATCCACATAATATCTACCCGCCACGTTCTCCGGGTTCTTCAATTTTTTATCAGCCATAATATGATTTCCTCTCACACCCGACCTTGCCGCAGGCTGCTAATTTAGTAAATTTCATTAGTTTCATTGACTGATGCATTTTATGAATGATTATTTGAGCACCTTGCCCTTCGATCTCTACGAATTGTCCCTGTTCCATCTCGTCGCCCGGCACCGCAGCTTCACCAAGGCCGCCGAAGCCGCCGGGCTCACCCAAAGCGCCATCACGCGGCAGATTCAAGGCATGGAAAACAGCCTCGGCATTGCTTTGCTCGAACGCACCACCCGTACCGTAAGCCTTACCTCTGCCGGTAAGTTTCTCCATGAAGAATCCGCCCGGCTGCTGGGTGATGTCGATAATTCACTGCGCCGCCTGAAAGAAGACTTCGCCAACGCCCGTAAAGAAATACGGCTCGGCGTCTCACGTTCCATCGGCATGGCCTATCTGCCCGGTTTTTTCCACGCCAGCCTGCGGCGGGGATTGCGTGCCGGTTTCCACGTCGCCTATCAGCCCAGCACCGAAATCCTTCCCGCGCTCGAAGCCAACGAACTCGATCTCGGCGTGCTCTGCCCGCCACCCCGCCTGCCGCCAACCTTGACGGTCACCCACCGTTTTACCGATGCCTTCACTCTCATCGCTACCGCCGAAGCCGCCACTCAATTTCAAACGCTTCCAAAATCCAAAGCCGCCCGTCTCGCCTGGTTGCAAAAACAATCCTGGCTGCTCCTCCAAGAATCCACAAATACCGGTCGCGAACTGCGCCGATGGATGTCCCGTGCCGGCCTAAAAGTCGATCCCGCCATGCAACTCGATAGCTACGACCTCATCATCACGCTCGTGTCGCTTGGCATGGGCGTCAGCTTCGTCCCCATGCGCGCCCTGGCGCTCCACGGACAAAAGAAAAATCTGGCGCGCATCTCCCTGCCCGACCGCTTCGAGCGTCAACTCGTCATCCTGATGCGCAAACACCGCAAACAACCGCCTCACCTCGCGGAGTTCATCCAGAACATTCTGTTTTGAAGCACCCCAAACTCTTTCGTGTGTTTCGTGTATTTCGTGGTTAAATTCCCCCCGTGAAACCGCTCGCAGACTGTAAATTATACACCTTCGTTGACACGGCCTACCTCCATGGCCGCGCCCCCGAACTCGTCGCCCAACAACTGTGCGATGGCGGCAGCGACCTCATCCAGTTGCGCGCCAAAAATTCGGCGCCCGATGAAATCCGCCGGCTCGCGGAAAAAATCCAACCCGTCATCCGCCGCGCCAACGTCGGCCTCGTCATCAACGACCATCTCGACATCGCCCGCGAAATCGGCGCCGACATCTGCCACCTCGGCCAGGAAGACTTCTTCGACGCCGGCCACACGCATATCTCTCAACTCTCAACCCCCAACTCTCAACTAAAAATCGGCCTCAGCACCCACGCCCCCGCGCAAGCGCGGCGCGCCCTGGACGCCGGCGCCGATTACATCGCCATCGGCCCCATCTACGCCACCGGCACCAAGCCCACCGCCAAACCGGTGACCTTGGAATACGTCCGTTGGGCGGCCACCAACATATCCGTCCCCTGGTTCGCCATCGGTGGAGTAAATTTGCAAACGATTGATGCCGTGCTGGCCGCCGGCGCCCAACGCATCTGCATCGTCTCCGCCATCCTCAACGCCCCGGATGTGGCAAAAACTTGTGCAGAATTTCGGCAACGACTTGATTAATTGGCACTCCTAAAAATTTTGAAACCGTGATACAACCCGCGCCATCCATGGCACCCGCACGCATCATGGACTGCGGTGGCAAAGCGGTAGCGGCGACACCGCTTTCGCGCGCACTTAGATTCTCTAAGCCAGTAAATTTACCGCTTGGATAAATAGTTTCACGAAAGGCCGAGGCCGAAAACGAGCAGAAGGACGCGGAAGACTTTACTGCGGCAACGTATGCCCCTCCACCGAACACGTCGGCACCTGGTCCACCGCATTCAGCGAATACGTCCCGCCATCCGGACATTCCGGAAAGCCCGTGTCCTTAAAATACGGCAGCAAATCCTTTAACGTGGGCAGGGCATCATGCGGCTTGCCCAGATCCACCGCCCATTGCTGTTTCGCGTCATCGATCAGCCGGAGATTGTTGATGCACGTCTTGCGCGCGATGATTGCGACACTGGCATTGAGGATGCCCTGCTTCTCAGATTGAAGTTGTTGAAGATTGTTCTGCTGCAGGCGCAGGGCTTCGCGCGCGGTGGCCAAGTGCACGGCGTTGGACTGGCTCTCCGTGTTCAACTGCTCCATCTCCGCCCGCCATTCCGCCACCTGGTTGGTCAGGATCTGGTTCTGCTTGCGCAACCGCGTGATCTCCGCGGCCTGCAGACCGACATTGGAATTTCGCAGTGCCTCCAGTTCATCCCGCATCTGGTGCATCTGCGTTTGCGTCGCGCGCAAGTTCACCTCCAAGGCATCATTCTGGCGGCTCGCCCGGAAAAGCGATATCTCCGCCACCACCACCAACCCCAGGCACGCCCATGCAAACCAGCGTTTTAAGTTCATGGTCAAGCCAGTTTCGCCCTTCCCCGCCAATCGTCAACGGAATTTCATATCCGCCGCTCGGCCAAAAGCAAAATGACATGCCGCGCATGTGTATTTTTGGATGACAGGGCGCGCCGCCGTCTGCAACCAGCCCATTCTTCTTTCAAAGACTTTCTCAAAGCCTGCCGCCATCTGCACCCGATTCCAGCTTCATCCCTAATTCACAGCTATGCTTAATTACGGTAATCACTCAGCACCACCTGCCCATCCAGCTGTCCCCGATGCCGGTATTCCTGCGGCGAAGCCGCGAATTCTCGCCGGAAGGACACAATAAAATGGCTCGTCGTCTTATACCCCAGTTGAAAACTGATCTCCTTGATGGAAAGCGCCCGGTCCCGCAACAAACCCCGCCCTTGCTCCAATAACATGCGATTGTAAAAACTCGCCGGCGTGGTCTCGGTGGAGGCGAGGAACAACCGGGTAAAGCGCTCCTTGCTCATGCCCAGAAAACTGCACAGATGTTGTAAACGGAAAGTCCCCTTCCGGCTGCGGCGCATGAATTCATACGCGCGGATGAAATCCCGCTGCGCCAGCCGGGGCACGCCGTCGGCCACGGTTTTGACCACCCGGTCGCGCGGCCAGGAACGGATGATCTCCACCAGCAGGAGCATCGCCATGATCTCAATCAACATCTGGTGACCCGCTGTGCGGTTCTGCAGTTCCCGCACCATGTCTTGCGCCCACACCAAAACAGTCTTGTTTTCCAAGTTGCCCATGAATGCCGGCAGGCTCTCCGCACTGACCTCCGGCAATTGAAATTCCCGCGTCAGCGTGGCCAGCATTTTCCTGTCGAACGACAGGCAGAGCGTCTCGTTCTCTCCGGCATGGCTGCCCAGAAAACCGATCGCCTGCTTCACCCCGGCATTGCTCATCAACACCCCGCCGGGACCGGCGATGGCCGTCCCGTCCGTCTCCGTCTTCGTCAATTTACCGGCTAAACACACCATGATCGTGTATTCAGAATGCGTATGTGACTGGTAGAAAACATCCTGCTGCCGCCGGTAATGCTGCACGCACAGGCGCCCGTCGTTGCTGTTCCAAAAAGTGCCTTCCAGCTTGCCCTCCTGTGATTCGTGACCAGGCGTCTTCCAATCCAGGCGGGTGACCGGTGAATTGGCGGATGTTAACAGCTTGATGTTCTCCATGTTTAAGCTCTCGTTCTTGTTTTACGTCTCTGCACTTGAACTCTAGCACCGGCCGGTCAGGGCGGGTGCTACATTCAGGTGACAAATCCGCGACAATCGGCCAATCACCCGTCCGTTTGATGTCATGTTACGGTTGCGTTAAATCAGTCGCCGAAAATTCCCGCCCGCATCCGAAATCCGGCGGAAAACGGACATGCACCACCCTTGAGCCAACCGCTTTCCCGCAGGTAGAATTTTAACCGGTTACATGACCATCTGACCGTCATCCGACCGTTGCCTGAACCATTTTCCGATTTAAAAATGAAAATTTCCAAAAAAACTGCTTCCATCCGCGGAGCCTTCACCTTGATTGAATTGTTGGTTGTCATCGCCATCATCGCCATTCTGGCGGCGCTGCTCCTCCCCGCCATGTCCCAGGCCAAGGAACGCGCCAAACGCATCGGCTGCGTCAACAACCTCAAACAATTGATCATGGGCAGCCTGATGTATTCCTCAGATTTTGGTGGCAACCTCACCGCCCCCACCTGGGTTCCGACCCAGATGGGCGGCGTCACCGCCACCTGTGATCGCAATGGCGGGGATGACGATGCCACTTGGCTGTATCCGGCGTATATCCCGTCGCTGGGAAGTTTTATCTGCCCGTCCACGCAAAATTTCATCACCCCGAAGACCATCACCAAACCGGATAATGTGACCAAAGTTTTAGTATATCTGACCGATAACGCCGTGAATCCCCGGGACACACCCGGTACCAGCTACGAGATCTTCGGCACGTTCGACAGCATGAAAAAAACTGAAAGCAAACTCACCACGTTCACGATCAAAGATTATACCCCGCATATCGGCATGCAGCCGGGCCCTTCCCGGATCAATCTGTTTCTGGATGGCGATGATACTGCCGGCGCCTTGGGCAGCCCGCATAACAACTGGCCTGATCCGGAAGATAACCACGGTGCCGCCGGCACTTGCATGGATTTTTGTGACGGCCACGCCTCTTGGATCAAGCGCACTGATTACCTCGAAGTCCTCAACACCAGCCAGGACGGCACCGAAACCGCCCCCACCAACTGATTGCTTCTAAAATTCAATCAACCCGCCCGCGCGCCCGCGCCGGCGGGTTTGTTTTTTAGATGTCCTTGAAAACCAGACGCTACGCGCAACAAAAAAGGTGGACAGGGTTCGCGCCCCGTCGCGCCGCCGCCTGCCGGCGAAAGCGGATGCGACCCTGTTTGCCTGCGCAGCCGGCACCTTGAGGCGTGACCATCTTTAAAACGTCCGAACCCGGCGCCAACGTTTCCCCCGGAGCGCGGCTGTGTCCCGCCCGGTGCAGGATCAGCAGCCGCAGTCCTACCTGCAACCTGCGCTCTCGCCCACCCGCCGTGTCCATCACAGTTCTCCGGGCGTCTTTACATAGAAACCAAAAAAGCCCGCCCCCATGCGCACTAACTTTCAACAGCAAACGGCGTACAATTCCGCCAGTCAGATATTGATTAGCCATCCAAACAAAAAACCGGCGCAGGCCTTCGCCTGCGCCGGTCTCGAATCACTTGCGCCTTAGCTCAAGGATACGACACGCGATAAAACGCGCCCGTCGTCGTCGGCGCCGTATCCATGATCGTTCCCGTGCCATTCTGGCCGACCTGCGCCTGGCCGATCGAACTCCACGGCCCGGCCACGGACGCCGAACGGTAGACCGTATAAGTATGCCCGGCCGATCCTATGAAGGAAACCTGCACTTGCGCGGGTGAAACTGCCGGCGGCATCATCATGGCCTGCAAGGCCGTCGCGCCGATGGTGTAATAAACCCGCAACTGCGGACGGTTTAGGTCCGTCGGATCCTTCGAGGTGCTCACGCCCCAGCCGTCGCTGCCGCCCGGCCACGGAATGACCGCCCAGCCGTAATTCGGCCGCACATTGCTGGCCCACGCCTGCACATCCGCCGTGACCTCAAAGGAATGGAAACCGCCCGGGACGTTCGGATTCAACGTCGCTGAACCCGCCGTGACCGTAGGCGTGACCGCCGCCTGCACCCCGTCGTTCTGGATGCCGCTGCTGCCCCATGTGTTCCACGTCACCGTCGTGTCATCCCACGGCTGCAACATCGCAAAAAACCGGCCGCCATCACCCATCGCATCCGTCGCCATCGAGGCTAGGTCCAGGAACGCCGCTTCGATATGTGCATTCGGCGGCACCTGTCCCGCGCCTGTGCCGATGATGTCATCGAACCGCAACAGGGATTCCGTTGCGTCGGCCTGCCCTTGATCATTCGCATCGCTCCACATGGTCGCCACCGTGGAATTATTCACGTCCGGCGTGGCCTGGGTCAGGTCGGTGTCATGCGCACCGGCATAGCTGTTATCGCCGGAACGGAAGGCGGCATTCGCAGTACCTGCCGGAATCCAATACACCCGCAGGTGCGGACGGTTATCCACCAACGGATCTTCTGAAGGCGCGAGGCCCGTGCCGTCTGTTTCAAACGGCCAGCCATGGATCAGCCAGCCGCAATTGGTGGCGCCATTCGCCCACGCCTGCACATCCGGCGTCACGCCGATCGCGATGCTGCCAGTGCCGGTCGTTGCGGTCACCGTCGCGATGCCGAGCTGCGAATCAAATTCGCTGCGCGCCATGATGTCGTCCGTCTGTACCCCAAAGTCGCCAAAACCATCCGAGAAGGAGTTCCACGTCGAG
>DASZCA010000218.1:0-10022 GCA_035943555.1 Verrucomicrobiia bacterium
CGATAAGCACTCTCCAGATTCCCGATAAATTCTACCGCATCACACAACGGACTCACCCGCATCTTCTCCCGCAACCCCGCCCTCACCGTCGCCAAACCAGTCAAGTCACCCGCCAATTCCTGGCACTTAGCCACATACGCCTCCGACGTCTCCGCACCCCATTCCGGAAACCCAAGATGCGAGACCAAGCTCATGCCCACCCGCGCCACATGCGTCCTGCCCGCCAGCGTCACCACCGGCACACCCATCCACAACGCATCGCACGTCGTCGTCGTGCCGTTGTACGGAAATGGATCCAGCCCGATATCTGCCCGGTTATACAACCCCATGTGCTGCTCCTTCGAAAGCCCTGCGCCCAGCAATTCCACCCGTCCGGCGTCCACGCCCGCGCGGACAAACTGCTCGCGTAGCCGCTCAACCGTCTTCGGATTGTTCAACCCCTGCGATTTCATCAGCAACTTCGCCGTCGGCATCTCGCGCAATAACCGCGACCACAGTTCAATCGTCGGTTCGCTTACCTTCCGAAAATTATTGAAGCACCCGAACGTCACATAGCCATTCGCCAGCGCGGGCAGCGGCCCGACCGCCGGGCTTTCCTTTGGCGCGCAATAACACGAAAACGTTTTCGACAATCGTACAAGCTTCTCGCTATGCCATTGCTCCGTCTGCCCCGGCGGATCGCTGATCGCATCCGTGATCCGGTAATCCATCGCCTCCAAACCGGTCGTGTTCGGGTACCCCATCCACGTCACCTGCACCGGCGCGGGCTTGCGGGCAAAAACCTGCAACCCGTTATTCGTCGTGTGTCCCGCCAGATCCACCAAGATATCAATCCCATCCTGCCGCACCAGTTCCGCTACCTTGTCCGGCTCCCATCCATGAATATCCCGCCATTGGCTGACCAGCCGACGCAACCGCTCTGTGACCGCATCCGCCACCTTCGAAGTCGAATAACAAAAAATTTCAAACTGTTCCCGGTGATGCTGCTGCAAAATCGGCTCGATAAACGACGTCACCGGATGATCGCGAAAATCTGGCGAGACATACCCGATCCGCAAACGCCGTTCCTTCGTCGGCGTGTTCGCATGCGGCAACCAGCCACCGCGCAACGGCCGCTCAAACCATTCCGACCACTGCCGATGTTCCGCAAAATGTTTTTCCGGCGTGGTCTCCGGCAGGTAATTGAGTAAGAAAAGCAAATTGGTATGCGTATCCGCCGCCGGTTTCGCCGCCAGCGCATTCCGGAAATGCACCGCCGCTTCCGCCAGCAACCCTTCCTCCGAACAGATCCGCCCCAAATCATGATGCGCCTCCGCAAAATCCGGCCGCAACCGGAGCGCTTCTCGCAACTGTTCCCGCGCCTCGTCATTCCGCTGCAACGCCATCAGCGCCTGCCCCAGGATTTCACGCGCCTCCGGCAACGAGCCGTTCAATTTCACTGCCTGTTGAAAACTCTCCACCGCCTCGTCAAACAGTTGGCTGTCCAAGCACGCCATCCCGCGGCTCAGCCAGACGACCGCATCCGCCGGCGCAAGTCGCGTCGCCTCCCGCAATCGCGCGACCGCATCCGGCAGCCGCTTCAGCGCCCGTAACGCGTTACCCAGTTGATGATGCGCCTCCGCCAGATTCGATTGCCCCGTGATCGCCGCCTTGAATGCCGTCGCCGCCTGCTCCGTCTGTCCCAGCGCATTGAGTGAAAATCCCCGTTGCAAATGCGCCTTCGCCATCTTCGGGTGCGCCTTCGCCGCCGCTGCAAACAGCTTCACCGCCTCCGCATGATTGCCTTCACCTTGCAGTATCAGTCCCAGCAGAAAAAGCGCATCCGGATGCTTTGGCCAGCGCTCCAATATCTGCCGGTAAACCGCCGCCGCCTTGGTCAGATCGCCTGCGCGATGCGCCGTCATTCCAGATTCCAGAAGTGCCGCAGGATTCATTCGTGTGAAAACCTATCCGGTTTGCCACCGGGGCTAAAGAGAATAAGCAGATTCACATACGGGCCAGTCACATTCTGCGAAAACCTCCTAAAAATTATATAAATCGCACCATCTGAACTAGGCACCCGCCTTTTGAATAAAGATCGCCGGCGTTTGCTCCCGCATTAGCGAGAGTGACATTGATTAGAGTGAGTTGCCCGCCTGGATAGACATGGAAAACATGCTCCATTGGTGGGGCATGGATGAACACATTTGCTTGCCCCCATCCGATGATATTCAAACGACGGACCATTACCGGCAATTCACTGCCTAAATCCGGCGTGTCGAGTTCGTAACTTTTGGCTATAAGCACAATGATACTCCCATCACCGTGCCGGTTGGCATCCAACACTGCCCCTCGCAATGTGTCTATATTGGTTCCGTCTGCTGAAGAATTCACAAAATAAATATTCGCACGACTGCTCAAATGCGAAATGAGCAGCAGCGCTAAACCGATCATAACTTTTCCAAAATTAAAGTTTAATCTCATAACCCTCGACACTTCCCCCTCAATGCATCAACCGGAAAAACAAATTCTTCACCGGTGCATTGGTAAATGTGTTCTTCACCCCGTCATAGCCTAGGCTTCCGCCATACGTGCGCCAGTTGCCAGTGGCCAAGTTCACATTGGTCTGCAGCGTATATCCCCCGTTCCACGCCGGCCATGACACCACCGGCTTGCCGACCGCCTGCGTGATGCTCAACTTCGGCGCCGGAAACGTGTTCACGTTCAGCAACATGGACAGTGTGCTGTTGTTAAGATTCGCCGTCACTAAGTCCAGCTTGCCGTCCCCGTTGAGGTCCGCCGCCACCACGCAATACGGCTGGCTGGTCGGGCTGCTGAGGATCAAGGTGCTATTGTAACTGAACGTCCCGGTGCTGGTGCTGTTCGTGAATACCGTTAGTGTGCTGCTCCCGGCATTGGCGGAGATCAGATCCGGCCGGCCATCCCCGTTCAGATCGGCCATCACCACATCATAGGCCCCGCCCGCATCGGTGTTCAGGGTCGCGTTGAACTTGAACGTCCCGCTGCCGTCATTCGTCAACAGGGTCAGTTGTTGAACCGTGGCATTGGCCACGATCAGGTCCGGTTTGCCGTCGCCATTGATGTCCGCCACGATCACCCGGTGGGGGTTGCTGCCGGCGGCCACCGTTGCATTAAAACCGAACACGCCATCGCCCCGGTTCGTAAAAATAGTCACCGAATTGGAGGCATAATTCGCGCAGATCAAATCCGGCTTGCCATCGCCGTTCACATCCGCCGCCACGACCCAGATCGGGTGGCTTCCGGCTGTCAGCGACAATGACTGGACGGGGTTGGCCCGCAGGCCGGTAAGGGTGTTGGTGAACACATTCAACGTGTCCGAAATATAATTGGCACAGACCACATCTGGCCGCCCGTCACCGTTCACATCCGCCACCGCGATGCCCGCCGGCAATGAGGCCGTGTTCAGCGTCACGTTGTTCGTGAAAAACCCGCCACCGCTGTTCGTCAGCACCGTCAATGTCGTCCCGCTGCTGTTACACACCAGATCTACCTTGCCGTCACCGTTGAAATCCGCCGCCACCACCACCCCCACGCCGGTACCGATCGAAAAACTCATATTGGACCCAAAAACACCGCTGCCGTTGTTGGTCAGGACCGTCAGCGTGTTGGTCGGATCGTTGTAATTCGCACAGATCAGGTCCGGCTTCCCATCGCCATTCACATCCGCCACCGTCACGGTGACCGCGCCGGTGCCGAGCGCCGGGATGGTGCTGACCGAAAAATTCAGCGCCGCCTCCGCCCGTTGAAACGCGGCGGAAAAGATCAGCAGAAAAAGTATGAAATGATACCGGGCTGTCATGGCTGTTTGGGTTATATCCCTTTGCCGTAAAATGCTCAATGCATCTTTCAAGCATTGTGACCGTCCTGCAACCTGCCGCCTTTGGCAAATTTATTTTTTCCTGCCGCTGGCTTCCCTTTGCTGAATTCAAATTCAATTTGCCCCCAACCCGTTTCCGCTTATCCTAATACATTCGAAATGAGCAAAAACACCGCTGTCATCCCGTCGATTCCGCCCGGCGTCACCATCACCACGCTTGATAATGGCCTGACCATCATCGTGCGCGAGGATCACAACGCCCCGGTCGTCTCCGCGCAGGCCTGGTGCGCCGCCGGCAGCATTCACGAGGGCAAATGGCTTGGCGCCGGTCTCTCCCACGTGCTCGAACACATGCTTTTCAAGGGCACCACCACCCGCCCCGGCAGCCGCATCGACCAGGAAGTCCAGGAGGCCGGCGGTTACATGAATGCCTACACCAGCTTTGACCGTACCGTCTATCACATCGACGTCCCCAATACCGGCGCCGTGAAAGCCATCGATATCCTTTGCGACATCATGCAGCACGCCACCCTGCCGCCGGATGAACTCGCCAAGGAACTCGATGTCATCCGCCGCGAAATGGACATGGGCCAGGACGATCCCGGCCGCCGCGCCAGCCGCCGCCTCTTCGAAGTCGCCTACACCAAAAGCCCTTATCGCTACACGATCATCGGCTATCTCGATATTTTTAATCGCATCCAGCCCGACGATATCCGCAGCTACTACACCGAGAAGTACGCTCCCAACAACGTCTTCTACGTCGTCGCCGGTGACATCAAGAACACCGATGTCGTCGCCCAGATCAAGACCGCCTACGCGAGCACCAAATCGCAGGCGATGCCCCCCGTCGTCCTCCCGCTCGAACCTCGTCAAACCGGCGAACGCGTCATCATTGAGGAAGCCGCCGTCGAACTCGGCCACACCCACTACGCCTGGCACATCCCCGAACTGCGCCATGCGGACGTCCCCGTGCTCGACGTCCTCGCCGTGTTGCTCGGCAGCGGACGCAGTTCGCGCCTGCACCAGCAAGTTCGTGAGAAACAGGGCCTCGTACATCACGTCGATGCTTGGACCTACAGCCCCGGCCTGCCCGGCCTTTTCGGAGTCAGTTCTGTTGTGGATGGCGATAAATTTGAAGCCGCCAACGCCGCCATCCTCGCCGAGATTGAGCGCATCAAATCCCTTTCCGTCTCCGCGGACGAATTGCAGAAGGCCATGAAGCAGTTCATCTCCGCCACACTTTCCTCCCGCAAAACCATGGAAGGCCAGGCGCAAAACCTCGGCGGCAACTGGCTCGCCGCGAATGATCTGAATTTTTCCGAACGCTATCTCGCCGCCGTCAAGCAGGTCACCATGAACGACGTCCAGCGCGTCACCCGCACCTATCTCACCGCCGAAAACCGCACGCTCTACGCACTGCTGCCCAACGGCGCCGCTCCCAAAGCCAAGGCCAACATCGAAACCAATTCCGATCATCCCATCCAAAAGATCGAGCTACCCAACGGCTTGAAACTCTTGGTAAAAGAAGATCACCGCCTCCCGTTCGTGGAATTTCGCGCCGTGTTCCAAGGCGGTGTCCTCACGGAAAATGAAGCGAACAACGGCAGCACGTCGCTGCTTGCCCGCCTGCTCTTGAAGGGCACCAAGACGCGTAATGCTGAAAAGATCGCCACCGAGATCGAATCCATCGGCGGCCACATTGACAGCTACGGCGGCAACCAGAGTTTCGGCGTGAACGCCGAGGTCATGAGCAGCGATTTCGCCACCGGCCTCGGCCTCGTCGCCGATGTGCTGCTCAACCCCGTTTTCCCCGCCGATGAACTTGAACGCGAACGCGAGGTCCAGCTCGCCGGCATCCAGTCGCGGCGGGATGACCTGCTTAAGAGCGCCAGCCTCGCCATGCGCCGCGGGCTCTTTGGCAACACCAGCTTCGGCCTCGACCCCAGCGGCACAGAAGAGAGTGTCGCTAAAATCACCGTCGCCGACCTGAAAGCGTTTCACCATCGCCTGACCGTCCCCAACAACTGCGTCATGGCCATCTTCGGCGATGTCAAAGTCGCTGACGTGAAGGAAGCGGTGAAAAAAGCCTTTGCCGATTGGAAACCGCTCAAACAGGAACCCGCAACCTACACCCTGCAACCGTTGACCGCGCCCAAGCACATCACCGAAACGCGCGATAAAAAGCAGGCCGTCCTCGTCATCGGTTTCCCCGGCACCACGATCTTTAGCGAAGACCGTTACGCCTTGGAGATTCTCCAGGAAACCTGCAGCGACCTCGGCTCGCGGCTGTTCCTGCGCATCCGCGAACAGCTCGGCCTCGCCTACTACGTCGGCGCGCAAACCCTCTGCGGCGTCGCCCCCGGCTATTTCGCTTTCTATACCGGCACCGAACCTTCCAAAACCGAGCAGGTTGAAAAAGAATTGCTCAAGGAAGCCGAACTGCTTCGTACCGAAGGTTTGACCGCCGATGAATTACGCCGCGCTAAAGCCAAGATCATCGGCGGCAAAAAAATCGCCCGCGCCGATCTCGGCCACCTCGCCTCCACCAGTGCCCTCGATGAACTCTACGGCCTGGGCTATCAACGCAGCGAAGCCGACGATGCCAAGTACGAAGCCGTCACTTTGGAACAGATCAAAGCTGTCGCGCAAAAATATCTGAAACCCGAAAGCACCGTCACCGCCATCCTCCGCCCGGAGAAATAAGAAAACATTCAACGCCCAACTTTCAAGTAACAACGCCGCAGCGTTAACTTGGATGTTGGGCGTTGAATGTTAAATGTTCGGCGTCCCCCCCTTTACCCCTTCCGTCGCCACCCCGCCACAAACATCCCATTCCCACCCAGCTCATGCGGCCAGATCATCATCGTGGCCCCAGGCGTTAGCATATTCTCTCCCTCGCCGATCCTCGGCAAAACCATCGGCTCAAACTCCGCGCCAAACTTCGAATTAAAATCATCCACAACCTCCGTCGTCTCTGCGCGCGTCAACGTGCATACCGAGAAGATCAATTTGCCGCCCGGCTTGATGTTCGGCACCACGTTCCCCAGCAGGTTTTTCTGGATCACCGACAGCTCCAGCACGTCATTCGGCGTCGTCGTCCACCGTGCCTGCGGATTCCGTTGCCAGGTGCCGATGCCGCTGCACGGCGCATCCACCAGCACGCCATCAAACTTGGTTTTCGTCGGCAATTTTTTGCCGCCATCCCAGAACGCCGCGCGATAATTAAACGCCTTCGCCCGCCCGGCCCGGCGTTTCAACTTGGTCAACCGCCATTCCGCGCGATCACTCGCCCAGAGCATCCCCTTGTTCTGCATCAGGTCGGAGAGATGCAACGTCTTGCCGCCTTCACCCGCGCAAGTATCCCACCACGCCTCACCCGGCTCCGGCGCACACACCATCCCCACGATCTGCGACGCGATATCTTGGATCTCAAATTCCCCCGCATGAAATTCCGGCGACTTGAAAAGATCTTCCTCCCCGCGATACAACAACGCATCCGCCAACAACGGACTGACATCCGCCGCAAAAAGAGTTTTTGCCAACGCCTTGCCTGTACCGCGTTTCGCTCGCAACCAAAGTTTCGGTTCCCGTTGCAAAGACAGCAGCCATTCGTCCGTAACTTCTATCTGCTCCGCCGCCCACGCCGGCACCGCCTTCGCCCGCAATTCCACCAGCGGAACGCTCGCGTTATCCGCCTGAAAACGTTGGTTCAACCGGATCGCCAGGCGCATCTTGGACTCCACGCCGCGCTCCTCACGCAGCCAGACATGCCAGCGGTAATAAAGAAAAACCGTTTTGGCGACCTCCGTCGCGTCAAACGGCGCCAGGTCTTTGATCTGTTTGAGCACCTCGCGCAACGCCGCATCCGCCGGCTTGTCCTTGCCGGTCTGCCGGATCACTTCCGCCGCGATCTCATGAACATTGTGAATCACAGCCCGCAGCCTACGCGATTTAGCGGCAGGAATACAGCAGAGACACGGCCCATGAAACGTACCGCCGAACTCCGATTCGGCGTGTTGATATTTCTATATTCAAAAAATTACCCCCTCCTCACCTATAAAGCTCCTTCGACAACCTCTCCATCCGTTCCCGTTCCCCCTCCGACAAACTCCCCATCCCCTGCCTCGCGATCTTGTCAAGCAAAGCATCCAGTTCCGCCTTTTTATCATTCAAACTCGCATTCTCCTGATACCGTTTCTCCCGTTCATCACCCGTAAATTCCGGCTTCCGCCCAAATCGCCGGTCCGCCGCATAATGCGGCAGAAAAATCATCGCCAACAAAATCGCCACCGACAAACCCATCACCAGCGCAAACATCCCTGGCGCCGCCGCGATCTTGTCGGGATACAATCCCGCCGCCACCAGTAACCCCACGATCGCACCGCCCAGATGCGCATCATGCCCGATGTTCCCCAACTGGCGTCGATGCGCAAAAAACGACCCCACCAAAAACACCACCGCATACAAATAAGCCGGGATGCCAATCGGAATGAAAAACATGTTGATCGAAATATGCGGCAGCAGAAAAATTGAAGCGAAGATGATCCCGCACACCCCACCCGAAGCCCCCAGCGCCCGATACTCATGATTCCGGTGAATGATCAACGACAGCAACGACCCGCCCAAGATCGAGCACCCATAAATCAACAACATCACACTCGGGCCATAACGATGCTCAATCGTCGCCGCAAAACTGTAAAAACTGAACGCATTGAACGTAAAATGCATCCAGTTCGCGTGGATGAATCCTGACGAGTACAGCCGGTAATATTCCTTGTCCGCGAGGATCGCCTGCGGATTCAGCATCAACTTTTCCAGCAGCCCCGGCTTTTGAAACGCCACGAATGTAACCAGCCCCGTAATCACCAGTACCGCGATTGTCGCTGGAGTATCCATTGCAAAAAAAGGGCGCCAGAGTTTCTCCGGCGCCCCATTAATTACGCCTTCGCCACCAGTTGCCTTAACACATACGGCAAAATCCCGCCGTGCTGGTAGTAATCAATTTCAATCGGCGTATCGATGCGGCACTTCACCGCCACGTTCTCCACCGCGCCGTCCTTGCGCGTGATCTTCAGCGTCAGATCCTGCTGCGGCTTGATGTTCGCGTCCAGGCCAACGATGTCATACGTCTCCGTGCCATCGAGCTTCAAGGTCTGCGCCGTGGTGCCTTCTTTGAACTGCAACGGCAGCACGCCCATGCCCACCAAGTTGCTGCGATGGATGCGCTCGAAGCTCTGCGCCACGACCGCCTTCACACCGAGCAAGTTCGTGCCCTTCGCCGCCCAGTCGCGTGAAGAACCCGTGCCGTATTCCTGGCCCGCGATGATCACCAGCGGCGTCTTGTCCGCCTGATATTTCATCGACGCGTCATAGATGCTCACCTGTTCGCCCGCCGGCTGCAATTTCGTCACGCCGCCTTCTACCCCCGGCACCATCAGGTTCTTGATCCGCACATTCGCGAACGTCCCGCGCGTCATCACGCGATCATTGCCACGGCGCGAGCCGTAGCTGTTGAAATCTTCCACCGCCACGCCGTTCTCCACGAGATACTTCCCGGCTGGCGTCGTCTTCTTGAACGATCCCGCGGGCGAGATATGATCCGTCGTCACGCTGTCGCCAAAAATGCCCAGCGCCCGCGCGCCCGTGATCGGGGCGATGCTTCCGGGCTGCATCGAGAAATGTTCAAAGAACGGCGGCTCTTGGATGTAAGTGGACTTGCGGTCCCACTCATACACGTTGCCCGTGCTCGAAGAGATTTCATTCCATTTTGGATTCTGCGCTGCAAAATCCTTGTACAAACGGCGGAACACATCCGGCTGCAACGCGGCCTGCATCAGATCGCGCACCTCGCGCAAGCTCGGCCAGATATCGCGCAGCAACACCGGCTTGCCATCCTTGCCCGTGCCCAGCGGCTCGTTGGTCAGGTCAATGTCCACACGGCCCGCCAGCGCGAACGCCACCACCAGCGGCGGTGACATCAGGAAGTTCGCCTTGATGTTCTGATGCACGCGCGCCTCAAAATTCCGGTTGCCCGAGAGCACCGAGGCCGCCACCAGATTGTTCTTCACGATCGCGTCTTCGATCGCCGGATGCAGCGGCCCCGAGTTGCCGATGCACGTCGTGCAACCATAGCCCACCAGGTTGAAACCCAGCTTGTCGAGATACGGCTGCAAACCCGTCTTGT
>DASZCA010000219.1:0-2318 GCA_035943555.1 Verrucomicrobiia bacterium
TTGCGCCGCGCCGCCCGGAATGAAGAAGCTCACAAACATCACCACGCCGCCGAGAAAAAACGCGTGATAGCTCGCCATGTTGATGCGCGGAAACGTCATATCCGGCGCGCCGATCATCAGCGGCACCACATAGTTGCCGAACGCCGCGAACGCCAGCGGCACGATCCCGAGGAACACCATGATGGTGCCGTGCATCGCGCCGAACGCATTGTAAAGATCAGGTGAGATCGCCCCGCCGGCCGCCATCGGTCCGAGGGTTTTTTCCAGCAACGGTCCGATGAACGGCACCGGTTGCGTCGGATGTGCGATCTGCCAGCGCATCAGCAGCATCAGGAAAAATCCGAACAGCAGGAAGCTCAGCGCCGTCAGGCCGTATTGGATGCCGATGACCTTGTGGTCCGAGGAAAAGATGTACTTGGTCCAGAAGCCCGGCTCGTGATGTTCATGGCCGTGATCGTGCCCATGGTCGTCGTGGCCGTGCGCCGGTTCGCGGAACGGCGGAAATTGTTGGACGTTCGCTTGCATAAAAATTTATTTCAACTTGTTGCTGACCATCGCCACCAGCAACAGCGGCAGATAGATGATCGAGGCAAAAAACAGCAATCGGGCGCGAGGCAAAGTCATCTGCCGCGAAAACTGGATGGCGCAGAACAAAAAGCCCGCACCTAGCACCAAGGCGGCGACGAGATAAACCCGCCCGCTCATCCCCATCACAAACGGAAACAGGCTCGCCAAGATCAGAGCGATCGTGTTGCCGATAGATTGTTGCGCCGTGCGGCTGCCATCCGGATCGATGTTCGGCAGCATCACAAAACCACCCTTCGCATAATCTTCACGATACATCCACGCGATGGCGAAAAAGTGCGGCAATTGCCAGAACGCGAGGATTGCAAACAGCGCCCAGCCTTCGCCGCCGAGCTCATTGCGCGCGGCCGTCCAACCCATCAACGGCGGCAATGCCCCGGGGATCGCGCCGACCAAGGTATTCGTCCATGTCACGCGTTTGAGCGGCGTATAGATGAAGAGATAGCTGATCAGCGTCACCGCCCCAAGCACGCTGGTGAGAAGATTCACCGCCAGCGCAAGATAGGTCAGACCGACCACCGAGCAAACCCCGCCAAAAATCGCCACCGTCGTCGGCTGCAACCGGCCCGAAGGCAGCGGACGGCTCGCCGTGCGGCGCATCTTGGCATCATGCTCGCGTTCGAGCAGCTGGTTCAACGCCGCCGCGCCGGAGGCCACCAGCGCCGTGCCGAACAGCGTGTGAAACATCAGCAGATAATTCATCGTTCCGCGCCAGCCCAGGTAATAGCCCACCAGCGTGGTGAGCAACACCAGCATCGTCAGCCGCGCCTTCGTCAAATCGGCAAAAACCGCCGTCCAGGATTTTTCCGAGGCGGCGTTGGAATCAAATACTTCTGCGGAAACTTTCATTTACATCGGGGCGCGAAAAAGCGCGCCTTAATCAGCCTATTTTGGCCTGTTGAAACAATTTCTGTCAATGTTGTTTGCCGCAAAACTGGGTTGCGACCTCCCTTAAATCGGCGATTCATGGCGTTCATTTTCATTTAATTGGCCATTTTCGTCCGCCGCAGCGCCACCAGCCACCACAGCACCCCCGTCAGTAACGCCAGCGCCCCCACCATCACATGCAAAGTCGTGATATCCGCCGCCTTGTTGGTTAACACCGTTGCCGCCCCCAGAACGATCTGCACCGACAGCAATGCCAGCCAGAACCACGCAAATTTCGTCAACCCGTCCGCGCCACCCAAACGCTTCCGCGCCATGAACGGCAAGGCCATCACCCCCAGAAAAATCGTGTACGCCACCAGCCGGTGGATCATCTGCAAGTTCACCTGAAACGCCGTGATGGGCCGGCCCACCAGGCCCGCCGGCCGGTTTGCATTGTAGTCCGCGATCGCCTCCGGCGTCGTGGACGGCCAGACCCTGCCGTGCGCCGCCGGGAAATCCCAGATCGCCAGCCCCGCATGCTGATGCCGCATCGTCGCCGCGATCAACAACTGGATGAAAATCAAAATCGTCAGGTAAAGCACATGCTTTCGCGTTCCGCGCGGCACGGCCACTTGCTTTTGCGTGGCTGAATTGATCCACCACCGGCTCAAAAACAGCACGATGCTCGTCGTCAGCACCAAAAACGTCTGGGCCACCGCGCCATGCGGCACACCTAGCCAGTCCAAGTTCCAACGCACCCGCAATCCGCCCAGCACACCTTGCAAAATCACCAATAAAAATGCGGTGATCCCCAGCCAGTGCATCCATGGCCGCGAATCCTTTGCCCATAGCCAAAGCGCCAGCAC
>DASZCA010000220.1:0-3144 GCA_035943555.1 Verrucomicrobiia bacterium
GCCCACCACCGTGATCACCTTGCCCACCCAGAAATAGTGCGCGTCCGTTTTGCCCTTCGCCAGATACGCTTGGTACAGGTCATATGTGAACACCGTGTTGAACGCCGTCACGTTGCCCGCCATACCGGACATGAAGGACGCCAACAACGCCGTCAACGCCAGACCCAGCAAACCCGCCGGGCAGTATTTCTTCACCAAAGAGAGGATGACGCCGTCGTAGTCGTATTCCGAAATGCTGTTGTAAAGACCCTTCTGGATTTCCGTATCCGAGAGCTTGCCGCCGACATTGGCTGCCACGAGCTCGCCCACTTTGGCCGCGTCCACTTTTTTACCGAGCGCCGCGCTGACCGCCGCTGCCGCCGCTGCCGGATCCGCCACATTCGCGCTCTTCACCGCCGCGATGGCCGAATCATAACTTGCCTGCGCCACGATCGGCGGCGGCACGCGATAATCTTTGCCCGGGATCGAGGTCAGTGCGATCGCGATCATGCCCGGCAAGATCACCAGGAACGGGAAAAACATCTTCGGCACTGCGGCCACCAAAGGCGTGTTACGCGCGGCCGTCATGTTTTTTGCCGCCATCGCCCGTTGCACCACCAGGAAGTTCGTGCACCAGTAACCAAAGCTTAGGACGAACCCGAGTCCGAAGATCATCGCAAACCAATCCACGCCCATCGGATTGGCCGTCGGTCCGCCGAGCAACGGCTGCCACGCGCTGGACCACGCATTTTCCGCAAAACCGTTGGCCTTGGAAACGCCGTGCAGCGCCTCATTCATTTTGCCCCAGCCGCCCACATCCTTGAGTCCCAGATAAACCACCGGCGCGAAACCCAGCACGATCATGAAGAATTGCAGCACTTCCGTGTAGATCGCCGAGGTCAAACCGCCTTTCAAAACATACAACAGCACCACGCCCGAGCAGATCCACAACGCCGCGTTGTAATCCCAGCCCAGCAGGGAGTGCAGCAGCTTCGCCAGCGCATTCATCGAGATGCCCGAGGCAAAAATCGTCATCACCGCGAACGCCACCGAGTTCAAAAAGCGCACCCGTTCATCAAACCGCATCTTCAGGTATTCCGGCACCGAGCGCGCCTTGGACCCGTAATAAAACGGCATCATGAACACTGCCAGGAAGATCATCGCCGGGATCGCGCCCACCCAGTAAAAGTGTGCCGTCGCGATGCCGTATTTGGCGCCGCTCGCCGCCATGCCCACCAGTTCCAGCGCCCCGAGGTTCGCCGAGATGAAGGCTAAACCCGTCACCCAGGTCGGGATCGAGCGGGCGGACGTCAAGAAGTCCGCCGAGGTTTTCATATAGCGCGCCAGTTTCCAGCCGATTCCGATGACGAAAGCGACGTAGGCGACTAAAATGACGTAGTCAATTTTGTGGAGATGGATGGATTCCATAAGGTGTGCGCAAGGATTTAGCGATTTTCGCAAGCACTGTCAAACCCATTGGCAGAAAACCATGGCGCCATTTTGGGCGGCTTGACATTTTTTGAAAAACTTTTACCCGGCTGAAAAGTCCGCTCACCCCGCAAAAAATCTGGTGAAGTCCCGCCGTACGTTGCCGGAAAAAAGTGGATGCGCTACTCCGTCCCGCCCAGATGGAGTGTATCGTGCTGCGACAGACTGTGCCCGCGCAGCGGGCACTTTGTGGCATGAATATCTCAGCAAGCTCCATACCTCCAAATCTCGCGTTAATCGTCATTCGTAAATCGCAAATGGGTCGGTTGGATTTAGTTGGATTTACCTGGATTCCCTCAAATTCATTGGCTTTTTCTCCAATTTTAAAGCCCTCAAAAATACCCCGCTCCAAAAAAAATCCGTTGGGAAATCGTGGGATATCACAGTTCTTTTTTGGTGATGGCTATTGCCGCCCATGGATCCTCCACCGTGTCCAACCCTCGCGCAGCGTCTTGGAGTGCTCCAGCCCTCTGGAGCTTTCCTGAAGATGTGTTCCCTCAAAACGCGCCCTCACGGGAAACCAGAACTCTTCCTTGGTCGATGCACCAAAAAAATCTTTACCTCGTCGGCACAAAAAACCACCTCCGACCCTGAACCAAAATTCAGTGCCGTCCACCACCCGCCATGTATGCCCAAGGCATCGCATACCCGGCAGCCTATCATACATTCCTAAAACCTGAATTCGTGTGGGGAATGTAACTAGCAGATTTATGCCATTTATTTTCAAAAAACGGGAGTGGGAAGGGGGTCCGCCCCAAAAAATTCCGAATAAATCATAATCCCATTGCGGATATTGGCGATAATTGGTGTCGCGAGAAGAGCGACTGGCCGCAAATCTTCAAATTCCCCTGTAAATCGCAACATTTTCAAAAACAAAAAATCACCTTCCTCATCCCCGCCTCTTTTCAAAAAAGTGCCATCTCGAACGTTAAAGTCGCATTCGCTTCCAATCACGCATCCAACCATCCACCAATCCAATCATCCAGCCACCCCGCCACCTCACGCAAGGTTTGCATTCTTCCCCTTCTTATGGTCTATTATTTGCCACATTTTATGCCTACTACAATTGAGACCAAAACGAACGAGCTGTGCGAAGCCATCCTCAAGGAAATCCAGACCGGCGGCATCCGCACGCGCATCGACACCTTTCTCGCGGATAGCACCGCCCGCGGCGCTTATGAATCTCTCATGAGCCGCGGCCAGGCCCTCCAAGAAAAGCAGCACCACGGCCAGCCGCTCGATCCGACCGAAATCGCCTCCTTCGAAAAGGATCGCGACGCCCTCCTGAAAAACCCCGTCGCCGCCGGTTTCCTTGACGCCCAGGAAGAGATGCACGAACTTCAGAGCACCGTGAAGAAGACGGTCGCCAAGACCATCGAACTCGGCCGCATCCCCACCGCCGATGACCTCGCCGAAGGCGGCTCCTGCGGCTCCGGCTGCGGCTGCCACTGATAAATAAAAATCCAGTTTCAATACAAACGGCGCAGGAAAAACTTCCTGCGCCGTTTGCTTTGCTATCCCGACGAGAACGGTTGAATTTAAATCACGGCCTTATTTCAAAAACATTCAACATCCAACGCGCTTTGTAGAAACCTTTCTAAAACCGGGCGTTTCAATGGGCGGCGGCTGTGTTGGGGAGACAGGGACCAGCCGCAGCGCGCGGCCTGTAACCACCCT
>DASZCA010000221.1:0-20744 GCA_035943555.1 Verrucomicrobiia bacterium
CGGAACAGTTGGTCCAATTTTGCTTCTGCTTTTGCCCGGCCACCCATCAGTTCAAACAAACCTGACAGGTCGTGTTGCACGTCCCAGTCATAGGTATAGCCGTTGTTTTCGGTGGTGTAATCGCGTCCGCCCTGGCCGCCGGAAAAGCCGGGCTCGTACGATTCAATCCAATTACCAGAGGCATCTTTCGGCCAGGCATGGCCTTTGTCCACGCGGAAGACATTGGTGTAATCAGCGGCGCGTTTGACAAAAAATTGGTAGTCCGCGTTTTTGCCCAGATCGCGGGCCATTTGGGCGGTGCACCAATCATCGTAGCTTTGCGCCTCGGTGACGGAGATGGCCTGACGGCGTTCGCGGGGGTGAACGGCGTCGAGGGTCTCCTTTTCATCCAGTTTCAACGCGGGCATGTAACCATGTTCCGCGAGGAAATCATCCAGCGAACTTTTAGGACCGCGACGCCACGGCAGCCAGGTGCCTTCGGTGGAATTTTTCTTCACGCCGGCGTAGGCGGTGGTGAGGTCGAAATTGGTAATGCCTTTGCTCCAGGCATCAGCCATCCACGCAGCGGCGTGATTGCCGGTCATGCATTCGTGGTTGCCCCACAGCACGGCGAATACCGGCATCCAGCCGGATTGTTGATACATGCGGACGTAGGACTGGAGCTTGTCCGCCTCCATCTCCGGGTTGAGCAGGGTGTGCAGCGGCTCAAGCGCGCGATAAGTGTCCCAGAGCCAGTTGTCGACGTAGAACGGCCGGGAGTCCTGATGCACCTGATGATCAAAGGCACTGTAATATTGGCCGTCTTCGGTGATGTTGACCATGCGTTCGTAGCAGCGGTAAAGCGAGGTGTAGAAAACGCGTTTCTGCTCCGGCGTGCCGCCTTCGACCTGAATCTGGCCGAGCGCTTCGTTCCAGCGGTCGCGGGCAGCGTGTTTCACCTTGTCAAAAGTCCAGGCCGGGATTTCCGCGTGCAGATTTTTCCTGGCCTGATCAAGACTGATGAAGGAAATGCCGTAGCGGAATTCTAAAACATTTTTACCATTTGATGCCGAGATAATCAGGTGGTGATCGCTCGCCGCTGCCTGTACTTGGACCGGCGCGCTGAATTCACCGCACACATACGCCTGCATGTTGTTAAATTTTTCCACGCCAGAAACGGAGTTGTTGCCGGCATCGGCGAGAGTGCCGTCCGTGCGGTTGGCGAGGCGGACGACCGCTTTGCCGTCCGGAAAAGTGAAACGAAAATAACCGGAATGCGCGGTGGGGGTGAATTCGGTCCGGATCAGTGAATCGTCGAAACGGGTGGAATAGTAATAAGGTGTTTCGAATTCCTGGTCATAGGTGGTCGGCTGTTCCCATTGACCATTGGCGTTTTCGCCGGGCATCAGCCAGAACAGTTCGCCGAGGCGGTGCGAGATGATGGTCAAGGGGAACGAGCGGATCTGATCGTCGAGCTGATCTTTGCGCACGGGATACACCCGCACCATACTGTTCGGCAAGGAAACGGTGGCGCGCGTTGGTTCCAGCATGAACCCTTGCCCGCCCATGGCGGGATCGACGTATTCCACCTGCGCGTGCAGGGGCAGATCGCACCAAAGTGCCGGGGCCAAAGCCAATAACGGGAGCAATTTTTTCATAGTAAAATTGGAACGGGTCAGTGAATTGGTTAAGCATAACGGGCGGGGACGGGCAGCTCACTCCCCGTTTTAGGGGATGGCGAGGCGTGGGCGATATGGGAAGGATGATCGACCGCCAAAATTGGGTTTTCGGTTTTGGAGAAATATTACAGGCAACGCCGTTTAAAGGCAGAACTACAAACCTGAAACTCATGAAGAACGGTTTTTGCAAAATCATCAAGTATCGGTCTGCGGTGATGGCGATATGTCTCGCCGTGAGTTTCTTGGTTGGCATGCCACCGCTGTTTGCCGCTGAAACCGCGGTTGCGCCGGTTGCGCCGGTGGCACCGGTCCGCGATTATCATTTTGATAAGACGATTTCCCGGGAGGTCTTGGAGAATTACCTGTCCCGGTCCATTTCGATGGAAGGCGTCTTCAACGGCCATGGCGATCTGGATGATAACATCCGGATGATCAAGAGCATCGGGGCAAAGTACATCGGGCGCAGCCTATGTCTGTGGAATGGCGAGGCCAATTTCCTGAGCAACATTGAGCGGGCGAAGCAAGAGGTTCCCAAAGCTTTGGCGGTCGATCCGGATCTGATTTTGGAGGCGTGTGTTTTTGAAACGGTGAGCCCCGGGGTGGAACAGGTGCCGGTTCCCGATTGGGTGTTTATGGCGTTGGGTCAACCGGTGGAGAAAAGGAATTTTATTTACACCAACATGATCTACGCCGCGCCGGAACAGCGCCGGTCCATGGGCCGGAATGCACAGGTTCCGGATGAGAGCCGGATGGAGACCCAGCTCTGGTTCTACTATCAGGCGGCGTCTTACATCGACATCGGCTTTGAAGGCATCCATTTCGGGCAGGTCGAGATCATGAACAAAAATGACCGTGACAATGCCCATTGGGAACATCTGTTCAAACTGGTGCGCGTGCATGCGGCAAAAAACGCGCGCCGGCACATGGTGTTGTTGAACGGTCATGTACCGACCGGCGGGTTGCAACGAAACGGGAACCCGCTGCTGGATTTCAACGCGTTTCCCCTGCGCATCATGGAGACGTCAGACAAGCCGCAGGAGGCGGTTCTGAAACTTGGATTCTCCGATGGCCTCTATAACCGGAGCAAGGGCGGTCTCACGTTTAGCGGCTGGAAATGCGAGCATCTGCCTTATCTCGTGGAACTCGACAATTATGGCGTCAGCCAGCATCCGGGCCAGGCAAATGCGAAAGGCGAGTTTAACTGGGTTTGGGGCTACGACGAAATCACCTGGTATGCGCATCAATCCAAGGAATATCGCGCCCGCTGGCTGCAATACGCGTGGGATTGGGTGCGAAAAACAGACGCGAATGGTTTTCTGGAAATGCCCGGCAGTCGCACGGCGAGATCGCCGGATACGCAATGGTACTATGCCAACAATCCCAGCCCGGCCGTCCCTACCGGGCTCGGTGATGAGGCGGCGATTTGCGCCGTTTGGACGATGGATTCTGCCAAGCCCGCTGCCCATTAAAATCAAATTTTAGTTGTTTTTAAGGCCAAGTCGCTTCTTCGCCTCAACTGAAGTCTTCCGCATGTTCAATTTTCTTCGTTGAAGAAAATTGCAAGATTTACGCGTAACAATGGAGTATCGATATAGACACAATCACTAGAATTATGGCGAAACGCCTCCAGACCAATTTTATTGTCGAGCCGCCGGTTGACGGCCATAACCACGCGCCGCTGCAAGGCCGGCCTATGTCGGGTTTCCTCTCCGGCCGGGCCCGCAGAAAACGCGCGGCGGGCGGTTTCACCTTGATCGAATTGCTGGTCGTCATCGCCATCATCGCCATTCTCGCGGCGATGTTGCTGCCCGCGCTGGCCAAAGCCAAATTAAAGGCCAAATCCGCCAACTGCGTCAGCAATCAAAAGCAGCTCGCCCTGGCTTGGACGATGTATGCGGATGATAACCAGGGCAACATCATCAATTTTGACGCGCCGGTGAACCCCACCACCAGCGAAACGATCCCGTGGCGGTATTCGGTTCCCAACCCGTTGCCAAATATGATCGGTCTCTCGCCCGCCGACGCCGATGTGGCGAAATTGCAAGAAGGTTACAAGCAGGGTGGGCTGTACCAATATGCTCCCAACGTGAGCGTCCTGCATTGTCCGGCGGATGCGCGGTATAATGTTTCCGCCGTCGGAAATACCACGACGCCCCCCGGCAGTTTTGCCTATGGCAGCTACTCAGGGGCCGGCGGCATGAACGGATTCACTTACGAGTCCGCGCCTTTGAAAAAACAGGCCAACATCGTGCACGCCAGCGAGCGTTATCTGTGGGTTGAAGAAAATGATCCGCGCGGCGAAAACCTCGGCCCGTGGGGCATGCACGCGCCAACGCCCCCGGCATTCACGGACGCAAGCTTTGTCGATTCCGTGGCGGCCTGGCATGGCAACAGCAGTTCATTCAGCTGGGCCGATGGCCATGCTGACAATCACCGGTGGCTGAGCAGCAAAACGGTGGCGTATGCCTTGAGCAGCGACCCCACCAAATATTCCAACGGCGCCCTGCTTCCCACCTTTGCGGAGGCTTCGGCCGACCTTTTCTTTCTGGCCAACGGCTACGCCGATCAACAGAACCCGTGATGCGCCTGGTTTTTCCCAGGCGCCTTGCCGCCGCCGTTTTGCTGGCGCTGGCTTGGTTGCGACCGGCCGGAGCCGATCCATCCTTTCAACAGGTGGGCAACACGCTGGTGATGTCGAACGCCAATGTCCTGCTGAAATATAATCTGGCCGCCGGGACCACGGATTTCTATTGGCAGAATTCCAAAAAGATTTCCGGTTTTTACGGCGGAGTCACCCTGGATACCGGGTACATCAAGGGCACCGGTTACAGCACTTGGAGCTACGCGGTCAGCAACGGCAACCAGGCCGTTGTCACCGCCACCGGCAGCGGGCTGCCCGTGATGCGGCAATATTTCACGCTCGACCAGAACGACAATTTTCTGGTGCGGGTGGATGTTTCCGGTTCCAACTTGAAGGCGAACTGGATGGGGCCGGTGGTGGTGGACATGGCCGGTGGTGTGGATATCGGTATCACAAACGACAACCGCGCCCTCGTGGTTCCTTTTGATAATGACGGGTTCGTCCGCTACAACGCCATGCCGTTGAACAGCTCCGGCAATGGGCATGAAGTCGGGGCGTTTTATGACAATACCTCCCGCAACGGACTCGTCATCGGTTCGGTGACGCATGACACGTGGAAGACCGGAATTTTCTTCGTCGGGGCAAATAACAAATTAAATGCTTTAAACGTCTATGGCGGGGCCACCATGTCGGCGGACACGGCGCCTCACGGCTATGTCAGTGGCAATACGGTTTCATCACCGACGCTGTTTGTGGGATTTGGTCCTGACTGGCGGGTGATGTTGCAAAATTTTGCCGCCGCCAACACGAATGTGGTCGCCCGGCTGCCGTGGACGAATGGCGTGCCGTTCGGCTGGAACAGCTACGGCGTGCTCCAGCAATATGTCAGCTACAGCAACGCGATTCCCGTTTCTGATTATTTCTACACCAACCTGATGAGCCGGAATTTTACGAATCGCGGCACAGTCTACGTCAACTTTGATTCGTTTTGGGATAATCTGAATTCCGGCCAGTTGTCGGCTTTTGTGAACCATTGTCATGCGCGCGGCGAGAGGGCGGGCATTTATTGGGGGCCGTTTGTTTTTTGGGGAACCGCCGCGCAGGGCTCGAACTGGGTCATGAACGGCAGCACTTATAATTTTAGCGACGCCTATCTGCGGACGCCATCCGGCGCGGTGCAGACGCTTGATGGCGCCATCGCGCTGGATCCGACGCATCCCGGCACAAAGCACTTGATAAATTATTTTATCAATGAATTCACCAACTGGGGTTTTGATTACATCAAATTAGATTTCTTGTCCCACGGCGCCTTGGAAGGCACGCATTATGACCCGGCGGTGACGACCGGCATTCAGGGCTACAACCAAGGTATGCAATACGTGCTGAATGCCATCAACGGCCGCATGTTCATCAGCGAATCTATCGCGCCACTTTTTCCCTATCAATACGGACACAGCCGGCGGATCGCCTGCGATGCGCAAACGTCGTTGATCGCGGACACCGAATACACGATGAATTCGGTGTCATACGGCTGGTGGCTCAATGGCGTTTATCAATTCAATGACCCCGACCTCATGGTGTTCGCCAATGGAGCGAATGTGAACGAGGCGCAAAGCCGGCTCATCAGCGGCGCGGTCACCGGCCTTTTTCTGAATGGCGATAATTTGTCGGCCGCGTCGGCGCAAAACGCTTCGCTGCCATTCATGACAAATGCCGCCATCAATGATGTGGCCCGCGCCGGCCGGACTTTCATGCCGGTGGAAGGCAACACCGGCAGCAGCGCGGTGAACATCCTGGTCCGCCAGGACGGTGCCACCTGGTGCATCGCCGTTTTCAACTACAGCTCGAGCGCCGCCAACCCGACGGTCAATTTGAACCGCGCGGGCCTGCCGGCGGGCTATTATCTCATGACCAACCTGTGGGATGGCACCACGTCGATGGTCAACGGTTCGTTCACCGCCAGCCTGAATGCCCGGCAGGCAAAATTATTCCGGCTGGCCGCGCGCGATCCGGCGAGCCTGCGCTGGACTTCCGGCAATGCGACGTGGGATGTGGGTACTTCGGCAAATTGGATCAATCTCGGCAACAGCCAGCAAACCGTTTTCCTGAATGCCGATTCGGCGTTGTTTGATGACACGGCGGGCGTTCCGACCACGGTGAATTTGAACGGCTCCATTTCGCCCGGTGCGGTCACGGTCAATTCTGGCGCCAATAATTTTCAATGGACCGGCTCGGGCAAGATCAGCGGCGCGGCCAGCCTGACAAAATTGGGAGCCAGCACCCTGACCCTTGGTACGGCCAATGATTTTACGGGACCGGTGACGATTGGTGGCGGTTCGATCCGGGCCGGAGCCGGGGCGCTGGATTCGGTTGCTTCATTGACCGTCACCAATGGCGGCACGCTTGATTTGAGCGGCAGCGCCGTCGCGGGTAACAAGACGGTTTTTGCGGCGGGCGCAGGTGTTGGCGGCAGCGGGGCGATTTATAATAGCGGCGGTGATTTTTACAGCCAAGTGTTCAACTTGAATCTCACCGGCGACACGACGTTGGGAGGCTCACATCGTTGGGACCTGGCCAACGGCTCGACCATTTCCGGCCCGCATAATGTCACCTTGAAAATCGCCGGCGGCTATGCCGAGTGGGATACGGTTGTGCTGGGTAACGATGTTGGCGGCATCGAAGTTGCGCAAGGCGCGTTTGGTATCAAGGGCATGGGTGGCAGTTTTGGCAATCCCGCCGCGACACTAATAGTGGATTCGGAAGTCGATTTTTGGAACAGCAGTTTTGGCGCGAACAGCGGTTATGCCAAAAACATCCACGTGCTGCCCAACGCGGCGTTCAAGGTGCTCACATCGCCCAATACATTTTTTAACGCCAACGTGACTTTGGAAGATGGCGCGAACTGGAATTATTATTATGGCAGCGGCAGCCAGACGATGAACGGAACGTATGCGTTGAACGGCATCGCCCACCTCATCACCAGCGACAGCACGGTGATCTTCAGCAATGTCATCAGCGGCCCCGGCGGTTTCCTATGGAACGGAAACAATAATCAGGCGGTGTTTGCCGCTGTGAATACTTACAGCGGGCCCACCGTCATCAGCGGTGGCATGATGCTCGGCCTGGCCGGTAACGGGTCGATCTTGCAGAGTTCGAATATTTTCTTCGGCGGCGTTGATGCGGCCGCTGTTCATGTGGATGTGAGCCTTCGTCCGGATAAAACGCTGACCCTGGCCAGCGGGCAGACTTTGGGTGGCATTGGACGGATCAACGGAAGCCTGTCCGTATCAGCCGGGGCCGTTTTAGCACCGGCGGGAACCAATGTCACGCTGGGCATCACCACGGGCACCAATGCAATTGGCGCCATTTCCGTCACTAATGACATCCTTCTCAACGGCACGGTGCGCATCAAATTGAGCGGTTCGGGAACTAACGATCTCATCCAATCCGGTGCGATTATCACCTATGGTGGCACATTGAACCTGATCAACCTCAACGCCACGCCACCCGCTGCGGGTGATGCTTTTCAAATCTTTAGCGCAGCAAATTATAATGGTTCGTTCACCGCCATTGTTCCGCTTGTCCCGGGGCCCGGCTTGGTGTGGGACACCTCTCAGTTGAACACGGGTAAATTAAAAGTCATCGCCGCACCGGCGGCGCCCGTGATCAACAAGGTTGGCGTCCAAGGCGGCAATCTGATCTTTGGCGGCACGAACAGCAGGTCGACCGGCAACTATCTGGTGCTGACTTCCACGAACCTTTTTATCCCGCTTTCAAATTGGACTTCACTGGCAACCAATGCCTTTGGTATCAACGGAGCTTTTCAGGTCACCAACCTGATCATTCCCGGAACATCCCAAAGATTTTTTTGCATCCAATCGTTTTGATACATCGAGCATGAAAGCCATCAAATTTTGCCAATTCGTTTTGCCCTTTATATTGCTGGCCGGTTGTGCCACGCAGCCAAAACCTGCCGCCCCGCGTCCGGCGGCGCTCGAATCGATTGAGTGGTGTGATATCTGGATCTCGCACGCCAATGAAACCAATCTGCCACGCGTGCTGCTCATCGGCGATTCGATCACGCGAGCCTATTATCCCGAGGTGGAAAAGCGTCTGGCCGGGAAGGCATATGTCGGGCGGCTCTCCAGTTCTGCTTTCATTTCGGATCCGGCCTTGAACCGCCAGATCAAGATGATGCTCCACGAGTATCACTTCGACATCATCCATTTCAACAATGGCATGCACGGCTGGCAGCACAGCGAGGCGGAGTATGAAGCGGCCTTCCCGGGCTTGCTGGCCACCATCAAGGCCGGGGCGCCGGATGCCAAATTGATCTGGGCCAATACGACCATGCTGAAGGAGTCACCGCATTTGCCGCCCGGCGACCAGACGCAGGCGACTGATGACCGGGTGGCGGCGCGCAATGCGATCGCCCTGAAATATGTCCAAGCTGCCGGAATTGATGTAGATGACCTGAGCCCGATCGGCCCGGGCCATCCGGAATATCACAGCGACAATGTCCACTTCAACGACCAAGGCATTGCCTTGCAAGCCGCACAAGTGGCCGGGCACATTGAAAAATTGCTGCAGCCCTAACCTTTTACCTGTGGTTCGTTGGCCACCGGATTTTTTAGTGTGCCAATTTTTTCGATCTCAATCGCCAATTCATCCCCGGCCTTCAGCCAGCAGGGCGGTTTTTGTGCCATGCCCACGCCGTGGGGGGTGCCGGTGAGGATCACCGTGCCCGGCAGCAAGGTCGTGCTTCCGCTCAGGAATTCGATCAAGGCGGGCACGTCAAAAATCATGTCGTTGGTGTTCCAGTCCTGCATGGTTTTGCCGTTCAGGATGGTGCGGATGGTCAGGTTGTTGGGATTGGTGATCTCATCCGGCGTCACCAGCACGGGGCCGAGCGGGCTGAAGGTGTCAAAGGTTTTGCCGCGGGACCATTGGCCGCCGCCGCGCTTGATCTGCCAGTCGCGCGCGCTGACGTCATTGCAGCAGGTGTAACCCAGCACATGCTTCAACGCATCTTGGCGGGAGATGTTTTTGCCGGCGCGACCGATGACCACGGCGAGTTCGCATTCGTAATCCACCTCGTCGCTTTTCAAATGCGTCGGGATCAAGATCGGTTCGCCGGGATTCAGCAGCGTGTTGATGCCTTTGAAAAACACGATCGGATATTCAGGAATCTTCGCGCCGGTTTCTTGTGCGTGCTGGCGATAGTTCAGGCCGATGCAGATGATGGAACTGGGCTGGATGGGCGCGAGCAGCTTGGCGGTGTCCGCTTTTTCAGCGGTCACGGTGGGTGAATGATAGATGTCGCCCGCCAGTTTCAAGGCGGTGCCATCGGTTTGTTGTGCGGCATAGGCGATACCGCCGTGTTTGTCCTGATAACGGATGATTTTCATGGTGTAATTATTTTCCAGCGCTCCAGCCGCCATCGAGCATGAGGGCGCTGCCGGTGACCATGGCGCTTTCATCCGCCGCCAGATAAAGCGCGGCGGCGGCGACTTCATCCGGCCGCAACATGCGGCCGTTGAGCTGGGTTGAAGCCATGTCGCGATAAGCGGCCGGGGGATCGGGATATTCGGCCAACCGCGCGCGCACGAAGGGCGTCTCCACGCGACCGGGGCAGATGCAATTGAAACGGACGCCGGTCTGCGAATGATCCAGGGCGAGCGCCTTGGTCAGGCCGACGACGGCAAATTTTGTGACGGTGTATGCCAGCCGTTCGCGCACGGCGATCACGCCGGCGATGGAGGCCATGTTGATGACGCTGCCAGATTTGCGTTCCAGCATCGCGGGAACGAAGGCTTTGCAGCAATTGAACACGCCGCGTACGTTGACCGAATGCAACCGATCGAGGTCGGCGGCAGTCGTGTTGAGCAGCGTGCCGACATGGCCGATGCCGGCGACATTCGCCAAAATGTCCAAAGTGCCGACGGTTTCCGCCGCGTTGGCGCAATCGGTTTCGCTCGCCACATCGAGCGCGAGAAATTTACCGCCGATGCGCTCGGCTTCGGCGCGTCCGGCAGCTTCATTGCGATCGACGACCCAAACGGTGGCGCCCGCTTGAATGAACGTTTCTGCCAAGGCCGCGCCGATGCCGGAGGCGGCGCCGGTCACCAAGGCAGTTTTATTTTTAAGGCTAAACACGATAGATCCTTTCTGCGTTCGTTTTGAATAATTTTACGAGGCCGGCTTCCCCAACGGGTGAAAAGGCGTTTTGTACCGTTTCAATCCAACGCCCGTAGCCGGTCGCCAGCGTGGCCACGGGCCAGTCGCCGCCGAAAATAACACGGTCGATGCCGAACAATTCAAGAGCCCGGTCCAGATAGAATTTTAGATCACCGGGTTGCCAATGGGCATGGTCCGCCTCGGTCGTCAGACCGGAAATTTTGCAAACCACGTTTGGCAACGCCGCGAGCGCTTCGAGATTTTTTGACCATGGTTCAGTTTGAACGCTGCGGATGTTGGGTTTGCCCATGTGATCCAAAATGAACGTGACCTGTGGAATTTGGCGGACGAGTTCAGTCACTGAGGGCAACTGTTCTGGGCGGATGCAAAGATCGAAAGTGAAATTAAATTTCTCCAGCGATTTCACGCCGGCCACAAATTTAGGTCGCAGGCAAAACCCGGCATCGGTTTCGCCTTGGAGCAACCGGCGGATGCCTTTTACCAAGGGCATCGCGGCGAGCACTTCAAGTTCTTCCCGCACGCCGAGGCCTTTTTCCAAAGGGGCGTGGACAATGATCCCTTTTAAACGCGGTTCCTGTTCCGCCAGTATTGAAACCCATTTCGCTTCCGCCAAACTTTGCACAGGGTCGCAGCCAGATTCCACGAAGATCATTTTTCCAACGCCGGACATGCTTGCCGCCGCTGAAAAATCAGCAGGCAGGAAGGCCCGATCCAAGGCCGGTACGTCTTTCAACCACGGATAGCGAATCTGTGAAGGGTTCCACAGATGCACATGCGAATCGACGATGGCCGGCAATTTCATCGGTCAGGCGGCCTTGAGATCGCAGCTTGAGCCCGCTTCCTGTGGCGTTTGATATACGCCGCCGGTCACGCGGCAGGGATGGACGAAGTGCTCGCGCAGGTGCGGGATGTGTTCGAGAAAAATGACTTCGTTGCCGAGCGCGATGTGGTTGAACAACACCAGATGTTGGTGGAGCTGACCCATGTCGCCGACGTGCGGTACGACCGGGATGCCAAAACGTCGCGACAGCAGGCTGACGGCGATGAATTCGCTGATGCCGGCCACGCGCACGGCGTCCACCTGGATGAACCCGGCGCATTTGGCCTGAAGATAGTTTTTGAAGACGACGCGGTTGGGCACATGTTCACCCAACGCGAGCTTGGTGGGAGCAATGGCATCAGCGAGCGTTTTATGGCCCAAGACATCATCGGGGTGGGTTGGCTCCTCGATCCAGAACGGATTGACGGCTTGCAGCCGTTGGCAAATATCGAGCGCCTGGGGCAACGTCCATTGCTGGTTTGCATCCACCATGACGCGCGCCTTGTCACCGGCGACTTCGCGGACGATACCCGCGCGGCGCAGGTCGCGTTCCGGATCGCGTGAGCCGACCTTCAGTTTCATCGCGGTGAATCCGGCGGCGATGGCGCGTTTGCAATTCTCCCGCACCTGCGTGTCATCGTAGTTGAACCAGCCGACGGAGGTGTCATAACCGGGATAACCGCTCTTGATGATGCCTTCCCGCGTGGGACGCGTTGCTTGATGATCGCGCATTAACTTCAATGCGGATGTAGCCGTGAGTTCATCTTCCAAGTAGGAAAGATCCAGCGTGGCGACAATCTGTTCCGGTGAGAGGTCGATCAACAGTTTCCAGAGCGGAACGCCGCGAGTTTTGGCCCACAAATCCCAACAGGCGTTGGTGACGGAGGCAAGCGCGAGTTGCACGACGCCTTTATGCGGTCCGAGCCAGCGGAATTGCTGTTCATCGGCCAGCGTGTGCTGCAACTCGCCAAAGTTGGCCATGATCTCTTCGATCGATTTGCCGACGAGGCGTTGGGCGTAAAATCGGGCGGCTTCACAGACGAGCTGGTTGCCTTCGCCCAAGGTGAAGGCAAGGCCGACGCCGGTGCGGCCTTTGTCGTCATGCAACAGCGTCACGGCATAGGAATAGATGGGGTCGCGATGGATGGCATCGCTGCCGTGGCCGTGGCCGATGGGATAACGCGCGTCGCGGGTGGAGATGTTTTGAATCATGGGATCAGGCGTTTCGACGGTAACCGAGTTCGGCGCCGCCAGTGACATTCAGCAAATGGCCGGTGATGAAACGCGCTTTGTCAGAGAGCAGAAACACGCACGCATCCGCGATGACTGGGCTTTCCGGGCAATAACCGAGCGGATGAATTTGATCGAGATAGTGAGCGGTAAGGGCGGGGTCAGGCTGTTCGGCGCACCACTGGCGCAGCATCGGTGTCCAAACGCCGGCAGGGCAGACGCCATTCACGCGGATGCCGTGTTTGGCGTAGTCCAGGGCCATGGATTTGGTCAGGGCATTCAAGCCGCCCTTGGTGGCGGTGTAGGCGGCGTGCAGTTCCTGGCCGATGTCACCGACGAGGCTGGAGGTGTTGAGAATGCTGCCCTTGCTCGCGATCAGCGCGGGCAAGGTGTGGCGCGTGGTGTGAAGCACGCCCTTCAGGTTCACACCAAACACTTCATCCCATTCCGCATCCGTGGTTTCATGGACCGGTTTGCAGGGCGAGGAAATACCGGCGTTGTTGTGCACGGCATCCAAACGGCCATATTTTTTCAGAGTCGTTTCCACGGCACTTTTGACCTGATCATCCCGCGTCACATCGCAGACAATGCCCAAGTGCTTCGGGCCGAGTTCGGCGACGGCTTCGGCAACGCCGTCCTTGTCGCGGGCGACCACGACCACCAGCGCGCCCTCGGCGACATAGGCCTTGGCGCAGTCACGCCCGATCCCGCAGGACCCACCCGTGAGGAAAATGACCTTGTCCTGTAGCAGTAGTGTTTTCATCGTAAAAAATTGAGTTTCATCGCGTCATTTAAAAATCAGGTAAAGCGCCACGAACACGGCCAGGATCAAAGCGGCCAGCACGCGGTAATCGCCCAAGCCGCTTCCGCCGGACATGTTGCGCAAGGGTTCGCGCCAGTTTTCCCAGACCAACAGGCGGGCTTCGGTTTTGAACCGTTCTGGAAAGAGGAACGTGGTCACGACCATCACGACGATGCAGGCGACCAGCAACAGAAAAGCCATCAACATGAAATCGCCGCGATAGATGCCATTCCAATCGAGATAAAAAGCCGTCAGACCAAACAGCATGCCGGCGATGAGCGTGATGAGAGCGGATTTGCCGGAGGCGCGTTTCCAAAAGACACCCAGCAGAAACACGGCGGTGATCGGCGGAGCGACGTAAGAGATCAGTTTGTTGATGCCTTCAAAAATCGTGGTGTAGTGGCCAAACAGCGGCGAGCAGATGATGGCCAGGATCGTGCCGGCGATGGTGGTGATTTTGCCGATGCGAACGAGCCGGTGGTCGCTGATGCCGGGACGATGCCGTTTGAACAGGTCGTACGCGACGAGCGTGGCGGTGGAGTTCAGCGCGGCGGAGCACGTTTGCATCGCGGCGGCGAGCATGGCGGCGGCGACGAGGCCTTTTAATCCGACGGGCAGCAAATGCGTGATGAGGAAGGTATAGGTATCGGCCGACGTTTGCGGCGCATCACCACCGAAGGCATTTTGCTGAACGAGCGCGACGCAGATGACGCCGGGCAGCACGAACAGGAACACCGGAAAGATTTTTAGAAACGCGCAAAAAAGCGGGCCGAGCCGGGCGTTCGTTTCATCCTTGGCCGCGAGCACGCGCTGGACGATGGTCTGGTCGCAGCACCAGTACCAGATGCCCAATACCGGATAGCCGAGCAAAATGGAATACCAAGCGAGGCCGCTGGGGTCTTTGGAGTCGCGCGCCATGGTCAAGAAATTTCCTGTGCCCCAAGTCACTTTGCTGCCCGCCACCGCCGCCAGCGGATGGGGATTCGAGGCGAGCGCATGGGTGAGGGCGGTCCAGCCGCCGACTTTGACGAAGCCGGTCGCCGTGATGACGATGGCGCCGATGAGCAGCAAGACCGTTTGCACGCTTTCCGTCCACACGACGGCCAGAAGACCGCCGAACATCGTGTAGACCCCGGTCAAGATTCCAAGCACGACGATAAAAAGCATCAACGCGTCCACGCCGAAGATGGTTGCGCCCGGCGCAAGCCCGAGAATTCCGCGCAACACCCACGCCGCCGTGTACAGGGCAACACCCATGTGGATCACGATGGCAGAAAAAAGCGACACGATGGACAACACATCGCGGCAACCACGATTAAAGCGGCGTTCCAAGAAATCCGGGAGGGTAGCGACGCGGGAGCGGAGGTAGAGCGGGGCAAAAAACAACGATAGCAAAATTAGCGTGAAACCGGCCATCCATTCGAAGTTGCCGAAGACCAGGCCGTATTTGTAGGCGGCTTCCGCGAGGCTAACAAGGTGGACGGTGGAAATATTGGCGGCAAACATCGCCAGGCCGATGACCGGCCACGCGAGCGTATTGCCCGCGAGAAAATAATGTCCGCCTTCGCCACCGCGTTCATTCCGGCGATGCAAAAAACCGGCCGCGACGCCGAGGCCGACAACGCCAAGCAAATAGACGGCGATGATCAGCCAGTCCACGTTGCTCATTGAATTGTTCATGCCAGATGGATTCACAAAATCAGCCGCGGCTCAAAACCATTCGATCTCATTGATGGTCGGGCCTTGGGTGGCGGAAAGGATATTGAGCCGGAACTCGCGCGCTTTGACGGTCGGAAAGGTGACCTCGAAGTTGGCATCCAACGTGGCGCCGGTGAGGAATGTTTTCCAATCCGCGCCGTCGCGATATTGGAGTTCATAGTTTTTCACGCGGCCAGCATACGCTTCATTGATCCGGACACCGTGAATCATTTTGACCTGGCCCAAATCGGCGGCGAGCCAGGCGCTGGTGGCCGAATCATCCGTGGCCCACCGGGTATCGGGACTGCCATCGAAGGCGAATTGCGGCCCGTATTGGGAGGTTTGGTTCTGATAGGTGTTGGAAGCCGAGGCGACAATCTTCGGGGCCGCTTCGACGGCAGCGGCGCCGTTGATTTCCAAAACTACCGTGGTTGAAATCACTTTGGCTTCGTTGACGGACAATTTCACGGTCACGCCTTCAGCCGCATTTTTTACAGCGAGCTTCCGTTGCGCCGGGTCGGCGAGCAGGTAAGCCTTTTGCACTTTGCTCTGGAGACCGGGGACGAGCAATTGACCATCGGCGGGCCAGTCAAAAACATGGAGGTACAACTTCGTGACGCCAGCGTCGGTTTTCTGTGTGCAACGTCCCCATGGAAGTTTGCGGGGGAACGGGCTGGCGGAGGTGCCGTAAATCGCTTCGCCATTGATATGCATCCAATCGCCGATGGCGGCCAACCGATCGAGGCTTTCTTGGGGAATCAAACCTTCCGCCGTCGGGCCGACGTTGAGCAGGTAATTGCCACCTTTGCTGGAGCAATCAATCAGGTTGCGGACGAGGGTTTCGGCGGATTTCCAATCGTGATCGCCTTTGTTAAAACCCCAATGGTCGTTCATCGTCATGCACGATTCCCAATCCACACCGGGGCCGAAACCGGACGGGGGAATGGTCTGCTCCGGAGTTCCGTAGTCGCCGACGGAGCCGGTTTCCGCCATGCCGCCACCGGCGGTGAGAGCCGGTTTGCCGACACGGTTGTTGATGATGACATCCGGCTGCAAACTACGGACATAATTGTAGAGATCCACACCACGTTCCGGCGTCCATGGCGATTCCCATTGGCCGTCGAACCACACGAGGCCGATCGGGCCGTAGCGGGTGAGCAATTCCTTTAACTGACCTTTCAGGTAGACGACATAGCGGTCCATGTCCGGCGCATTGGTGGGAGCGAGGTCATTCCATTCGCGGCGGAGACCCCAATCGGGATGATGCCAATCCATGATCGAGTGATATAAGCAGAAGGTAATGCCCTCGGTCTTGCAGGCGGCGGCCAAATCCGCGATGGGATCGCGTTGAAAAGGCGTGCGGCTGATGCACCAGTCTGTGAGGTCGGAGCGAAACAGGCCAAAGCCGTCATGATGTTTGCTGGTGATGACGATGTATTTCACGCCGGCCGCCCGCGCGGCGAGCACCCAGTTGGTGGCGTTGAATTTTACCGGATTGAACTGGCCGGCATATTTTTCGTATTCGCTCACCGGCATGTGGGTCTGTTCCAGCAACCATTCGGCGTAATTGGTCTGACCGTGCCATTCGCCCGCCGCGACGGAATAAAGGCCCCAATGGATGAACATCCCGAAGCGCGCTTCGCGCCACCACTTCATGCGGGCGTCATGTTGCGCGGGAGATTCTTGGATGACGGAATTGGTGGCGGTGCCGGATTCAACACCGGCATGTGCGCGGGGCGCGGAAACGAACCCGGCACCAATCATCAGCGCCAGCAGCAACAACCAGCGGCCGAAAAAGCCGGGAAGATTTTGTCCTGATCGGACAATGGATGGCGACATAACGGCTTGAACTGGCGGCTTTAGCATATTGGATTTGTCCCCATACAATGCCACATTGTAAACGTAGAAATCTTGTATTATTGTTCGGCGAAGAACTTTGAACATCTATGCCCACACAGCCGATCTATCGAATGGGTCACAAGAATTATGGGATTGATGATTGCGAACCGCAAAAAGAGGCGGTGCGTGAGGGCAAGATCGAATTTCATGCGCTGAGCAAAGGGCATTACCCCGGCACGCTGATGGCCGAGGATGTGCTGCCCGGACTGACCAGCATCGGTTTCTGGGACGCAAATACTTCGCAGGATTGGGGGCTGAATCCGCATCGCAACGAGGGAATCAAAATCGTTTTTTTCGAGACGGGCACCTGTGACCTGGTGATGGGGCATAAGACTTTTAATCTGCACGCGGGTGATTTTCTCCTGACCCGTCCCTGGCAGCTCCATAAATTTGGCGCGCCGAACATCAGCCGGGGCCGGTTGCACTGGTTGATCCTGGATGTCGGGGTCCGGCGCCCCAACCAGCATTGGACCTGGCCGAAGTGGGTGGTCATGACCGAGAACGACCTGGCCGAACTGACCGAACGCTGGCAGCACATCAAGGATCCCATCTGGAAATCCACGCCGGCCATCGCGCAATCGTTTCGCGAGCTGGCGCGGTGCATCACGGCGTGGGACCAGCCCCATGTCGTTTCGCGGATGGCCGTCCATTTGAACCATTTGTTGATCGGCGTGCTGGACGCGCTGGTGGAACAGCAGGCCCATGAAAACGAAAAATCGACCTCGCGCACGAACGCGGTGGAAACTTTTTTTCAGGACCTCAAGAGCGGCAGCATCGATCTCGGGGAGCAATGGACGCTGGACCGCATGGCGGAGCATTGCAACATGGGGGTGACGGCGTTCTCAAAATATTGCCGCGAACTGGTGAACACCGGTCCGATGGAATATCTGAACCAGTGCCGGCTGGAGCGGGCCGCGCAGCAACTGCGGACGCGTCCCGAGCTGTCCGTGACGGAGATCGCGTTCGCGAACGGTTTCAATTCCAGCCAATATTTTGCGACGCGTTTTCGGCGGCATTTTAAGATGTCGCCGAGCCGGTTTGTTGCCGGTTTGGGCGCTGCGGCGAAGAAATAAAAAACGGACGGTCGCAGCCTCTGTTTTAATACATGAAAAAGCCGCCGGACGTTTGTCCGGCGGCTTGTGTTTTAATCAATTCCCGTCGCCTTATTGGACCAGACGATAGAACAGGCTTTTTGCCGCGGGATTGAGGATGTTGGTGGACAGGTTCAAGCGGCCATTGCCATCAAAGTTATTCGTCAGGAGCGGCTTCCACTGGCCGAGGGGCGTCAGCAGATTGGTCGTGCCGAGCAACACGAATTGTCCGTTGTTCGCGCCGCCCACTGCGCTGAGGTTCAAGGTGGTGCCGCTGACGCTGATGCCGGTGAATTGCAGCGGCGGCGGTGTGAGATCGCGGACTTGAACGAGGTTTATCTGAGGATAGGGGCCGTTGGCAGAACCGGCTCCGCTCAGAACCACCGTTTGCAGGCCGCTGCCGGTGGCGACAAAGGTGCCGATGATGTAGGCGGCGGGAGCATCACCAAAATCAAGGCTGGCCGAGGTATTGGCGCCGCCGGTGAACGTTTCCGACCGGCCATTACCGCGTCCATCATTCGCCCAGATCTGGATTTGATAGGTATGGCCCGCGGTCATGCCGCCCCAATTGAGGGACACGGTGCGGCCGTCACCGTTGCCTTCGTAGGCGGCGGTTTGGAGGAGGTCATTGTAGTTGGCATCTGAAGTGCCGGGATTGTGGAAGCCGTTGTAGCCATTGTTGAAGCCAACGGTGAAAAACAGAGGGAAGTCATTGAAGGCCACAAATTTTGTGCCGTTCACGACCAAGCCGCTTGAACCATTATTGGCGGCATCCTGATTGTAAGGCGCCCACGAGGCGAAATAGGTGCCGTTCGTATTCACGTCCGACGGTCCGGAGATGGCGGCGGGTGATTGCCAGGTGATGTTCGGCAGCACCGTGATATCACGGACTTGAAGGAGGTTCACTTGCGGATAGGGGCCGTTGGGAGAACCGGCGCCGCTCAGGGAAATGATCTGGCGTCCACCGTTACCGGCGACAAAGGTGCCGATGATATAAGCGCCGGGAGCGTCACCGAAATTCAAGCTGGCCGAATTGCTGGTGCCACCGGTGAAGCTTTCGGTCCGGTGGTTGCCGCGCCCGTCATTCGCCCAGATCTGGATCTGGTAAGTATGGCCCGGCGTCATGCCGTTCCAGTTGAAAGATACCGGCCGGCCGTCGCCATTGCCTTCATAGGTGGCAGACTGCAGCAAGTCATTGTAAATCGCGTCCGAGGTGTTGGGGTTGTTGAAGCCAGTGTAGCCGTTGTTAAAACCAACGGTGGCGAAATTCGGCAGATCGCAGGATGACACAAACTTTGTGCCATTGACCGGCAGGCCGGTGGAGCCGTAATTGGCGGCGTCGGAATTATAGGGTGCCCAGGAGCCGAAATAGGAACCATTGGTGTTCACATCGGCGGTGCCGGCGACGGCGGCCGGGGCTTGCCACGTCACGTTAGGCGTCGGGGTGATGTCGCGGACCTGAATGAGGTTCAACATGATACCGGGCGTCATGGTAAAGCTCTGGGAGCCGCCATCGGCCACAAAAGTGCCGATGATGTATTGACCGGGCACGCCATTGCCGATGGCCACCGGGGCGGAAGAATTGGCGCCGCCGGTCAGGACGGAAGTTCCCGGCTGGCTGCTGCGCCCGTCATTCAACCAGACCTGAACGAGATAAGTATCTCCCGGGGTAAGATTGTCCCAGGAAACAACGATGCTGCTCGAGCTGGCGTTATAGTTGAATTCTGCGGTGTGGAGGATGTGGTTGTAATTGGAATCGGGCGTGCCCGGATCGGCGAAGCCGTTATAACGGTCCATGTTGATGCCGCTGCCGCTGATATTGAAATCGACGCCGGAGGTGCCGTAGGCGGCAAAGGTGACGCCGTTCACGGGAAAATAGTCCGAACGGTCGCCGCCGCCCCAGTCATCACCGGGCGCCCAGGAGCCGTAAAGCGTGCCTTGGATATTTACATCAGAAGTTCCGGAGATGCCGGTGGGAGTTCCCCAAGTTATGTCGGCAGCGTTCGCGGCAGCGGTGAGCAGGCCGAGAACGGATGCGCAAATGACCAACGGTTTCATACTTGATTTGAGTTGCATGGGTGGTGGTTGCTTTGGTGGTTTGTCAGACGGGCAGTCGTTAAATCATGACCGGAGAAAGAGCGGGGCGAATGAATTTTGTCGGGCGTGCCTTCATCTTTGTACAGGTGGTTATGAATGCACTCTAAGCGAATGTCCCGAACCATTCTTCCAATTTCATTCGGCGAAGAATATTGAACATGCGCAAAATTTTCACAGGGCGGCGGCGGATGTTTAATATCCTTCAATGAATGATTTTGCACGACAGAGGGCTTTCCGATTTGGAATACTCCGCCCCATGAAATCCTTTTGTTGCGGCCGTTCCGGCTTGGGCGCGTTGTTTATGGGCATGGTTGTATCATCATTTTTTGCGGCAACGGTTTTGGCAAAACCGGCGGCAGTTGAAAAGTTTAGCGTGAGCACGGAAAGTTTCACGATCCGATTCGAGGCGGGCGCGGACGGGCGTTTGTATCAGCGGGCGGTGGGTGCGACGGATGCGGATGGGAAGCTGCAACGGACGGATGAAGGCTATCCGCAGGGCGGTGACGGTTACATCTGGGAGCCGGCGTTGCAGATCGTGCACGCGGACGGCAACACTTCGACGTCGTTGATATGCGATAACGTCACGCGGACGAATGATGAAGCCGGGCGCGAACTAACCCGCATCCAATTACATGATCCGGCGTATCCGGTGACCGTGGCGCTGAACTTC
>DASZCA010000222.1:0-11254 GCA_035943555.1 Verrucomicrobiia bacterium
GGCCGTACGACTTTGATTGTGGCCCACCGTTTTTTTTTTTTTTTCCACGCGCACCGGATCGTGGTGTTGCATCAGAGCGAGATAGTGGAGCAGGGGACGCAGGCGGAATTGATGGCGCTCAACGGGCAGTTCGCGCGGCTGGCCCGGTTGCAGGCGGTGCAGCATCTTCATGCTTGAACCTTTGTGTTCCGGCGGACCGAAACTTTTAGAAGCGGACGCTGGTGGTCACGGAGATCCAGTGGATCTGCACGCCGGTGGAGCTGTTGGAATATTCCCCGCTCAACAGGCTGCTGGTACCGACGTTGCGATTTGAGGGCAGGTCGTATTGATACGCCACATCGATCGCGTAATTTTTCCAATGGTAGCCGGCACCGGCGGTCAGGGTGTTTTCCATGATGGCGGCGGTCATCGGAGAAAGCGTGGCATCCGGCACGGGGCTTTCGCCGTAGCACCAGCCGGCGCGGAGCGAGAGGTTTTCCGTGACGTCGTATTCCAAACCGGCGCGGTAGACAAATTCATCGCGCCAGTTCATAGGGACGGAGTCGGAGAAGTTTGCACCGAGCGCGCCATTCACGCCGGGATTGCTGCCGTTCGTCAATTTGACGGGCAATGATTTGAAGGCGTGAGACCAGTCCAGCCAGTCCAGTTGCAGGGCCAGCCGCCATTGCGGATGAAATTTCCAAGAGGTTCCCAGGCTGATCATCTGCGGAAAGGTGTTGCGCACATCGGCATCATAGTGGAACGCCAGCGGGCCGGGCGTCGTGTGAAATTGCGCGTAGGGATCGCCGTAGGCATCACCGGTGGTGTCCACCTCTGACTCGGTCGTGTAGGACAGTCCGAATTGCAGATTGGTGGTCGCCCGGAACAGGACGCCGAACTGGGCGTTAAATCCGTAGCCGGCGGTGCGGAGATCGAGGAGCGTCTTCGCCCCGTTCAACGAATTCGGATTGGGCGAGAGATTTTGAAAGATGTACGGCGTGGTGAGCCGGTTTTCGTTATACAGCAGGCCGATGCTCGCGCCGGCCGACCAGTGCGAATCCACCTTCACACCCACGCCGAGCGCGGTGCGCAAGAGCTGGATCTCCGAACGGTGCTCTTGCTGGCCATAGGAGACCCCGCCAAGGCCGCCGGGTGAATCAAAATAATTCCAATCTCCTGTTTGGCCCGCGAGGGGAATGAACGAGAGACCAATCGTCACGGGAATTTTTTGGAAGGGATAGGCAATGGCACCTTCTGGAAAGGCCCGGATGGAACTGTCCAGCCGTCCGTCAGCCGTCGGGGATTTTTGAAAGTGGCCTTCAGGCACGGCCGCCCCCGCTCCCAAGTTAATTTCTCCCGATTCTAAAAAACCCAGTCCGGCGGGATTCGCCGCCATGGCCCCGAGCGGGCTCATGGCCCAGCCGGTTTCGGTGCCGCCCATGGACATGGATTCTGCACCTGCGCCGTTACGGAAAATGCCGTTGGCAGGCGTATTCACGGTCGTCGCCAGACACAGCGCCGTTGCAGAGATCTTAAGGGTGGACCGGGTCCTCAACCTTTTCATATTGCTAATTGATATAAAAGTGCGCCAACACGAATATCTTTGGCCGCTTACCGCCTGCTAATCTTCGGCTTCTCTGCAAAAAACTTAAGGGAAACTGCGACCGAATGACAATTTTAAATCACTTGGATTTTCGGACTTTTGCGGCCGGTTTGCGACGGGCGGGTTTGGCGGCGGCCAGTTTGATGGCCTTGCGCGCCCAGTCGGTGAGCTCATGCGGTTGTTCCAATATCTCCGGCGGCACTTCGTGATACGCCATCGACTTCACCTGACCTTTCATCTCGTAAGTAAAAGGACCCATGCCGCGCCCGGTGTATTCCAACTGTGACACCGCATCGGTTTTGAAGAATAAACGGCCTTCGTCGAGGATGCCGAAGAAATGATCGCCGGAATAAATGCCGTGCGCACCAAACATCGCCTTCGCGCGGAGGTCGGGCAGTGCGCGGAGCTGATCGAGGACAAATTCTTTGAAGGAGTCGTCAGGCATAATGCTTGTATAACGAGTGAAGGCAGATTATTTCCATGCGGGTCCCGGTTCGATCCGTAACGCGCCGGTTGTCGCATCCTTCACGATATCGAGGTCGTAATTTTGGCAGAGCGCGAGGAGGGCTTGTTTGGCGGTGGTATTTTCCCAACGTAAAGACAGAGATATCTGGCTGATATCAGAACGCTCATTCAAAAATTGCGGATCCAACACTATGGGCAGTGCATCTTGCCGGATTAGGGCGGTCAAAGCCTTTTGAAGCGAAACATTTGAAAACTCAATCAATGGAATGGGGCTATTGGTGTGGGTGTCCGCATTATTTGTGTCCGGACCCAGCAGACCGGCATCCAGATGATATGCAGGTTCATCGACGCCTCTAACCTGCCATATGTGGGTGACGGGGTTGTTGACCATCACCACGCCATATAGATTCAGCAGCCGGTTGAGCGTGTTCCAAGCCGTGACATTTTCCAAGCGGATGTTCAACAAAGGTTCCCTTATTCCACCTGAACTGGGACCGCTCCAGTGACTCCACAATTTATGACCGAGCATGTAGCTGACATCCTCCTGCCGGGCCAGATTTTCAATGGCGGTTGTGATGGGTACATCGCTGAACTGGATCAGCGGGATAAGTTCGTTGGTCTGGGAATACTTGAAGCTGATCGCCATGTCAGTCATTCCCATAAACAGGCGGTTTGTATTCTGGTTGGCGCGGGTGATGATGGCGATGTTTGAAACTGGATCTTCCATCAAGATAAAGCCATACACACACAGCATCCGAATGAGAACGTCACTGGCTTTGACGTTTTTTAAATAAAAGCCAACCGTCGGATCAGGCGCGAGCGAGCCATCGGACCGGGCTGTGGGGGGCAGCGCGGGGTCGATGAGGTAATTGATGCCCGCCTGCCGGGCCAGATTTTCGATCGCCATACTCAACGGGACATCATGGAACTCCACGAGCGGCACCAGTCCCTCATTAGTCGCGGAATGAATGATTGGCAGGATATGTGTCAACGACGAACCGGCCCGGGTGATGATCGCGATGCGCGAGGATGAGTCTTCCTGCAAAACCAGCCGGTGCAGGCTTAGTAACCGGACCAAAACATCATTCGCACTGACGTTCTCCAGTCGAAAACTGACAGTGCGCTCCTTGGCTTCTTTCCCGTCTGCATCAAATCCCGGGAACAATGCCGGGTCGAGCATGTAATTGAAATCCCCCAGCCTGGCGAGTGTATCAATGGCCTTGGGCAGGGGAACATCATGCAATTCGATCACTGGCAGGAGCGCGTCATTGGTTTGAACCGGCTGTGAGCGTGCCAAGTTCACAAACGTAAATATCGCCGTCAAGATGCAGATCCAAACAACAGTTTTCAGCATTAAACTTTCACATTTGGCAGATGGCCAGTTTCGCATCACCGGATTGGTATTTTTACCATTCACTTTGGTTTTATGTGGTCTTTGGCCGTTTGCACCATTTTATTGAATTCCGCTTCGCCGCCGAAGTAGGCGTAATTCACGGTGCCAAGCTTGGGAACGAGCTCGTTGAATTTATCCCACTGTTCCGCGTAATACGCATACCAAGCGTAATCGTAATATGTGTCTACGGCGGTGGGGTTGATTTCAAAATACCGTTGGCAGGCGGATTGGATATCGGCCCAGACCTCGGGTTGCTTCCAGTAACCGTCTTTATCCGCGTCATCAGCGAGGGACGCGCGGATGATCCGATGCACTTCCACCAATATCAGCGGCACCGTGCCGGCCCAATTTTTATTGGCCATGCATTCCCGTCCAAATTTCAGCATTTCTTCGTTTGATCCGAACCACTGGGGGGCAATGAAATTCAGCTTGGAATCGCAAGCGGCATAGTCGTTCGGCGCCAAGTTCATGGCGCGCGCAAACCACGTCTCCATTTCGTCACGGCTTCCGCTTTTAGCAAGCACAACCGAAATCATTTGGCGGGCGATCCGTTCATCGTTGGGATCCAGTTTCCAGGCTTTGGCCAGCGCTTTTTCGGCGGCGGCATTGTGTTCGGCGAAGGACTTCCATTGCTCGGGGCTGACGGTATTAGCGTAGCCATGGCCGCGGGCCAGCCACGACCGGTCGATTTCCGCCTGCCCTTTTAGCAGCCAGGGTACCGCGTCATCCGGCCAGTTCGCAAAAAGGGGCGCCTCGATTTCGGTGTAACACCGCTCATACCAATCCTTGCTTCCCTTCATCTCTCCCAAGGCGTTATCACAAGCCTCGTAGACTTCTTCCGCCGGCGTGCTTTTATCGATGACCACATGCGACAGATTTTCCAGCATGTTGTCCGCCAGTTCACGTGTCAAATTTCGGTCAACCTCGTTTCGCGAATAGCCTGCATAAACCTGTTCCAGCGCCCGTACCGAAAGATAAAATTTCCGGATGGGCGGATAACTGCTCTGCTGCATGTCCGCCTCCACCTTGCACAATCCGTCGGCATATTCCTTCGGGGTGGCCTGCACCATTGGAAAACGGAGATGCAGATACCGGATCATCGGGTCATCGCAGCCCGCTTTTATGGCCGCCTCGCAATTCGTCGCGATGCTGTTTTGCCAGTAATCATCGATGACCGTACCCGACCGTGAGCTTGCAAACACGGCCAGGGCATTGGTAGCGGCTTCGTCCCATTTCGCATCCGTATTCCCAGCGTCGAGATAAGCGGTTACAAGCGTTTTCAGATTCCAATCCAGCCGCGCCTGCCGGGCGGCTTCCGGGGAAAGTTTTACGTGCGGGATTTTATGATGACACGCGGTAATGAAAGAGAGGACCATCACCAAACCTAACGATGCCAAACCTTTTGAATCCACGAATCGCATGCCGCCAGCTAACCAGCATCGGGCTGGTTCGACAACATGTTTCGGTTCGGCGGTTCGTCTTGTTTGATCACGGGCTTTCCCGTCCCGTGTTCTTTCGCCGACTGCACCATCTGATTGAAAACCTCTTCGCCGCCGAAGTAGGAGTAATCGACCTTGCCCAGCCGGGGAACCAGCGTGGTGAAGGTGTCCCATTGTTCCGCCTGATACGCATACCAAGCGTAATCATAATACCGGTCTGTCACGCCGGGATTGACCGCAAAGTAACGTTCATAGGCGGCGCTTAGATCCGCCCACACCCAAGGCTGTTTCAAATAAGCATCGCGCTGGGCACCTTTAGGAATTGAACGGCGGATGAGCCGGTGCACCTCGGGCAGGATCAACGGCACCTTGCCGCCCCAATCCGGGTTTTGCACGCACGCGCGGCCAAATTCCAACATCTCTTTCTGCGAGCCGTACCATTGCGGGTAGAGATACTGCAGCTTGTGGTCGCAGGCCGCGTAACTGTTTGGATTAATCGCCATGGCGCGGGCAAACCAGACATCCATCTCTCCCAGGCTTTTATGCCGGCCTTGCGCGACGCGGATCATGTCGATCGCAATGCGTTCATCCTTCGGATCCAGTTCCCAGGCTTTTTCCAAGGAGGTTTCGGCAACGGTGAGGTCGTCTTGAAATGCCTTCCAAGCATCGGCGGACACGGTGTCGCGCACGCCGCCGCCGCGGGCGAACCAGCCCTTTTTGATGTAGGCCTTGCCTTTGAGCAGCCAGACAAAAGATTCGTCCGGCCAGTTGCTCATAAGCGGGCCTTCGATCATGTGGTAACACTCTTCGTACTGTTTTTTATTCTGGACCAGTGCTTCCATCAAGCCAGTGCACGCATCATAGGCCTCCGTTGGCGGTACGTTCGTTTCACTTACCAGCTCCATCAAGTTGGTCATGGCGAAGTGCCGATAGGGATGCACCTCCGGCGGCGTCTTGCCGCCCGCCCCGTATTTGATCATTTCCGCCGTCCGGAGCGATGCGTAAAATTTCCGGACCGGTGGATATCCGCTTTCCTGCATATCATCCGCCATCTTGCGATAGGCCTTGGTGAAATCTTCGCTGCTGTTGGTCCGGCTCATCGCGAATATCACGTACAAGTAACGGACCATCGGGTCGTCGCAGCCTGCTTGGACGGCCGTCTCGCAGTTAGTCGCAATGATGAGGTCGGGCCGCTCATCATCAGTGCCGGCGTGCCATTGTGCGAACTCGGCCAGGGCATTTGTGGCTGCCTCATCCCATTTCGCATTCGTGTTCCCGATCGCGAGATAAACGTCAACGAGCGTCTTGAGGTTCCACTCCAGCCGCGCTTGTCGGACAGCCTCCGGGGAAAGCTTTTTGTGTGAGGGATGGCGATGGCAGGCGGTGGCGAGACAGAGAACCAAGCCCAAGCCTAGCGAGATCAGACCTTTTGAATCCATGAATCGCAAACGGGTTTGCTTCATGGCGCCATGGGCTTGAGTTCCAGCTTGGGCTCGGCGGGTTTTTTCGCCGGTTTCCAAAGAGTATAACCCGCCGGCAATTCAAACTGCGAGGCATCCACGGCATCTACCGTTGCCGAAACGAGAGTGTTGGTTCCTTTTTGACCATCGGTGCTGATTTCGGTCCGCAGCACCATTCCCGGCAGCAAACTCAATTCCGGCTGACCATTCCGATGTGCGCCGGCGCGATTATAAACATCCACCTTGGCAAGTTCTGTCTGGATGGCTTTATAGTTGGGAAAATCCTTGGCGACCCACAGGGTTTCTTTAAGGTCATGGGCGCCAGACCAAGTGTAGATTTCCGCTTTCAATTCGCCGATCTTCTCGGTCTTGCCGGTATTCACCGGCAGCGCGGACGGGGCGTCCATCTCCAAGGCGTTGGTGCCGGCCGCTTTTCTTCGGGCGGCGGCGACCAATTGCAGATCCGCCCCGGAACGTTGCAAGTACGTTTTGGTTTCAGGCGTCAACGTCCAAGAATCGCGAGTATCGAGGTTCACAATGATGTTCAGCATGTTGGTGTCATGCCGGACATCCAAGCGCATCTTGTTGCCGTGGATTTTAGTGGTGAGCAGGCGGATATGACGGCCGTCATCGGCCTTTTGCTCGACGGTCAGGTCGGCCCGGCTGATGGCGAGCGAGCCCAGCAGAATGAGAAGTATAAATGGATGGTTACGCACAGGTTTTACAACTTGATAGTTTCATTGCGACAGATAATTTAACCGGCCTGCGGCCAATCCAAAACAAAAACTTTGTGAAGGAATGGTGGCGATTTTATGGGGGAAAGGAGCGACGGTGAGGGGAACAGAGTGTTGCCGGGGCATTGCCAAAAAATTATAGCCGAAAAAAGGCGGAAACATTCAACGCCCAACATTCAAGTGTTCCCGGCCATGCCTTTCTTCGATGTTGGGAGTTGAATGTTTAGTGTGCTTTGTAGAAACCTTTCACTCCAAAAAAGATTTGGGCCGAGATGAGTGTCTGCATACGGATACGGTGGTTACAGGCCACCCGCTGCGGCTGGTCCCTGTCTCCCAACACAGCCGCCGCCCATTGAAACGCCGGGTTTTCGAAAGGTTTCTACAAAACATGTTGAATGTTTTTGAAATAAAACCACAGCGCAATTGAACCATTCTAGCCGGCGCCCCAGGAACGCCAGAGGTTTTTGACCGGTTCGAGGTCGCTGGCTGGCGGTACGGCCAACCGGTAGGCGGCATGGCCGTAAAGCCATGACAGTTGTTGCAGATCGGAAATCATTCCGGGAAAGCGCTGGCCGAGTTCCGTGCAAAATTCGCGGGAGGTTTGCTCCGGGCGCGGTTTGATGCCTTGTTCTGCAGCCCACGCTTGGAGGGCTTCATAACTATACAGAATCAGTTGTTCCTGTGACCACGAGGTGTTTTCGCCTTTTAAAAATGGGTTGGTGAAAGAAGCGAAGCGGCGCCCAATTGATGGTTGTGCCTGGTTCACAATGGCTGGTGTAGAGGCGCGTGGACGAGACTGAAACAAGTCCTGAAAAAACTTGGCCAGCGCCGCATAAATGGATTGGATGATTTGGCGGATCAATTCGCGTCGCCGATAAATCCACCAAGCAGCAAGCAGCAAGAGCGCCAGCCAAAACAAGAGCTTGAACCAGCGAAAAACTGAGGAGGCGCTGTCGCCGCCGGTCTGTTTAGCAGACTGGTCCGGCTTTTGGGTGCTGCCTTCCGGTTGCGGAGTAGGGGATTGTCCAGAGCCGTCCTGAGGCTTGGCATCTTTGGCGGTGTTTTGGGCGGGGTCCGTGGCGGGATCGGATTTGGCTTCGTTACCGGAACGGCCTTCGCCTTTGCCATGCGGGCTCAGGCGCATGGCGTAATCACTGGCTTGGTGCAGACGATGATCGATTTGGTGACTGAATCCCGTCCAGGCGGCATTCACACCCGGTCGCGGTAAAAAAAGTGCGCCCACCAAAACAAAAATCGCCACCCCGATGCCCAGGCGAATCCAGCCCAAGGCGATGGTCGGCGGCATGGGCAGATAACGCTGGCGAAGGTAACGCCGCAACCCCAGAAAACTGGTCGTGAGCAGGAGACCGGCGGCGGCGGTCACATACGCGACAAGATAAGAGAAACCCTTCGTCGCACTGTCATCAGGCAGGAGCATCTGACCGAAACCAAAAAGCGGCAACGCGCCGATTGAAAAATAGACTACCCATAATCCCGGCGAGTGAACCTTGGGCGTAGCCGGTTTGGAGCCGGTTTTTTGGCCGGAGATTTTTGGCGGTTTGATTTTGGCGGGCAGAAAGTTCTTGGCATCACCGGCAGTCTGCAACAAGCCGCTGCCGGAGGCGTCATCCTCGTCTTCGATCACCGTGCAATCCCACGTCAACTTGTGCGCGCACCACCAGACGATGGCCAGCAGTAACGGGCCCACGAGGATAAATGCCGGGTGAACCACGACCAGGTAGAACGAAGTGGCCAAGGCCAGCGCCGCCCCGTACATGAAGGCATGTTGTTCGGTTTGTTCGATCCCGATCCGTGCCACCAGGACGATGGCGATGACGAACCAGAACATCACCCAGCACACGCCGCGAATATCGGCACCCCGGAAAAGGACATCGATCAAGAAAAAACACAGGCTGCCCACGAGCAGCATGATGAGCACCGGGCTGATGCTCACGACCAGATGATCGGTCAATGTTTTTGCGGGTTTGTTCATGGTCATGGCTCACCGCACGATGGCGGCGGCACAGAGGTTCATGATGGACTCTTCCGAATTCACCATCCGGAAATCGATGCCGTGGGCGAGCAGGAGTTCAGCCCATTCCGGCGGTTTGGCCCAATCGGGCACCGAATCTTGATCGAAGGCGACCACGACTGCCGTCACCAGAAAACCGCGCCGGACCATTTCGCCGAGCGCGGTGGCGACGGCGGGTGTAACGTGCCGAAGCACGGGAACCACGGTGGCGTCGCGGGGGATTTGCGAAATTGCCGTGGCGAGCATCTCGGGAAATTCCAAGCCATCCGTGTGTTCCAAGCGCGCGAGGGTTTCGAGGATTTGCTGCATTTTTTCCAGGCCTTTGCGGGTTTCCACGCGTACTGGCCGAAGGCGGTCGTTTTCCAAGGGATCGGCGGCACGGTTTTGGGCGTCGGCACGCGTCAAGAATTCCGCACGCCAGCCTTCGGCGCGGATGCGGTCGGCGGCATCGCGTCCGTTGCTCACGAAGCCGACTTGCTGGCCCATGAGATACACGGCGTTCGCGAGCGAGGCGACGGTGACGATGGCCAGTTCGGCCGAACTGAGTCCGCCCGGGCCCTGGAAACTTTGCGTGTGAAAATCGAGGAGAAAAGTTGCGCCTGCCACCCGCGAGGTCTCATAGATGCGGCTGTGCAATTCCTGGGTGCGCGCCGTCGCGCGCCAATGGATGCGGTTGAGCGGGTCGCCCATCTGATAGGGCCGCACACCCGCAAGTCGCGTGGGATCTTCGAACAAGCGGTGCACCACGCGGATTTCGCCCTGCGGACGGCGCGAGGCGAGGTTGTACCCATCAAGCGACAGCACTTTGGGCAACACGAGTGCGAAATGTGGCTCGCTGGCCACGCGAAAACGGCGGTGCAGGCCGAAGACATCACCTGTCTCCAGCAAGACGGGGCCAAGTTGATAATACCCGCGCGTGAGAAATTCGATGCCATACTCCAGCGTGGCCGTCTCGCCGGGTTTCAGGCGGACGAGTTCCAGCCGCGCGCCTTCAATCTTGATCCGTTGCGCCCGCCCGGTCATGGCCGCGAGCGGCAGCGAATCTTCGATGATCAGCCAGGGGATCGTCAGCGAGCCGCGATTTTGGACCTGCACCACGATGTTGATGCTGTTCCCGATCTCAAAAATTTCCCCGTCGGCATGACGGGCGACCTCGAGATTTTCCGTCCAAGTGCGCGTGAAAAAACGGCTGAGCAGCAAAATCCCCAGCAGCACATACATCGCATAGACCAGGAAGCTGAGTTTGAGAACCAGCCCCAAGACCAGAAGCGCCAGTGTGCCGAGGATCCATTTCATGGAGCGAAACCATCCGCCGCCATTTGCGGTACCGGTACGGTATTCATGATTTCTTCAAGAACGACAGGCACGGTTTTTTTCCGCAACCGGCTTTCCGGGCGCAGAATCAAACGATGTCCGAGCACATAATTGGCGATATGCTTGACGTCATCCGGCACCACGAAATCGAAGCCTTGGATGGCGGCGAAGGATTGGGCGCAGCGCAGCAAGGCCATTGAGGCGCGCGGGCTGCCACCGAGCATGATGTCGTAATGTTCCCGCGTGGCGGTGATGAGTTGCACGATATAGCGGATGATCTTTTCATCCACATAGACCTGCCGCACTGCCGCCTGGCAGGCAATGATCTCCTCGGCGTTGGTCACGGCTTCCAGGGTTTCAATGGGGTGTTGTAACATCAGCCGTTGCAACATGCCGACTTCATTCTCAAACTGCGGATAACCCAAACTCAAGCGAACCAGGAAACGGTCCAGTTGCGCCTCGGGCAGGGGAAAGGTGCCTTCATGATCCACCGGATTTTGGGTGGCAATGAGAAGAAACGGCGGGGTGAGTTCGTAGTTGGTTCCGTCGGCGGTCACTTTGCGTTCCGCCATGGCTTCGAGCAAGGCGGCCTGGGCGCGCGGCGTGGCGCGGTTGATCTCATCCGCGAGCACGATCTGGGCGAAGAGCGGGCCGGGGCGGAATTCGAACTCGGCAGTCTTGGGATTGAAGATGGAACTGCCGGTGATGTCGTTGGGCAACAGGTCGGGCGTGCATTGGATGCGTTTAAAGTGGCAGCCGATGCTGCGGGAAAGTGCGCGCGCCAGCATGGTTTTGGCCACGCCCGGAACATCTTCCAGCAACACATGACCCTCGG
>DASZCA010000223.1:0-4978 GCA_035943555.1 Verrucomicrobiia bacterium
TTTTGTGCCGGTGAAACGCTTTGAGGAATATGCGCGGGCGATGTCCGAGATCTTTCTCCGGCATGGCGTCAATGTATTGAACATCTCCATCCGCCACGCGATGCCGGATTCCGGCTCGTACCTGGCCTGGGCGCGCGAAGAAGTTTTTGCCTTCGTGGTCTATTACAAGCAGCGCACGGACGCGGTGGAAAAGAACCGCGTGGCGGTCTGGACGCGGGAATTGATCGAGGCGGTGATCGCCACCGGCGGCGCCTATTACCTGCCCTACCAACCGCATGCCACGCCGGAACAATTCCACGCCGCGTATCCGAACGCGCAAAAGCTGTTCGCCCTCAAGACGAAGCTGGACCCGCAATTTCGCTTTCGCAACATCCTTTGGGACACCTACTATCAACCAACGCGCAAACCCGCCATGAACCAAACCGATTCCGAATTCAAAACCGTCTTCAACGACACCAAGATGCGGGACGGTTTTTACCGCTTCCTCCAAGTGGTGTTTCATCTGTATCCCGAAGATAAATTTCATCACCTCATCACCGAAGTCACGGCGGCGCGGCCGGACGACAAAGACATCTATAACGAGGTGCAACGACGGTTAAAGGAGATCAAACCGTTCCTGTCCGAACTGACTTTGGCGCTGCCGGCGTTGAAGAAACAAAAACGGGAGATGACGCGGCAGACTTTGGAACTGCTCGGCGACACACGGCAGATCAACGGCTATGTGGAGATCGGCTCCACGGGCCGCTACATCAGCGACCTGCGGAAACATGTCAAGGTGTGCGGCGACATCTTCATCATCAATGATGTGGCGCCAAACAATTCAGTGGGCGAACTGTTTGAGCGCGGCCAGTTTGCGAAGCTCGGACAGTTTCTTGATTTGAACGATTACCGGCCAATTGACCCGGCGCACATTCCGGATGCGAGCGTGGACCTAGTGACGATCTTCATCGGGTTTCATCACTGCACGCCCGAAAAGCTGCCCGGGTTCATCAAATCCATCCACCGCGTGCTGCGGCCGGGCGGTTCGCTGATCGTGCGGGATCATGATGTGCGCACGCCGGCGATGGCGACGTTTGTCTCGCTGGTACATACCGTTTTTAACCTGGGCTTGAATGTCCCGTGGGACAAAGACCACGCGGAATACAAGAGCTTCAAGCCCATCGAAGACTGGTCGCGCCTTATCTGCGGGTACGGTTTCATGGACGCGGGCAAACGGCTGTTCCAAGATAAAGATCCGTCGGACAACGCGTTGATGCGGCTGGTCAAAAATTGAGCATCCTACACATGAACCGGCTCCGCCTTCTCGCTTACAGTTCGGCCATCGTGGCCGCGCTGATCTTTTTTTGCGGTTGCCGGACGCCAGCCACGGTGGCGGGCGGCAAGGGATTGGTCATCGAAAAATCGTGGCTGACGAATTCCGCGACGCCGGTCACGCCGCTGGCCGACCGGCGGCCGCCGGACCAGACGTTTTTGACATATCCGGAATGGTTTCTCGTTTTCGGGCCGATGGAGCAGGCAGATTTTTTTGCGGATCACACCTCCTCAAAATTTCCTTTCATGACGCATGTCCGCCAGATCTGGGGCGGTTATGGGGTGGTGTATGACCAGATCCGCGGCAATTATAAGTTTAACACCGGCTATCACGTGATGATCATGGTCATCGCCACGAGTTCGACGGCGGAATTCGGGATCAAATCGACCTATGAGAACACCATCGGCCGGCTGACGGACACGCGCGACGGTGAACCGATGACGGATGAGGACAAGTTCAACGCCAAATTCACGCGCGACTACGTGACATTCCTCGACACCGAGCCGTGGTATAAATTTAATTTCGCCTCGCGGTTGGGAAAACTTTGGACCCAGACTTCGCTGGCCGGTCCGCATCCCATCCGCAAGTGGGAACGGAAATTTTATCTCAGCACGGAGCTGGGCGTGAAAACGATCTACGGCGGGTTGATCTGGGCGGCGACGCGCTCGGCGTATGAACCGGCGAAGCCCACGACGGTCGTGCTGCTCGATCATTTGCCCGATGGCATCCACAACCAACTGCCCGATCTGAATGTGGTGACGAATTTCCCTGATGGCACCGCGCTCATCACCCTGCCGCGCTATGCACCGTTTGTGACGAATGCGTGTGAATTGGCCGCCCGGGGCGCGGAGTTCAAAGAGATCGCGGGCAATTCTTCCGCGATCCTGATCACGGTGCTGGCGCCGCGCACCTGGCATACGAATTCGGAGGATTATCGGATCGTCTTCACCCAACCGATCCCGACGAAGCCTGAACTGAACCGGGTGGCTTTGGCCACGCCGGTGCCGGTATTGCAAAAAACGTTGCAGGAACTGGCAACGGAAAAGATTGCGATCGAGCATATTTATGATTTTTGAGCAGAGGGGGTGGCTGGGCGCATTGGAATTCTTGCTGTTGTACATGGCATACTGCGCGAGGAATGGATGCCGTGATCGACGCGCCACTATATTAAGGTGTCATGGTTAGCAATACGCGGCGCGCACGGAGTGATGCGCCCTACCTGCGTCATGGATTGCGATGGACTTGGGTTGTTTGTAGGTGCTCTGGTTCGTTTATGTGTCGCGGCGAGCCTGCGACACAGTAGCCGCCCATTGGGGATCTGCCGAGGTGGCGCGTTGCAGCACGCTCGGAGATTCCGTCGCCTGACGCCACGCTCGGCGACGGGGACGGCGCAGCGCGCCATCCCTACCTAATCAAGTTGCAACCCGGATTTTCCGCGTCTTGCTCGTTGATGGGTTTGTTGTAGACTGTCTCTCCGATGAAAACAAAATCGAAATCGTCCGTGAAGAACCCGAATTCAATGCGCCCGTTCTCCAGCATCCTGGTGGACGGTCCGGAACGCGCCGCCGCCCGGGCGATGTTGTATCCGGTCGGTTTCACGGATGAAGATTTCAAGAAGCCGATCATCGGCATCGCGTCCACATGGAGCAATGTCACGCCGTGCAACATGCACATCGACAAGCTGGCGTTGGAGGCCGAGAAAGGCGCGAACGCGGGCGGTGGCAAGGCGATCATCTTCAATACCATCACCATCTCCGACGGCATCTCGATGGGCAGCGAAGGCATGAAGTATTCGCTCGTGTCGCGCGAAGTGATCGCGGACTCCATCGAGACTGTGGTGGGTTGCGGCGGCATGGATGGCTATGTGGCCATCGGCGGTTGCGATAAGAACATGCCGGGCTGCCTCATCGTGATGGCGCGGATGAACCGGCCGGCGGTGTTCGTCTATGGCGGCACGATTCTCCCCGGTTGCCTCACGGCGGCCACGGCCCCTAAAAACTCGCCGAACATCGGCAAGGATCTTGATGTGGTTTCCGTGTTTGAAGCGATCGGGCAACATGCGGCGGGCAAGATCAGTGATGAAGAATTGCACGCGGTGGAATCCTGCGCGATCCCGGGTCCCGGTTCCTGCGGCGGCATGTATACGGCGAACACGATGGCGAGCGCGATCGAGGCGCTGGGCATGAGCCTGCCGAACAGCTCGGCGCAGAACGCGATTTCGCCGGCGAAGATGGAGGATTCCCGCCGCGCGGGTGAGGCGGTTGTGAACATGTTGCGCCTGGGCATCAAGCCGCGCGACATCCTCACGAAGAAGGCGTTTGAGAATGCCATCACGGTGGTCATCACGCTCGGTGGTTCCACGAATGCGGTGCTGCATCTGCTCGCCGTCGCCCATGCGGCGGAAGTGAAGCTGACGATTGATGATTTTACGCGCATCGGCAAACGCGTGCCGGTGCTGGCGGATCTCAAGCCGAGCGGCAAATACAGCATGAGCGCGCTCGTGGCCATTGGCGGCATCCGTCCGCTCATGAAGACGTTGCTGGATGCGGGCTTGCTGCACGGCGATTGTCTGACGGTGACGGGCGAGACGATGGCGGAGACGCTGAAAGGCGTGAAGCCGTATCCGCAGGGCCAGGGCATCATCCGTCCGCTCGACAATCCGATCAAGAAAAACAGCCACCTGGTGGTGTTCTACGGCAACCTCGCGAGCGAGGGTGCGGTGGGCAAGATTTCCGGCAAGGAAGGCCTGCATTTTGAAGGCAAGGCCATCGTGTTCGAGGGCGAGGAGAAGGCGTTGAAGGCGATTCTCGACGGCACGGTGAAGGCGGGTCATGTCATCGTGGTGCGCAGCGAAGGGCCGAAGGGCGGACCCGGCATGCGCGAGATGCTCTCGCCGACCGCCGCCATCATGGGCAAAGGTCTGGGCAAAGAGGTCGCGCTCATCACGGACGGACGGTTCAGCGGCGGCAGCCACGGTTTCGTGGTGGGCCACGTGACGCCGGAAGCGTATGTGGGCGGAACCATCGCGCTGGTGAAGAACGGCGACCGCATCGTCATTGATGCGGAGAAGCGGCAGTTGAATCTCGAAGTGTCCGCGACGGAATTGAAGAAACGCAAGAAAGCGTGGAAGAAACCGGCGCCGCGTTATCCGCGCGGGGTGCTGGCGAAGTATGCGCATACGGTGACGAGCGCATCGACGGGCGCGGTGACGGATAGTAATTTGAAGCTGTGAGGCCCGTAAGAACGTTCAATTTGTAAAAATAATCTCAGTTGCGTAGGCGTGGCATATGCCGCTCCTACGGAGCTTTTCTTTTTTGGAGACATTGTTCTAAAAAGATTTCGCTCCTAGCGGAGCTAGGGAGGGAATTTGCGGGCGGGCCGCCCGCGCTCCGTCTGTGAAGGGGATGCAAAGCACCACCCCTATCTTGGGCGTCACTTGGCTTTGGCAATTTCGACGGCGAAGGCGTAGTCGGGGCCGAGCATGTTGGAACGGAAGACGATAAACTTCATGTCGGGGGTGAAGCTGGGATTGGGCTCGAGGCGGTAGTTTTCTTTGGACATGTTCACGAGTTTTTCGGATTCCAAGTAGCCGCTTTTGATGAGGTTGGTGCCCAAGGTTTGGCGGTCGTTGATGAGGACGGGGCGGAAGAGGAATATCCACGGGGA
>DASZCA010000224.1:0-6110 GCA_035943555.1 Verrucomicrobiia bacterium
ATCGGGTTGTTGAAGTTCGCGCAACGTATCAACGATGACCGCCCGAGACGAGCAACGTTTCACCGCTGATCCACGAGGCATCATCCGAAGCCAGGAACGTCACCGCCGTGGCGATATCCTGCGGCTGGCCGATGCGGCCCAGCGGCGCGTTCTTGATGTACGAATCATGGAATTCGCCCGAAGTGAAACCGCTCGTGTTCGTGCCTTCCGTCTCGACCAAGCCCGGGCGCACGGCGTTGACGCGAATCTTGCGCGCACCGAGTTCCTTGGACAATGAACCGGTGATGACGTCCACCGCGCCCTTCGTCGCGCTATACACCGAGCCATGCGGCGGCGCCAAAGTGCTGACGAGCGAACTGATATTGACGATGCTGCCGCCCGTCGCCGGGAAAAGTTTTACCGCTTCCTGCGTGGTCAGCAGCAGGCCCAGCACATTCAGGTTGAATTGTTTGTGGAAATGCTCTTCCGTGATCTGCTCCAACGGCGCGAATTCATAGATGCCTGCGTTGTTCACCAGAATGTCCACGTGCCCGTATGCCTTCTTCGTCTCCGCGAACAAGCGGTCGATATCCGCCTTCTTCGCCACATCTCCCTGCACTGCCACGGCCTTGCCGCCCTTGCCCGTGATTTCCGCCACCACTTTGTCCGCACCCGATTTGCTGGATGCGTAATTGACCACCACCGACGCGCCTTCCGCCGCCAGATGTTTGGCGATGGATGCGCCGATGCCTTTGGATGCTCCCGTGACGACCGCCACCTTGCCTGCGAGTTTGTTGTTGTTGCTCATAACTATGGTTTTCTTTGGTTTGTTTTTGTTGTTGGCTGTTTGTATTTGTGACTTTATTGTAACATTTGCAGTAACAATTAATGTCAAAATTTTTTATTTTTTCAGGTCATGCACTATGTCTGCCAAGGTGATTTTTGCCAGGCTGGCTTCCATCGCGTTCTGGGTTTTATTCAGTGCATTTTCCAAGGCCAGTTTGATGTTGCAGCTCACGACGCACGGCTTTTGCGGTGCATAGGTATGGATCGCGAATGCCTTCGGCGCATCCACCGCCTGGTACACATCTAGCAGCGAAACTTGCCCCGGCTTCCGCGCCAGCCGGCATGCGCCCGACTTGCCCATCGTCGTTTCCACCAGACCGGCTTTCGAAAGCTTCGCCAGCGTCCGCCGCACAAAACTCGGGCTTGTGTTCACGCTCTGCGCCAGATATCCCGACGTCGTATCCTGCCCCTCCCGGCAACCCAAGGCTGCCAGCAGGTGGACCGCGATCGAGAACTGTGTGTTAACCGCCATAACTGTTACTATAATAGTCACAGAATAGAATTTGGCAAGCGCTTTTTTTAAAAAGATTTTTGAAGTCCATTTTGATCATCCCTGATTGCGTCTTATTGAAACCGACGCAGGTAGGGCGCGTCGCTCCGCGCGCGCCGCCGCCTGCCAACTGAAGCATTCAAATGGCGCACAACGGTCCCCCCATCAATTTTTCGCCTCCCTTTCCGGCCCGCTTGCCACTAGTCTGGGCGCCATCGTTTTTATCCGCTGCATGAATAAGCGCGTCATATTGAAGAAGATCATCGCCAAGCTCGTCGGCGAACTGGAAGTCTACGTCCGCGCCGCGCAATTCTCCCGTGCGGAGGCCACCCACGAATCCAACAAGGCCGAGAATAAATACGATACCCGCGGCCTCGAAGCCTCCTATCTCGCTCGCGGCCAGTCCAAGCAGCTCGCCGATCTTGAAGCCGCCATCGTGGAATTCGAAAAGCTCGGCGTGAAAAAATTTGGCCCCGGCGACACCATCGCCGCCGGTGCCCTCGTAGCCGTCGAGCAACTAGGTGAAACGTCCCTCTATTACATCGGCCCCCGCGCCGGCGGCACCGAGATCATCCATGACAAACAGGAAGTCCTCGTCATCACCCCGCAATCCCCGCTCGGCGAACAGCTTGTAGGCCAGCTGGCCGGCACTGAACTGAAATTGAAACTCGGCAACGAACTGCGCCCGGCCAAAATCATCAGCGTGGAATGATTTGGCTGACGCTTAGCTCGAAACACTGTTTTTATTTTGCAAAAAGTGGTTGTTGGGCGAATCTTACTCCCGTGCGTCACAACTTCCACTTTGTATGCCCCCCATCCGCATCCTGCTGATCGAGGACAATCCGGATGACGCGCTGCTCACCCGCGCCAGACTGCTCCGGGAGAAATCTTTTGATTGCACGCTCACGCACGCCACCCGGCTCACCGAAGGGCTCGCGTTATTGGACCAGCAACCTTTTGACGTGGTGCTGACAGATTTGGGACTGCCCGACAGCCAGGGTCTGCCCGCGTTTACGGAACTCCAAAATAAATCCCCCGGCATGCCCATCGTTGTCCTGACCGGACAGGAGGACATGGGAACCGCCCTCGCCGCCATCAAGATGGGCGCACAAGATTTTTTGCCAAAGAGCGAGCTCACCGGTTTTCTCCTCGCCCGCACCCTCCGCTACGCCATCGAGCGCAAACAAACGGAACTCGTCCTCGCCACGAAGGAGGAAATGCTCCGCCTCTTCATCCGCCATACGCCTGCCGCCATCGCCGTGCTGGATACGGACATGCGCTATCTCGTCGTCAGCGACCGCTGGGTCAAAGACTATCATCACGAAGGCAAGGAGATCATCGGCCGTTCGCACTACGAACTCTTTCCCGACCTCCCGGAACGTTGGAAAGAAGGCCACCGCCGCGCCCTCGCCGGGGCCGTGGAAAAATCGGACGAGGACCAGGGCCGCATCCGCTCGGACGGCAGTTTTGACTGGCTGAAATGGGAACTCCGCCCTTGGCGCAAGCCCACCGGCGAGATCGGTGGTGTCATCTTCTTCGTCGAGATCATCACCGAACGCAAGGAACGTGAAGCCGAGCGCGAAAAACTCATCACCGACCTGCAAGCCGCGCTGGCCGAGGTGAAAACCCTCAGCGGCATGTTGCCCATTTGCGCCAGTTGCAAAAAAGTCCGCGATGACCACGGCTATTGGAGCCAAATTGAAACCTACATTGCCCGCCACACCGCCGCGACTTTCTCCCACGGCCTCTGCCCGCATTGTCTCGTGAAGGAATATGAAGCCGGCGGCCTGCCCGTGCCCGAAAGCTTGCGCGCCGCGGTGAAAAAATAAACGCGACCTTGACGCCAAGAGGGGCGGTTACAATCTCACCGCAATATCCTTCCCCTTTAAAAACTTTTTCACATCGCCCACGGTGAAAGTTCCAAAGTGAAAGATGCTCGCCGCCAGCACCGCGTCCGCCCGGCCTTCCAGCAACACATCCGCCATGTGTTCCAAGCTGCCCGCGCCGCCGCTGGCGACCACCGGCACACCCACGGATTCGCTGACGCGCCGCGTGATGACCAGGTCAAATCCTTTCTTCGTGCCGTCCGCATCGATCGAGTTCAGTACGATCTCGCCCGCGCCCAACGCCACGGCTTTCTTCGCCCACTCGACCGCATCCAGACCGGTTTCCTTGCGACCACCTGCGGCGAACACAGACCACTTGTCAGGCGCCGTTTTTTTGGCGTCGATGGACACCACGATGCACTGGCTGCCAAATTTTTCCGCGCCCTGCCGGATCAGGTCCGGATTGGCGATCGCGCTGGAGTTGATGCTGATCTTGTCCGCCCCCGCGCGCAACATCGTGAACATGTCCTCCACCGACTTGATGCCGCCGCCCACCGTCAGCGGCATGAAACATTGGTCCGCCGCGCGCTCGATGACATCCACCATCGTCCCGCGCCCATGCGCCGTCGCCGTGATGTCGAAAAACACCATCTCATCCGCGCCCTGTTCGTTATAGCGCAGGGCGAGTTCCACCGGGTCGCCTACGTTCCGCAGGCCGCCCTTTTCCGCGACCCCGAACTGGACGCCGCGCGTGACTTGGCCGTCATGGACGTCCAGACACGGAATGACACGTTTTGCAATCACCCGTTCATTGAAAACCGAGTTGCCCCGCAAAGCAAATGATTCTGCGCAAATCATCTGGTTAAGCGCAGCTTCTGGTTTATGGCTGGGGGCTGTTTATGTGAAACTTTTTTTGAGCCGCTCAGTCTATGGATTGTCTGATATAGTGTCAGATATTGGCATTTTAACATGAAAAAGCACGTATTGATCTTGTTGGTGGCGGGTATGGCGGTCTTTTTGAGCGGTTGCGTCAACCCCGATGGCTCCCAAAATAACACCGGTACGGGCGCGCTCGTTGGCACGGGTGTCGGCGCCTTTATCGGCGCAATCGCCGGTGGCCCACGCAATGGCGGTGCCGGGGCCTTGATCGGCGCGGCGGCCGGTGCGCTGGCCGGCGGCTTGATCGGCAACTCGGCGGATCGTGAACAGGAAGCCCGCCTCAAAGCACAAGCGCCCCAAACCTACGAACGCGCCGTGCAAGGCACCCCGCTGAGCTTGGCCGACGTCAAAGAACTCGCCCGCGCTGGCATCAGCGAGGACGTGATGCTCAACCAGATCAAAAATTCGCACACCGTCTTTCATCTCACTTCCACCGACATCATTGACCTGCGCGATTCTGGTGTGACCGACAAGGTTGTTAACTACATGATCAGCACGCCCAACACGGTCGGTGCGACATCTGAGACTTCCAGCGGCACCACCATTTACATCCAGCAACCGCCCCCGCCCGCCCCGGTGGAAACAGTCACCGTGGCCACCCCTGGCCCGGACTATGTGTGGGTCGGTGGCGAATGGGTCTGGAATGGCGACTGGTACTGGGTCGGCGGACATTGGGGCTATCCGCCGCATCCGCACGCCGTCTGGGTCGTGGGCGCCAGTTGGCATGATGAACATGGCTGGCACAACTCCCGCGGACATTGGCGCTGACCGATTCTCGCTCTCTCTTGACGCTTATCATTACCCACATTCGAGGGTTTAATTCCCCGCAATGTGGCGTGCATGACTGGCGTTTTGACCCGACCTGCACGGAGGGATGAAAACGAACGCGATTCCGCCCGCAGAATCATCCCCGTCCGCCGGGGCGCGGCGTTTACGCCGCTTCAACGTCCAATGCTACGAGATTATCCTTACGACCAAACGACACGTTTGTTTTTAGGCAACTCTTTGACGGGACTCGTACCGCCCGCTTGGTAAAGAAATTTTGCGGAAGTTGTGGGTAATGATAAAGCCCCAAGGGTGAGTGAGACCTAAAAAATTTACGCTCAGAGCTCTCATTTGTTTAAGGTTCTTTCCACCGTTCGCGCGCGAACCCCATGCGGTGCACCCCTTTTCGCCAAAAAAACACTGCGACGTTTTCACATCGCAGTGTCTTGGAAATGAACAGTGTCTTTGTCCTGTGTCCCAATATCTCAGGGAGAAACATGAGGCGGCTCAACCGTGGTGCTGAGCGAGCAGGTCGCCTTCACGCCAACCGTATCGCAACTGTAGGTGCCGCCAGCCGGGCACGGCGGGATCAAGCCTGCGGAGTTCAGCTTGAGGTAAGGCGTGAGATCCGTGGTCAATGTGATCGCCGAGCCGGAAGTCTGTCCCTTTTCCAGCGCGAACTGGTTGGCCGCCGAGTCGATCTGGCGGAGATTGTTGATGCAGGCATTGGCCTGTGAGGTGGCGCGCGCCTTCACAAAGTTCGGGATCGCGATCGCCGCCAGCAGGCCGATGATGGCCACGACGATCATGATTTCCACCAGGGTGAAGCCCGCCGAACGGAGGTTTTTGCTCGTTTTCATATGCTTTTGCGTTTTGTGTACGGCGTAGGCGCGCAACCGGCGGGTTATAATAAATACGACTTTGCCCACATCATTGCCGGTCGCAACCGTGATGTCGGCTAGATGAGCAACCCTGCCGCCAGTGTGCCAAAAGTGGCTGTCCGACTGTGTCTCATTGTTTTGTAGGGCGAAACCCTAGGGAAAATTTCTGCAAGAAGAGGCGCCAAGCATCCCAATCCGAAAGTAGTGTCCCGATTAAAAAAACGAAACATTCAACATCCAACGTGCTTTGTAGAAACCTTTCTAAAACCCGGCGTATCAATGGGCGGCGGCTGTGTTGGGGAGACAGGGACCAGCCGCAGCGCGTGGCCTGCAACCACCGTATCCGCATTCAGGCACCCGTGTCGGCCCTGATCTTTTTTGCAA
>DASZCA010000225.1:0-4988 GCA_035943555.1 Verrucomicrobiia bacterium
GTAATGTTTTCAAGGAACAATGTCATCCGTCGGCGCGCGTTCACTTTGATTGAATTGCTCGTGGTCATCGCCATCATCGCAATTCTCGCGGCGATGTTGCTGCCCGCGCTCGGCAACGCGAAGGAATCGGGCAAACGGATCGCCTGCACAAACAATCTGCGCCAGCTCGGGCTCTCCATGCAGATGTATGTGGACGATAACCATGGCGTGATGCCGCCGCGCAATGCCGCGACGGACTGGCCGGATGCGTTCTATGATAATTATGGCAGGAGCTTGAAAGTGCTTGTCTGCCTGAGCGAGACGACCAATTCGCCTGCCACCGTCGGAGTAACCAACGCCGGCGCGGCGCCGCGCAGCTATTTCATGAATGGCTGGAATGATTATTTTTACAAGAAATTAGGGGCGGCCGATTACAGCGCCCAGTATATCACGGGGCAATATCAGATGGGCCTCAAGGAGACGGATATTCTCCTGCCGAGCGATACGATTGCGCTGGGTGAAAAAGCCTCCGACCGGGGGGATTTTTACATGGATATGTTGTCAGGCATGCTGGATGGCACGGGAGACGACACCACGGGCGCAGTGGCGCAGGACCGTCATTCCGGTCGAGGGCCGGGCACGGGAACGGGTGGCTCCAATAATACGTATGCGGATGGCAGCGTGCGTTATAACAAATTTGGCAGCGCGTTTGACCCGATCAATTTGTGGGCGATCAGTGATGCGGACCGGGTTAACTACGCGTTTATTTATCATTGAGCGGGGCTTTATTTGGGACCGGTAGGGACATCGCGCTGCGATGTCCCCGCCCGAAAAGCGAAGCTGAGGGCGGAATGATTGTGGCGTGGCGTGGTCTAGATTCGACCGATTCCGTCGCCTGACGCTTCGCTCGGCGACGGGGACGGCGCAGCGCGCCATCCCTACCAAATCGCCCATCATTGACGCCCTTGCGTCGTTCGCCCGGCACGGCTAAACTCGACGCGATGAATTCGCTGCTTCTCACCGGCGGTCGTGTGGTTGATCCCGCCAACAAATTTGATTCCATTGCCGACGTGTTGATCGTTGATGGCAAGATTTCGGCCATCGGCAAAAACCTCTCCGCGCCGGCCGGCGTGGAGACATTTGATGCGGCAGGCAAGGTGGTTTCTCCCGGATTGATTGATCTGCATGTCCACTTTCGCGAACCAGGACAGACGGCGAAGGAAAATATCGCGACGGGCACGGCGGCAGCGGCGCGCGGCGGATTCACTTCGGTCGTCTGCATGCCGAACACGTCGCCAGCCATTGATAGCGCGGGGACGGTGGCGCTTATCCATGAACGCGCACGCGAACAGGGAATCGTGAATGTCTTCGTGACGGGTGCGATCACCAAGGGCATCGAGGGCGAGGAACTGGCGCCGATCGGCGGGTTGAAAAAGGCGGGGGTCATCGCGATCACGGACGACGGCCATTGCATCCAAAACAACGAACTCATGCGGCGCGCGTGCGAGTACGCCAAGATGTTCGGCTTGCCGATTTTTGATCATTGCCAAGATTACGCGCTCGTGAGCGATGGTGTGATGAATGAAGGTTATTGGAGTCTCGCGCTCGGTTTGCGCAGCTGGCCGTCCGCCGGCGAGGAGATGATCGTGGCGCGGAATATTTTGCTCGCGGAGCTGACGGGGGCGAAGATCCATTGCCAGCACCTGAGCGCGGCAGGCAGCGTGGCATTGATCCGCGAAGCGAAGAAACGCGGAGTTTCGATCTCGGGCGAGGCGTGTCCGCATCACTTCACGCTCACGGATGCCACGATTGCGGGCAGTGAAAAATTCTGGGCGGAGGACGGCAAGGTGCTCGCGCCGACGCAAGCCACTCCCCTGCCCGCCTGGCCGAGCTACGATACGAATTTCAAGATGAACCCGCCGTTGCGCACCGCGAAGGATCGCGAGGCGATCATCGCGGGACTGGCGGATGGCACGATCGAGATTTTGTGCAGCGATCACGCACCGCATTGCGATTACGAAAAGGAAGTGGAGTTCAGCAACGCGCCTTTCGGCATCACCGGTCTGGAAACGGAACTGGCGCTCTCGCTGATGCAGTTGGTGCATACGAAACGGCTTTCACTCGCGGACATGATCGCGAAATTCACGGTGAACCCGGCGCGGTTGCTTAACCTAAATAAAGGGACGCTGAGCGTCGGCGCGGATGCGGATGTGACGGTGTTCGATCCGGATGCGGAATGGATCTATAACCGCGAAGATTCGGCGAGCAAATCGAAGAACAATCCGTTTTTGGGGTGGAAGCTCAAGGGCAAGGCGGTGGCGACGGTGGTGGGTGGGAAAGTGGTTTGGGAAGGACGGCCGGAGTTGGCGACGGCCTGACGCAGATGGGGCCAAGCTCCAAGCGTCCAACATCCAAACTCCAAAGAAACTTCAAGCAACAGGTTCAATGACCGATGGTAGCGGCTCCGTTGTAGGCCCGGATAGAGAGCGGTTTTGTAATGGTCATTTTTTCCGAACTCGAACCGGCTGAGCGAATCCAGATGTTTCCACCGCTGACAACGGCATTGGTGCCTTGGGCCAAGGTCTTAAACGGGAAGTTGTAGGTGCCGTTATTGGGCGTACCGGAATAGTTGAAGTCAACCCAGACGGCTCCGCTGAAGGGCATGAGAGCGTTGATGAGGTTTATACCGTTTGGCGTTCCCAAGCCGGTGCAAAGGTCATAGCCCGGCTGGGCATAGTACAGGTTGGGGCTACCGGGCCAAGTATTGTCCCCCGTGGTGATGTCATGGAAACAGTTGGTATACCTGGCAGTTTGGGCGATGGAATAAAGCGCCGGATTTAAAAAGCCAAGCGGCGTCAATCCTTGGCTGACCGCCGCTTGATTGGCGAGCGCGCAGAAACCGGCCCACAGCGGCGCAGCGCAACTGGTACCCTCAAAATCACCGGTCTCATGGGAAAAGTTCACCCACACTTGATTGCCGGTCATGGCAATATCCGGAAGATTGCGCATAGTCGAGGATCCGCCGGCACCGGCCGGATTGGCATTTACCTGCCAGGAGGGGATGGAATAAACGGTGCTGACACCGCCGCAACTGCCCCAATAAGGATCATTCGTGGTCTGGCCGTTGCCAAACCAAGGATCAGGAGGCTGGTAACGTGAGTTCCAGACGGTCTCAGACACATAAGAACCAGCGGCCATCGTCAAGGTCGTACCACCGACGCTGGTGATATACGGATAGGCACAGGGCCAGTTGTTTTGCGCATTCGCCCCCACATACGCATCCCCATCTCCGGACGCCCCAAAGAAAGACTGGCCTTGTAAAGCCATCTGCATCAGGTATCCCTCGGTCATGGGATCGTCGGTCATCCCCCAAGAGGTGCTGAATTGCTTGATGGTATTGCTGGCGACCATGCTCATCAAAACTTGATCGCTGCCACCCGCTTCAAACACATATAGTTTTGACAGTCCCGGAGCCATGGCCATGACCATTTCAATGTCCAACGAACATTCCCCGATCCCGTTGGTGTCCGTAGGAGAGAAAGTAAAACCAGGAAGCACCACGTTTTGCAGAGGGAAACTTTGAGAGATTCCCGCGTTGGTTTCATACGCGGTCATATCACTGGTGAAGTAACCCTCAAATTCCACCAAACCGACCGACTGTCCGGCACCGGTCTGGGTGACGCCCGAGGCATAGGCTTTTCGAAAGTCACTGCCGATAAAAGCGGATCCGTCAGGAGCGGTCCCCCCCCAATTAACTCCGTTCGAAAAGCCCGACTTTCTCAGCCCGGCCGGATGCGGTTTGAAAAAAGTGTTCAGTCCGCTGATATGAACAATTGGCACGCCGGCATCCACGGCAGGTTCCACATCCGGGGCGATAAACTGCCGAGCTTCGACCGGGTGCTGATACGCATGCAGGTTTACATGAAAAGCGCTTTCGATATTTGAAACCGGAGCGGCCACTTCCAGCAGGACGCGATCAGCCGAAGTGCTTTTAATTTCGAACCCGCAGCCATTGGCAAAATCAATGACCTTTTGGTATTCCTGCGGGGTGGGGCCAAAACGGGCGGTGAATTGTTCCGGCGTCAAATAATTGTGGAAATTGGTGCCGGCCGGATCATACATCTGATTCAACAAGTTGGTCAGCGCCTCCTGATCGTGCAAGGGAAGGCCGAGGACAAGCGTCAGGCGGTCGGAACCTAAAAGACGACGCTGCGGCTGCAGGTTTTGCTGCCTGATTTCTTTGGGCACATGGCCCGTGAGCACACGGGGCAACGCGCCAAATGACGGCAGGGCAAACAGACCGGCCAAAAGCAGGTAAATTACCAGGTGAAAGGCTTTTTGTTTCATAGACCAAAGCCTTTCTTATTGCAGGGTGACGAGCACCAGAACCATGCCTTTGCCTTCTGTCAACGCGGTCATGGCCTTGCCGAGAATGGCGCCCGCGGCTTTGGCGTGGTCGCTGACTTTCATGGCATGGCCGGGGATACCGGAAGTGGTCAGCAGGTCGCCGGGTTCAATGGTTCCATTCGAAGTATCGGCTTGAACATACACGCGACCGGTAAGAGCGACGTTCTTGCCACCTTCGATCATGCCTTGCTGGTGCATCTGGATGCCGGGACTGATGCCGTTGGCCCCGCTGATGACACCGGCAACCCGCGTGTCGTACGGCCGGTCGCTCAGTTTCAATTTGCCGGGATTTTGGGCATCAATGACCACCACCGCGCCCGGAGAAATCTCACCATTACCGGTGCTGACGTTAAAAGGTTCCGCCACATCCGCGCCACCGGTGATGGTCAGGACCTTGGTGGTAGTGGTGCCGTTGACGGTGACACCGGCGCTGTTCAAAGTCATCAAATTGGCCCCGGCAACGCGGAAAGCCATCGCATCACTGCTGCTGTAGGCGATTTGGCCGGGATACGTTCCGGCCGCGTTATTGAAGTTGATCGCGCCCAACGTGGTCGTTCCCGACGTAGTGTTTTTCAGTTCGAGACCCGCGCCGTTCACGTTGT
>DASZCA010000226.1:0-27461 GCA_035943555.1 Verrucomicrobiia bacterium
AACAATATTCCATGAAAATATCATTTAAGCAGTCGGCGGTCGTTTTGATCGTGCTTGCGTTGCTGGCCGGTTGCGTCACCAGCGCGGATAAATGGGAATATCGCACGCGGACGACCGATAATCCCAAGGGCAAGTCAGTGCTGGACGGCTATGGCAAGGACGGTTGGGAACTGGTGAGCTATACCTGCCGGCCCAAGGATGCCACCGGAACGAACTTCATCTATCAATACGTCTTCAAACGGCCCAAAAAGTGAGGCCGTAAAAAATCGAAAACGGCGCGGTAACCAGCCGCACCGTTTTCGTTCGCAGAAGCAGACCGAACTGACCAACCAATTTTTACCTCATTCCGGGGTTTTTCCCCGGTCCCATGTTATACATCGTCGGTTGGAGACTTTGCTTTAGATTTTCTGTCACATAATTAGACTGTGCGCGTGAGCAAACACGAACGTATCGCCGAACTAGCCAAAAAATACTCCGGCGACGGGGTAGATCCGCGCTATGCGGGCTATTTCGCCCTGTTCAATGAACAAAAGTTCTACGAGGCGCATGATATCTTGGAAGACCTGTGGCTGCCGGATCGCCATGGTGTGAACGGTAATTATTACAAAGGCCTCATCCAATTGGCGGGCGCATTTGTGCATCTGCAAAAGAAACGGCTGCGCCCCTCGGCCGCCTTGTTCAAATTGGCGCGGACAAATTTGGAAAAATACCCGCCCGTGAATGAAAAGTTGGACCTGGTGGGGGTGCAAGCACTGATCGCGAATTGGCTGGGCCAGTTGGAAAAGGATGATTTCACGATCAACCCGCTTTCGGAATCGAACGTGCCGCAACTGGCTTTGCAAAAATGACCCCTCACTCGAACAAAAAACGCATCGTGCTCGCCGGTGGCAGCGGTTTTATCGGCACCGCGCTGGCGGCAGAATTTTGTGTGCGCGGCTATGAGGTGGTCGTGCTGACCCGTTCGCCACGCACGCGAACAGATGGTGTTCGTGAACTCGCTTGGGACGGCGAACATGTGGGCGAGTGGATCCAATGCTTGGATGAGGCGGAGGCGGTGATCAACCTTACAGGCAAGAACATCAATTGCCCGCATACGCCGGAGAATTTGCGCGCAATCGCCAGTTCGCGGATCAATTCCGTAAAAACGCTCGCCGCCGCGCTGGGATTCGTGAAGACGCCTTCACGCGTCTGGGTGCAGACGAGCGCGGTCGGATTTTACGGCGATACCCGCGACAAACAATGCGACGAGTCAGCGCCGAACGGAAACGATGCGCTGGCGCAAGTGTGCCGCGACTGGGAAGCAGCGTTTGACGTTGCGAAGCTGCCCAAGACGCGCAAAGTGATATTACGGATCGGTTTTGTTCTGGGCCGTGATGGCGGGGCGCTGCCGGTGCTATCCAAGCTGACCAAGCTGTTTCTTGGCGGGGCGGTCGGCAATGGCCAGCAGTATATCAGTTGGATTCACCTCGCGGACCTGGTGCGGATGTTCGTCACCGCCGTTGAGGATGAGAAGGCAACAGGAATATTTAACGCCGTCGGCCCAAACGCGGTGACCAATGCGGAGTTCATGCATGAACTGCGCGGAGCGCTGCACCGTCCTTGGAGCCCGCCCGCGCCGGTGTTTGCCGTGAAGCTGGGCGCGCGGTTGATGGGCAGCGAGCCGTCGTTGGCGTTGATCAGCCAGCGGTGTGAGCCCAGGCGGTTTCGCGAAACCGGTTTGAAGTTCCGGTTTGCAGAACTCGCACCGGCGTTGCGCGATCTGTGCGGTAAAGTTTGATTTATGAAAACCGTAGCCATCATCGGCGCCTCGGCGGATCGCGGCAAGTTCGGCAACAAGGCCGTGCGCGCTTTCGTGCGGCAAGGCTTTACCGTCTATCCGGTGAACCCCAAGGAAACTGACATTGAAGGCCTGCCCGCATTCAAGAGCATCGCCGATGTGCCGGTGCGCCCGAACCTCATCAGCGTCTATCTGCCACCGCCCGTATTGCTCAAGGTGCTGCCGGCCATCGCGGCGCGCGGGTGTGACGAACTCTGGCTGAATCCGGGAACCGAAGCGGACGAGGTTTTGTTGGAAGCCGAACGGCTCGGGCTGAATGTGATCCAAGCGTGCAGTATTGTCGCTGTCGGCCTGTCGCCGGATGAGGTTTAGACGTCCGTCCGTGCCACATCAAATCAGCGCCTCTGCCAAAACTTCGGCCATGTGCTTGATGCGCGCGGGGGCGAGGTGCGCAACTTGATGGCGGCAGCTCGTGCCCGATAGCACCACCGTGGTCCCGTAAGGTTGATGTTTGATCTGTTCCACCAACGGCTCGGCGATCTTCAGCGAAAGTTCGTATTTGGACGCTTGCATGCCGAACGCGCCGGCCATGCCGCAGCAGCCAGATTCCAGCACTGACACCGTGCGGTTGGGCAGGCGGGCGGCGAGTTGCGCCGCGTTCTTGGTGTTCGTCAACGCCTTGGCATGGCAATGGGAATGGATGGCCACGCGCCCGTGTTCGTGATCGAACCGCAACGCTTCCGGCTCTGCACGCAACAGGCTTTCCACGAAGTCCTCGAACAGGATGCAACGTGCGGCAACCTCTTCCGCGCCCGGCAGTTTCAATTCACGATAGTCCTCCGCGAACATCGAATAACAGGACGGCTCGAGAAAAATGATCGGCGCATCATCGTTTGAGAGGAGCGCGAGATTGTGCGCGCCGAGTTTTTCCGCCTCGTCGAGGTTGCCGGTGCTGAACGCGGGGCGGCCACAACACTTCCGTTGCTGGGGCAGGGTGACGTAATAGCCCGCCGCCTCCAAAACCGCCACGGCGGCGATGCCGATGTTCGGCTCGTGATAGCGGGTAAACGTGTCGTCCCACAACACCACGCGTCCGCGCTGGCCGTGCGTGTCATGTTCGCGTTTGGCGAACCAGCGGTCAAAGCGTTCGCTTGCGTATTCAGGCAGGGGACGCTCGCCTGCGAAACCGGAAATTTTACCGATGATGTGGCGGATGGAGCGGGAGCGAAAAAAGAAATTCGTCAGCGCCGGGAATTTTGTCCCCATGCGTCCGAGGAGATCTACGGAGCTGATCATGCGCTGTTGCAGCGTCAGGCCGTGCCGCTTGGTCTTGGCGTGAAGCAGCTCCGCCTTCAGCAACGCCATGTTCACGTTGGACGGACATTCGTTCGTGCACGCGCGGCAACTGAGGCAATTGGAGAGCGCGTAATCCAGTTCTTCCGATTTCAACGGGTCGGCGCCGGTGCCGCGATGTTCTAAAGCTGCACGGATGAGATTCGCGCGCCCGCGTGTGGACATGCCTTCCTCGCCAGTCGCGACGTACGTCGGGCACATGGTCGGCGGCTCTTTGCGGCAACCGCCGCAGCCGTTGCATTGCTCAAGATTCGCGACGAATGATTCATCCCGCGCCGCGAAGGCAAGATGCGGTTCAAAGGGCGGGATAATACGTTTGTCCGCACCCATGCGCAGGTGCGAATCGATCTTGTAGCGTCCATCGCCGATGATCTTGCCCGGATTGAAAAGATTGTTCGGGTCAAACGACGCCTTGATCTCCCGCATCACGCGGTAGAGTTCCGGCCCGACCTGGTCCTTCAAAAATTCCGTGCGCGCGATGCCCACGCCATGCTCCGCCGCGAGCGAGCCCTTGAACTGCGCCACCAGCGCCGCCGTTTCATCCGCGATCTGCCGGTATTTGGCGAGGTCGCCCACGTCATGCAGATCGAGCACCGGTCGCACATGCAACAAACCCGCCGCCGCGTGGCCGTAGAACGAACCCGTCACACCCACGCGTGCGAACATTTTTTCCAGGCCATTGACATACGCTGGCAGATCTTGCGGGCGTACCGCTGCGTCCTCGATGAAGCACGCGGGCTTCGCATCGCCCTTGCAACTGGTCAGCAGCGAGAGGCCAGCCTTGCGCATCGCCCAGACCAGCCCTTGTTCGCGGGCGTCTTTGAGGATCAACTGGCGTAAACCGAGCTTCCGTTTTTGCATTTGGGCCAGCTTGTCCTTGGCATGCTCGAAAAATTCCACGATCAGGATCGCCGCGCACGGTTGCGCGTCGAGATCGAGCAAGGCGCGCACCGCTTGAAAATCACGCTGGCCGCGTGTCTGGTCGAAAAGCGGACGGTCCACGTGCTCGATGGCCGCCGGTTTCAGATCCAGCAATGCCTCCGTTGCCTGCATCGCCTCGGCAACCGACGCGAAAAAGATCAGCCCCACGCCGCGCTCCGTCGGCAATGGCGAAATCTTGACCTCGGCCGAAAAGATTCCCACCAGCGTGCCTTCGCTGCCGCAGATGATCGGCACCAGACTGCCCGGCTGTTCCATCGCGCGTGCGAGACCGTAGCCTGCCCAACGCTTTAGCAGGCCGTCCGGAAAACGTTCATGGATCGGCAACGAATTGAACGCCAGCAGATCATCCAGCACCTGCCGCTGATGATGCAGCGTTTCCAGGTGTTTGCCCACGCGCGTGACTTTGCCATCCGCCATCACGATCTCGATCTCGTTCACATGATGGCCGGTCGTCCCGTACACCGGCGTGTGTGCGCCGGAAGAATCGTTGGCGATCATGCCGCCGAGCGTCGCGCGCGAACTGGTGGCCACATCGGGGCCGAAGCAATAACCCTCCGCGTTCAAAAATTTGTTCAACTGATCTAGCACCACGCCTGCACCCACGCGCACCGTGCCGCGCTCTTTGTTGAAATCCCAGATCTGCTGGTTGTGCCGGGCGAAATCCACTATCAGGCCGTCGCCGATCGCGCCGCCGCTCAGGCCCGTGCCCGCGCCGCGCGGCGTCACCGGCAATCCGCCCACCAACGCTGCCTGGATGACCGCTGCCGCCTGCTTGGTGTTCTTGGGAAAAGCCACCGCGCCCGGCACGATCTGGTAGGGCGAGGCGTCCGTGGCGTAAAGCTGGCGCGTCCGGTTATCGAACGCCACCTCGCAATTCGCCGCGTTCAGCGCGGACATCTGCTGCGTAGAAAGCACACGCACAAGCTATCGGCGGGGAGGCAATATGACAATTTCATTAAAGCGATCAGATTCCGTCATAAAAAATCGAGACCCCATCGGTCGCATAGTTGTCGAGTGCCATAACTTCGGTGGCATTTACTGGCTTGCGTCTGGATTGGAAGGATTCATGCTGAAAGAAATTCGGTTATGAGCAACGACGTCATCTTTAACATTTCTCACGACGAAGCCTTGGTCTTGTTTGGGTTCTTCGCCAAGTTTGGCCATTATAAGGGGTTGGCACTTGGCCTCGCTAATACTGATAATTAATCAAGCAGCTTGTATGTTCGGCCTTTTCAAAAAATCATCGCCGCCCGCCACCTCGGCCTCGCCTCCGCCGTTGCCATCGTCTCCACCGCCGTTACCCGCCTCCGGGGCCGATGCTTACGGGCAGTTCTGGGATGAAATGGGCGTGTCGCGCTTGGTACCCGTCTATCTGCAATTGCATCTTGCCGCCCGCAGCCCGCAAAACGCATTGACCCGCCGCCCTGATGGCAGTCTGGATACCGATGAAGTCCCCGCCTTGATGATCTTTAACCCTGACCAACCGCAGATCGGCGCGAGTTTCATAAGACTGATGGGTGAGCAACTCGCCCCGGCAATGTTACCCGGCCTGACCCCAGAAGAGATTGTTACCCGGCTTGGCAATATTTACACCACCGTCAGTGGCAAAGACATGTATGCCATTGTTTGCAAAAAATGGTGCGTCCAGCGGAAGCTGGTGAGTTGACCGTGGCCAGATAGACCACCTTCAATAAGCTTGTGCAAAAACGAAGCCAAACCGGCTTTATCGTGTGGAAGGACTATTCAGCGTTCAGTTCATTGCAGTTGCGATAAATTGCTCGCCCCGAATTCTTCCCATAGCTTGTGAGCCAGGGCAAAGTCCTCTTCCAACTCAGGCGAAGCGGTTCCAGATTTCATGTGGAAGGCGCCCGTCTCATAGCATCTGGCTACGCCGGCCATCAAATTTTTAGCAGACGGAAAAAAGACAAATTGACCATCTTCGGTAAGATTGTAAAACACCGCGCCCTCGGAAGCCTTTCGTTTAGGATCAAACCAATAACCGTCACCCGCGCCATCATCAAACAGGCAGATCCAAGATTTGCGGTAGCCGATGATGACGTCGCCCATGGCCTTTTGCGCGCCCGTTGGTCCGGACCATTCCATTGCTTTATTTTCCAAGGTTTCCTCCAGTGACGGAAAGCGGTGGATAGGGATGAAATCGTCGCTCAAGCGATTGGAATAACTGGCAGAACCATCATGCCATTCATAAATGGCTTTGATGTCATCTGGTATCAGAACCGCATACTGTTGTTCCAGCTTGGTGATGGCGTCGGCGGAAAGGCCGGGTTGTAAACCGGCCAGCACAGACGGCGCGTTGGTTTTCAAGGTCGCTTCAAGCCGGGCAAGAATCTCCGGCATCGATTCGCTGATGATGGCAGGCATCGGCGGCGCAACCGGGTACATGATATGATGAATGCCCGCGCGCGCCCGAAAACCCAGGGTAACGACGGCGGCGATCACCACGAGAACAATGGCAGTTACGAGACCGATTTTTTGCCAGCGGGTCATAGCTTCAACGCTCTGCAATCATTGCCAGAACTCTGGATTGGGTAGCCAGAAAAAGTCCACGTATCTCTGGTACATCGGGAATGCGTGCGCGGTCGAAAGTTTTGCATAATGCATCCGTGGTCAGTGCTGCTTGTTGCAGAAGAAAGCGGATGTCTTCGAGGTCATTTTGGTCGCCTCGCACCATTTTCGTGAGGATCAAGTCAAGCGTTGAAGGGCGAAAGAGGACGAGCTTTTCAAATGGAAGAGAGATACGAACGCGCGCCTGTAACCAATCTGGTGTGAGAATGACTTCCAGTTCGCGAAACAGATGCGTCAGATAAAGTCCCTCCGCTTGGAGTTCGATGTTCGTGCGTTGCTGGGCCAGCCAAAAATCCATGTTGTTGTCTTCCGCCGCCAGCCAGGAAAGGGGCAAAATGGCATCAACATCGCGGGTGGCGGCAAATTCAGCGGGAGCGTTGACGTAACCAAGTGCCAGGGCGGCGCGGCCAAAAAGTGTGATTTCCGCCGGTTTGGTCAAATGGCGGTCCAAGGTTTGCAAAATGTGCAACGGATTATTCACGGCGGCATAGCCAATCACTTTGCGGCGGACCGCCATGGGCGGTGACGCCGGTATGGCTGACGAACCGGGTCCAGTGGGGCAGCGCATCTGTGCGGGGCACAGGTCGTGGCGGCAGGTCTCGTCGGAGAATGGCCCAAGGTTCTAATTTCGACGCGAAGCGTTCGGCGGTTTGCGCAATGTGCAGCAAGACCGGTTCGCAACGTTCCTGAACGGCCAGCCGGCAGAGCTGATTGGCATCCACGTGCGGTGAACTCAAAAGTTGGGCGGCCACCCGAAGATGATCCAATCCATACGGCAGTTCGCCGAGACACAGGGCAATGCCAATCTCTTCACTGCTAACCAACGGAGAATCCGGCGGCAGCGACGGATCAAAAGTCCGCTGGTAATGATCTGCCCCCCTTTGAACGGCAACCTTTAACAGCCATTCAGCCGTATGTTCGCCCGCTCCGCTGACACGCGCAATCCGGCGTAGCAATCCGGAAACATGCGGAACCTCGCCAAGCTTGCGGGCGAGTGTCACCGGCTGCGGTTGATCCTTCAGTTCCATGGATGACAGGATAACACAATTCAAACGGATTCTGCCATGCACTTTAAGCCGGAGACAATAGCGAGCACGCCAGTTTCATTTACCTTTTGAGCACCGGTGAAAGCGTAGAGGATGGCGATATGGGGTGGAAGTTGAAAGTTGGGAGCGAATGCGCGGCTTGACTCCACCCTTTCCATCTCTGTTTTCGCCGCTCTGCAATCCGCGTGACACCGCCCCCGCAATTTCATTTAATGACCGCTTATGAGTGATACGTCTAAGGAACGTTCCGATGAATTTCTGAAAATTGCCGGCCAGTTCAAGCTGGGTGCGTTGGTGACTGAACAGTCCCATCCCGTCACGGCCAACTTGAGCGCCGTCGCGCGCAAAGACATCGCCGCCGCCCTCGACCTGCTTTTCAAGGTGGACGAAGATGTGTTGAACAAATACCGCGAGTTCGCCACGTCGGGCCGCGCGGAGAAGATCGCCGCCACCGTCACCGCGGCCGTGAAAGCGGGTGGAAAGATTTTTTTCACGGGCTGCGGTTCGACCGGCCGCCTGAGCATCCTGTTGGATTCTGTCTGGCGCGATTTTTGGCATCAGCACAAGAATGACGATTACGAGAACCGCACCTTCAGCGTGATGGCCGGCGGCGACTACGCGCTCATCAAATCCGTGGAAGGTTTCGAGGATTTTACCGCGTTCGGCAAAAAGCAGATCGCCGATCTCGACGTGTCCAAGAAAGACGTAGTCTTCGCGATCACGGAAGGCGGCGAAACGTCATTCGTCATCGGCACGGCGTGGGAAGGCGTGGAAGTCGGCGCCAAGGTTTATTTCGTCTATAACAATCCGGATGACATCCTTTGCGAGCACGTCCAGCGCAGCCGCGAAGTCATCCAGGACGACCGCATCGAGAAGATCAACCTGACGACGGGGCCGATGGCGATCACGGGTTCCACACGCATGCAGGCGACGTCCATCCAGATCTGCGTGATGCTGACGATTTTGGAAATCGTTGCGCGCGATCTGATCGGCACGAGCGCGAAGGATGTGCCGGTGCAATTTCTGGCGTCATTGGAAGAAGGCTATGCGACGCTGCGTTCCCCAGAATTTCTGGAACAACTCGCCAAGCTGGTCGCCCTCGAGGAAAAAGTCTATCGCAGCGGATTCCATAATAATTATCACGCGAACCGTTTTGGCATCGATGTCCTGACAGACACGACGGAGCGTTCGCCGACGTATTGCACGCCGCCGTTCCGCAAGTTTGACGATGCGACCGCCACCGAGTCTTGGGCGTATCTCTTCGTGCCGAACGACTGGACAGACAGCGCGTGGAAAAACATTTTGAAACGCAAGCCGCGTTGCGTGGAGTGGGACCAAGATGAAGTGACGGCCCTCGTGACGCCGGACAAGCTGGAGCGCACCTTGTCCACCATCAGCAAGATCAGCGCAACCGAACTGATGCGGTTCAAGGTTGGCATCAACGGTCTGCGCTACCGTTCGCAAGGCGTGGGCGATGCCGCCGTGGCGGTGATCTCGCGCAAGGAAGATGCCGAGGTGCATTGGAAGCAGTTGGAAAAAGCCGCCAACGGCAAATCCAAGGTCGCCCAGATTTATTTCGGCCACAAGGCCTCGGCGGAGGTCGCGCATCAATTGGAAGAGCGCATCCCCGGCTGCACCACGGTGTTCGTGCCGGTGCCCGAGACGATTTTTCTATTGGATGGCGTGACGCGCACGATGGTGAAGCTGGTGATGAACACGCTCTCGACCTGCACCATGGTGCGGCTCGGCCGCGTGCTGGGCAATTACATGGTGTGGGTGGTGCCGAGCAATCTGAAGTTGATCGACCGTTCGACGCGCTACATCACCAAGCTGGCCAACATGGATTACGAAGCCGCGAACGAACTGTTGTTCGAGATCATCGAATATGTGGAGCCGCGCATGAAGAGCGATCAGGCGTATCCGCCGGTCGTCGGCATGGCCGTCCTGCGGGCGAAAGAAAACGTCTCCAACCAGGAAGCCGAACGCCGCTTAAAAGACAATCCGCTGCATTGAGCGGGCTTTTCTGGCCCGTTAAAACACGATCGGCTCGTTCAACTTGCCGCATTGCGTGCAACGCGAGCGGTCCACATCCGCGTCATCCGTATAAACAAAACTGCATTTGGTGCACCGGAACACGCGGTCTTCCGGGTGCGCGGGGCCGAACCGGCGCCGGCGCAACTCGGAAAGGATGCCCACGGTGCACAGCGCGCCGAGCGCCAGCGCCACATAGGCCAGCATGAGGAACTGGATGCTCACCCGTTTTTCCAGAGTCGCTCGCCGCCGAGCATGGCGTTGGAATTTTTGCCGAGGATGGTGTCAGGCGGCAGTTTCTCGATGAGCCGCGCATTGCCACCGCCCAGTACCACATAATCGACCAGCAGCGCGTTTTTCAAAAGCCTGACGACCGCGGCGACATGATGCCGCCATTTCTTTTTCCCAAGACGCTTGAGCGCCTGCGTGCCGAGAAATTCCTCGTAGCTGCGATTTTTGCGATACGGCAGATGCGCGAGTTCGAGCGGGAAAACAGTCTCGTCCATGACGAGCGCCGAGCCAAGGCCGGTACCGAGGCCGAGAAACAGCATGCGTCCGCCAGTATGGCCGCCGAGCGCCTGCATGGCGGCATCGTTGATGACCTTCACCGGGCGGCCGAAGGCTTTTTTGAAATCGAACTTCACCCAGCCGCCGCCGAGATTGTGCGGTTCACGCTGCGGGCGGTTGTCCTTGACCGGCCCGGGATAGCCGATGGAAACGGCGTCGTACTTCCAGCCTGCCGTGGCCGTTTTCACGGCGGCGACCATGCCGCCCGCGGTAAGGGCCGGGCCGGAAATGATCTTGGTGACCGCCCCGGTGCCGGGGGCGTGGAACTTGATGTGCGTGCCGCCGACATCGATGACGAGGATCTTCTTTTTATTTTTTGATTTCATGGCTGATTTCAAGGTTGGTCCGGCGCATTGGTGGAAGACAGCGGAGTGGTATGCCAGTAAAAAGTGATTTCGCCGAGCATCAGTTGCGTGGCGGGCGCGAACTTCAAGCCGAGGGCCAGCGCCACGGCGTTGGTATCGCCCTTCAAGGAACGGCCGGCGGCCTCAATGGCGTTGTCTGCCGGCAGCAATACGGCGGAGGTCACAGTGCCGGTGCGGTCCACGAGCACCTGCACCTTGCTGGGTGCGATGACATCGTTCCAATCCAGCGAGGGCAGGGCGGGCTTGGACATCAAGGTGCGTTGCGCGAGCGCGCCGGAGATCTGCAGCAGCGAATATTGCGGCAACGCCGAGCTGACCGGCGAAGACAGTTCGACGAACAGCGGCGGCGGTTTGAAATCGAGCTGAAAATCGCCGAACCGGTTCGTCTGCATGAACTGGTTGAAGGCGGCACCGAGGTTTTCCGGAATTGGTTGAGCCATTTCGCCGGGTGCAGCCTTCCAGCGAAACGAAGGTGGCGGGATCACGGGAGTTTTCTGCCACACGACGGCGGCGAAATCGCGCGGATTGGGCAGGGCAAACAGCGCGGGGTTGTCCAGTTCCAGCAGTTCATCCGCCCGGTTTCCCAATTGCAACCGGGGAACGGGAACCTCCACGGCTTTCGGAACGATTTGTTTCTTGGTGCCAAACACGACGATGAGCGCGACGTGGATGATCAGGGCCAGTCCGATCAGGAAAAGAATTTTTTTGCGGGACCAGCCTCCGTCGTAATGCAGTTCGGCGGGCAGGCTGTTGTCCGGCGCAACGGACGCGTTGGCGTTCGCCGGGTTCATCGCGGGATGGGCGCGTCCGTCACGCGCGGCAGGGTGGCGAGGAGGATGTTGGTGATGCCGATGGGCTTTTCGCGGGCCAGCAGCGAGAGATGCGTGAGCTGCTCGTAGGTCACCGCGCGATCGGCGTGGATCACCAGCGTGAGCGGTTGATGGGTGCTGTCCACGGCGACGCGCAAACTGTTTTTGAGCTGCCGTTCATCGACCATTCGGTTTTCGATGTAGGTTCGTCCGACAGAATCCACCGCCATCGCTATGGTGCGTCCATTGATGCCGGGCAGGTTGTCGGCGGCGGGCGGGTTCAACTGCACTTGCAGTCCCGGCACCGGCATCAACGCCCCGAGCATGATGAAGATGACGATGATGAAAAAGACGGCCGCGAACGGCGCCACATCGAACTGGCTGCGCAGAATTTTTGAATTGCGCGGAAATTTCATTTCCCGTTTCCGTTCTCGGTGACCACGTTGACGATCTCGGCCGCCGCGCGTTCCATGTCGAGGACGATCTTGTTCACACGGCTCACGAGATAATTATATCCGGCGTGCGCGGGAATGGCCACACCGATGCCCGCCGCCGCGCAGATGAGCGCCTTCCAGACACCGTGCGAAAGCTGTTCGATATGCGAATATAACCCGGACTGCTCGATCTGTCCGAAGATATCGATGAACCCGTAAATCGTTCCGAATAATCCCAGCAACGGCGCGATCTGCGCGATGGTCGCGAGCAGGTTCAGTTTTTCTTCCAAGCGCGGAACTTCCACCAAGCCCGCTTCCTCCACTGCTTCGCGAACGCGATCGCGGCCTTTGTCACGGTTCAAAATCGCCGCCTTCACGAGCCTTGCGACCGGTCCCGGCGTGGCGTCACAGATGGAAACGGCCTCGACCACGTTATCGCGCTTGAGCACTGTGCGCACGCCGTTGAGGAATTCCGCCGAGTTGATCTGCGAGCGATGGCAGTACAGCGCACGTTCCACAAAAACGACGGCGGCGGTGGCGGCGGCGATGAGGATGAGCCAGATCACCGGTCCGCCATTGGCTAAAAGCGTAGGCATCCGCTAATTAAAGGCGTTCGCACGGGAACTTCAAAGCGTAAAATTCTCAAATGCGCGGCCGGAAGGCGAAGTTTAAAAAGATCGGCATCCGTCACCGCAAATTATATGTCCTGCCGCCTTCTAAATTCTGGCTTCTGAATTCCGGCTCCGCTATCTTTCAAAAAATTATGGCCACCGCCGACGAAAAAGTTCTGGTTGTTCCCCGCCCGTTGTTTGAAAAGCTTGGTGCTTTCCAAGGGTTCAATGCTGATGTGAACCGCTATCTACCGGTCTTTCTTGAAAAACAGAACAACAGCTTCATGCTGCGCGCGCAGGCGGAGACCAATCCCGCTTTCAAGCAGATCATCCCCTATGTGATCATCACGGATGGCAAGAGCATCCTGCATTATGTCCGCGGCAAAAAGGCCGGCGAACAACGCCTCGTGGCCAAAGGTTCCATCGGCATCGGTGGCCACATCAATGATGAAGATCACACACTCTTTGCGTTTGGCCTGCAAGCATTCCAAGACGCCGTCAAACGTGAAGTGTGTGAAGAGCTTTCCATCCAGGGCGAATTCAGCGCGCGTCCGGTCGGCTTGATCAACGATGATTCGACCGAGGTCGGCCAGGTCCATGTCGGCGTTGTGCACGTGCTGCTTACCAAGCCGGAACTGGTGAAGAAGAATGAACAGGTCATCACCCAGATGGAATTCATCCCGATCCCGGAGTTGAAGGCGAAGCGCGAACAGATGGAAACGTGGTCGCAGCTTTGCCTGGATAACATCGACGCTCTGTTGAAGTAATCTCCGGTTCCAAAGTGGAAACGGAGTGGCTTGCGAAGAAAATGAGCCATTGTTTGCGCGTATCCGTCCCCCCGTCATCTTCCCCATGCCATCCGCCTAATTTTGTGATATGATGACGGCGTATAATTCATGTTAAAAACGCCTGCGATATTGATGGCCAGACTGTGTCAAAAAATGGAGACCATGAATGACCTCGGCCGCCTGTTGGACCGGCGCACTGTTGGAGCAATGGTTATCCTGCTCCTGTGCTGCCTGACTTCGCCCGCGCAAGTGGCAGTTTCCGTCGGCGCCGGCTCATATGCTTCCTTTGTACCGTCCTTTGATCAGCAGGCGGATGAATATTATGCCGTCGGTGCGCAACAGATAGTTGATTTATATCCCAGCTTGCATCTGGCGCCTTCAGCCATGGGGAAGCCTCTTCCGAGTAATAAATGGTGGACCGATACCTTGATGGGCATCCGTGGGTGGAGTTACAACTCCACCAACATCCCGCCGAGCGTCGTCACCCAAGATTCCTATGGCGGCCAGCTCTGGGCGTTTCCCGCCATGCTGGCGCCAAATTCCTCCGGCTTTAACCTCTATTTCCCCAATGCCTGGAGTACTGGCACGCCGCCCGCGGGTGGGTTCAATGCCGGCCCGGCCTTGAACGTTGTCGGTTCCATTCCGCTCGCTGTTGGTGCCAACGACATTCTTATCGCCGATTTTGACCAGACCAATTACCCCGCTGGCTGGACGGTCACGGGCAATGCTTTTGGTACCGGACCCATCCCGGGCGGTTCGTGGTCGGGGCAAAGTCCGCCGGTCACCGGTTTTCTGGGCGGGGCTTGTATCAACACGTATCGCGGCGGAGACAGCTTTCAAGGCACTTTGACGTCGCCGCCGTTCACGATACAAAAGAATTTCATCCAGCTTCTCACCGGTGGTGGGAACGATCTGGCGAATGATGCCGTCTGGCTCGTCATCAGCAACCAAGTTGTGTTTCGCGCGGCGGGCAACGATTCCGGCGTGCTGGCTTGGAGTACTTGGAATGTATCGGCCTATGCCGGACAGACCGCGCAGATTGAAATCGTCGATACGACCGCCGGCGGCTGGGGTCATGTGATGTGTTCCTGGATTGTGGCCACCGATAATGGCAGCGCCCCGGCCGCGCGTTACACCGGTACTTACACCGCCACGCAGTCCGTGGTCACCGGCTGGAGCGACTGGGGATTTCAATTCAGCCTGCCGGATGCTTCCGGTCGGCATATGGATCTTACGATGGCGCGCGGCGTCCCGTTTGTTTGGACCACCTGCACCGGCGTCAATCCCGCCATCGCCATCGGCATCACGGTGATTTACGACACCAATGGCACCGCCATTTCACTCGCCGCCACCAACAGTTTTAACCTCAGCGCCTTTGCCTTTGATTTTCAAGGCCGCAGCTTTGGCGTGTTTGCGCCGGACAACACCACCTTCACCGTGGCCGGAACCACTGTCACCGCGCAACTGTCCGGCACCAATAATTATCTCGTCTACGGTCTGTTGCCTGCGCATACCAGTCTGAACGAGTTTGCCCAATACGCCTACGCCCAGGTGACCAATACTCTGATGAATTGGGCATATGACCGGACTAACGGCCAGATCGATACCACGTGGACCCTGACCGCCAACCCCCTAAAAAATGGCGAGACCAACACGCTGCAAGGCTGGCTCCCGCATCATTATCGAACCACCCAAAATAATCTGGCTTTCAAACCGTACAGCTACCTGACGCCGCGCGGTCTGATGAAAGTCACCGCCGGAAACCAGTTTCAGATCAACTATGCTTTTCACGGTATCGCCCCCATGCTGCCCGCGCCCCAAACGAACGGTTTGCCCAATGACTATGTCCAGAGCTGGATGCAGACCTATGTGCAAAATTTTGCCAATGCCGGCCATCCATCTGGCGATGAAACCTACGGTGCGGGCAAAGATTTTGGTGTGGCGGCCCAGTACCTGACGTTCGCCAACCAGATGGGCCTGACGACGGCCGGAACGCAACTGAAGACAGCTATCGAATCGCGCTTGCAAGATTGGTACACCTACACTCCCGGCGAAGCGCATCATTTTTTCGCATCGTACACAAACTGGTCCGCGCTCGTCGGCTTTGATGCCAGCTATGGCTCGCAGGGCTTCAACGACAATCATTTTCATTACGGCTATTTCATGGTGGGCACGGCCTTGGTTGGTCTGTCGGATCCGAACTGGTTGAGCCAGTATGGGCCGATGGCAAAATTGGTGGCGAAGGAATATGCCAATTGGGACCGTACCGATACCAATTTTCCGGTCTTCCGTACCTTCGATATCTGGGAAGGACATTCTTGGGCCGGCGGCACCAGTAGCGGCGGTGGCGAGAACCAGGAATCGTCCTCTGAGGCCATGAACTCGTGGGTCGGCATCTTTCTTATGGGCAATGCGCTGGGTGATGACGCGATGACCGCCGCCGGGGCGATGGGCTATTCCATGGAATCCGCCGCCGTCAACGAGTACTGGCAGGACATCTATCAAACCAATTTCCCGGCAACTTACGGCAAGTCCATGAACGGCATTCTCGGCGCCGGTTCCCTGGCCTTCGCCACCTATTTCGATGGCGATCCGTCGTGGGTCTATTCCATCCAGATGGTGCCGCAAAATCATTGGAATAATTATTTGGTCCGCAACAAGGCCTACGCTTTCCTGCAATTTTCCAATCTCTGGAACGACCGGCTGGTCTGGCAACCCGCGTGGAGCAGTTCCGTGGCTTACACCGCTGGCAATTGGGTGAAGTATAACGGCTACATCTGGAGCGCCAATTCCAACGTAGCTGCGGGTCAGCCGGCGCCCAGTTTTTCCAACTCGGCCTGGAGCGAGCAGGCCAACATTTCCACTTCCACTGCCAACGATCTGGGCGCGTATCCTGGCAACTATGTGCTGGCGTGGGAGGCGATGTTTAATCCCGATGATGTCGCCGCCCTGTTCGCGGCCAGCTATGTGACCAATGGCGCGATCACCGGTGATGGCACCTATTCCGGCATCACTTACTATCTGACCCATGCTTTGCGTGGGCTCGGAGATCCAGACACGAATTTTTATACCGGTATTCCGACCAGCCAGGTTTATTATAATGCCCGGACTGGATCCCGGACCATTTTGGTTTATAACCCTGCCGCGGCCGCCCAAACTGTCACGGTATATAGTAATGGAACGCCAGTCAGCCAGCTCAGTGCCGCTCCCGGTACGCTGACAGTTCACGCGGGGCCCGTGCCCGGCACTTTCGAGCCGGCCTTGACCCGCAATCTGCAACTCACTTGGCCAACCACAGCAGGAGATAACTACAAAGTCCAATGGACCGCTGCCCCATCCGGTGCCGGTTCGACTTGGAATAACCTGACCGGCTTGCTCGCCGGTGATGGCACCACCAACAGTCTGTTTGATCCATTGGGAACGGCTGGTACGCGGGCGTACCGTGTGCTGGAATACGCCACCTATGTCAGTACCAATGTAGCCAACGGTGGATTCGAAACCGGCGCTGGTGCCAATGCCGCGAACTGGACTTCCTCCGGCATCGAACCGCCGTATCGCGTTAATACCAATTCACACGCCGGCACCTGGTCCATGCTGCTGGCCGATACTAACAAGGCCACTGGCGGCATCCAGTTCCAACAGGATGAACAGCTTCAAGGCGCTGCTGGCGTGACCCCGGGGCTGACTTACACTTTTTCCTTTTGGGCCCAACAGATTTTGAGCGGTGTGGGATACGTCCAGCAATATTCACTTTCCTGGCTCAACAGCGCGAATTCAGTCATCAGCACCACCGGTGCGAGTTTCAACGGTGGCGGCGGCTATTGGAGCCAGATCGTAGTGTTGGGCTTGGTGGCCCCCGCCGGTGCCGTCGGCGCCCGGATCAATTTCAATTGCACCACCGGCGCGGCGAACGGCTGGTCCGGTGAAGTCTTGATCGATGACGTGCTGCTCAGCACCAGCGCGCCCGGGACGACCAATGTGGTTTCCGCCGCCGTGCAACCCGGGTGGCAGGTCAGTTGGCCCACGGCGAGCCATGTCACCTATGGCTTGCAATCATCGACGGCCCTGAATTCAGCCAATGCTTGGACGGACTATGGCGTGACTTTCACTGGCACGGGCGGTCGTGTCTCCGCCTTCGTTGCCGATGGGGCCGATCGTTTCAAGTTCTACCGTGTTTACGCGCAGCCCTGATGGGGTGGCATGAACTGCCGCGCCGCGTTGTCTGCCGGAATCCCCAAAAAAATCTCGGCAAAGGCTTAAAACCCTCTACGATTGCCGCAACGTCAAACTTGTGAGCACCAAAATTAAAACCAAACGTTCCGCCAGCCCCGTTCCCGTCCGTCTGCGTGCCGAGGTGGAAAAAATCCTCATCACCGACGAGCAACTCGCCAAGCGGATCAAGATTTTGGCCCGTCACATCGAAAAGGATTTTCGCGGACGCGAACTGGTCGTGGTCTCGCTGCTCAACGGCACCGTGCTGTTCCTCGCGGATCTCATCCGGCACCTGAATCTTCCGTTGCGCCTCGATTTCATCGGGGTTTCCAGCTACGGCGCGGGCACGGAATCCGGCGATCTCGTTTTCACCAAGGAACTGCGCCTCGACGTGCGCGGCCGCGATGTGCTCCTGGTGGACGACATTCTCGACACGGGCAAAACCCTCAGCCGCGTCATTCCCAAGCTGCAGGCCCTCAAGCCGCGCCGCATCAAGACCTGCGTACTGCTGGATAAGCCCAGCCGCCGCGTGGCGAAAGTGAAGCCAGACTACGTCGGTTTCACCATCCCTGATTTGTTCGTCATCGGTTACGGGCTTGATTTTGCCGAGCGTTACCGCAATCTTCCGTTTGTCGGCGTGCTTCACCCGCATATTTACAAGGAAGCTTTGGAGCACGCGGTCAAAAAATAATGGACCTAAAATTCATCAGCCTGCTCGGCTGGCTCACGATGCTCTCCGTGGCGTGGGCGATCTCCTTCAACCGCAAAAATTTTCCTTGGCGCACGGTCATTTGGGGCATCGGCCTGCAATTCACCCTCGCGCTGCTCGTCCTTAAAACCCCGTGGGGCGGAGAATTCTTTGAGTTCGCCGGCAAGGTCGTCCAGAAGCTCATCCAATTCTCAAACGACGGAACCAAATTCGTTTTCGGCCCCTTGGCGGATGGGGCATTGCTGGGGCAAACCTTTGGCCCGGCGCACGGCCTTGTCTTCGCCATCCTGGTCACCGGCACCGTGGTCATCGTCTCCGCGCTATCCTCGCTTTTTTATCATTGGGGCATTTTGCAGCGCGTTGTCCGTGCCGTCGCTTTTGTGATGCGCAAGGCCATGGGCACGAGCGGCAGCGAAACACTGTCCGCCGCCGCTAACATCTTCATGGGCCAGACCGAGGCGCCGCTTGTTATTCGACCCTACGTCCCGCGCATGACCCGTAGCGAACTCATGACTATCATGGTCTGCGGCATGGCGCATATCGCGGGTGGCGTGGCGGCGGTCTATGCGGCGATGGGCATGGCCGCCGGCTACAAGGACACCGCCGGGCATCTGCTCTGCGCTTCCGTGCTGAACTGTCCTGCCGCGCTGATGATCGCCAAGATCATGCTGCCGGAAACCGAAGTCAGTGAAACCGCCGGCAGTTCACCCGCCACCGTGCCGCGCACCACTGCGAATTCAATCGCTGCCATCTGTCGCGGAGCAGGGGACGGTTTTCATCTGGCGCTGAACATCATCGCGATGCTCATCGCCTTCATCGCCATCATCGCGCTGGCGAATTACGTCGTCGGCTGGCCGCAAACGCACTTCGGCGTGGTCAATCCTGTCACGCTGCAAAATGTCTTCGGCTGGATCAATGCCCCCTTCGCCTGGCTCATGGGTGTGCCGTGGCAGGACTGCCAGAAGATCGGCCAAATCCTCGGCGAACGCATCGTGTTGAATGAATTCGTGGGCTATCTCGATCTCACGACCAACGCTAAAACCCTTGCGCTCGATCCACGCAGTTTCACGATTGCCACCTACGCACTGTGCGGCTTTGCGAATTTTTCAAGTATCGCCATCCAGGTCGGCGGCATCGGTTCGCTCGCGCCGGAGCGCCGCAGCGAGATGGCCAAGATGGGCTTCCGCGCCATGGTCGGCGGCCTGCTTGCCGCCTACATGACTGCCTGTCTCGCCGGTTTTTTGCTGTGAAATGTCACCGTAACTTCACATTAAATCGGCTGAAATGTTTGCTGCGTTCCACTAAGTTGATTCCAATTTAACAGGTCAACCATTTAACCATTTAATTGCGTCATGCCCGTCACGCTGCCTCAACTCTCCCGCCGTGAATTCTTGAAGCGCGCCGCCCTCGCCGGTGCCGTCGCCGCCGTTGCCCCGTCCAGCTATGCCGGCCTGTTCGGCAAGTCGCGCGACAAACACACGGTCTTTTTCCTGTCTGATACGCACATTGCCGGCGACCCGTCACAGACGTATCTCAATGTCAACATGACCGACCACCTCAATGCCTGCGTGGGTGAACTGGCTGCGTGGCCGGTGAAGCCTGCCACCGTCATCGTGAATGGCGACCTCGCCTACCTGACGGGCAAACCGGAAGATTACGCGCAGTTCTCCTTGCTCATCGAACCCGTCCGTGCGCTGGCACCCATCCATTTATCACTCGGCAATCACGACGAGCGGGAAAATTTTTGGAGCGCTTTTCCGCATGATGCGAAAAAAGTAAAATCTGTTCCGGAAAAACAGGCGACCGTTTTCAGCACCGACCGCGCCAACTGGTTCATGGTCGATTCTCTCCAGATCACCAGCAAGACGCCGGGCATCCTCGGGCCGCAGCAGATCGACTGGCTCACGCATGAACTCGATGCTCGTCCCAACAAACCCGCCATCGTTGTCGTGCATCATAACCCGCAATTTCCCACGGTGACCACCGGCCTGCTGGATACCGGCGCGTTGATGGAGGTGCTGATGCCGCGGCGACAGGTCAAGGCGGTCGTGTTCGGTCACACGCACGACTGGCACATCGTGCAACACGAGAGCGGCATCCATCTCATCAACCTGCCGCCGACGTGTTATCCCTTCAAAGAACTGCGCCCGGCCGGGTGGGTACGTTGCTCGCTGGAACCGGACGGCGCGGTGTTTGAATTGCGTTCGCTGGATAAAAAACATCCGGAACACGCACAGCCGCAGACGTTGCAATGGCGGACGGCCTAGTGGAAACGGATTACTGGATCAGCCGGTAATACTTCCGCGTGCTGGAAGACAGGGCATTGGTGGCGACGTAGAGCGAATTGATCACCGTGGGTGCCGGTGTATTGGTCTTCCACGCCGACAACGGAGCCAGATTCGTCGTATATTCCAGCGAGTAGCCGGTGAAACTGGACGCCCACGATAAAATCACATTCGTACCCGAACGCGCGATGGCCAGCTTCGGCAGATTCGATGTCGTTCCCCCGCAGGTGGTGCAAGGAGCGGTGTTGATGCCATCATACGTCGCGGTCCAGCCGGTATTGCCGCTGACGTATAAAATGCTGGTCAGCAGGTTATCGAAGTAAAACAGGTTGCCGCCATCGGTCGGCGGCTTGCCTTGAAAACACGCGCTCGACAGGGCGAAGCAACCGCCGAAGGCATACGCCCCGATGTTGGTGACGCTGCCGGGAATGATGACGGAGGTCAGGTTGGTGCACAGAAAAAAGGAGTCCGCCCCGATCACCCTGACCGCGTTGCCGATGACGATGCTGGCGAGGTTTTCACAGGCGTAAAACGAATCAAAACCCAGATTGGTGACGGTATTGGGGATGATGACACTGGTCAGGTAGAAAGAATCGCCAAACGCGCCATCACTGATGTTCGTCACGGTGGAGGGAACCGTATAACTTCCCGGCAACCCGGCGGGATATTGGATGAGAATGCTTTTGCTGTGGTCAAACAGTACCCCATTGGTGGTGAAGTAAAACGCATTGTTGTTGTTGACTGCTATGTTCGTCAGGCTCAGGCAGCTATAAAACGCGCCGTAACCGATGGTGGTGATATTGGTGCCGATGTGGACGCCGGTGATGGCGGGGGAATATTCGAAGGACGCGCTCAGGATGATCTTGAGGCTGGCGTTGGTCGGAACATTGTAAAACCCGCCCAAGCCGCCCGGGTAGGCGTAGAGCACCGTCAAATTTTTATCGAACAGAACCCCGTTCGTGGCGGAGTAAATGGTGTTGGCCGGATCCACCGCATTTGAGGACAGGGTATTGCCGATGAGCGACAAGCTGATGTTGGTGACCGAACCGGGCAGGATAAAGGTGCCGCCCACGCCGCCGGGAAACTGGATCAGGGACGTGTGGCTCCGGTTCATCAACATCCCGTTGGTGGTGATGTAATACGCATTGGTCACCATGGTCAACGCCAGCAGCTTTTGACAGTCGAAGAACGGGCCATCGCCGATGTTGGTGGCGCTGCCGGGGATCGAGGCGGTGATCAGGGCGGAGCATTGATAGACCGCGTTCGTGCCGATGATGCCCACGTTGGTGCCGATGATCAGATTCGTCATGGTATCAACCTGGTTGAAGGCAAAAGGAGCGATCGCGGTGACCCGGTAGTTGTTCGCCAGGTTTGGAATGGTAACGGTGCCGCCGGGGCCGTTGTAACCGGTAACGGTGAGGGTTCCGTTGTTGGTGGTATAAGTGAACTGGGCGTGTACTACGCGAGGCAACCCAGCCACTAACAGCAGCCAGACAATTCTCCAGCTTAAATACGAGGTGGTACGGCAAAAGCGTTTAACAATCGGGTTCATAACTTTATAGTGAGTGCGTGCGTTCAGGTGCGAGGACAGCAAACAGCATGCAGCTTAATTTGGTGATTTTGAATGGCCTCCATCCGCTCTTCTGATTCGATACCATCGGACTTAATCAAAGTCCTAAAAACCTTTCAAGGTAAAAGGCGAACAAACTGCCCGCCATGACGGCGTGCAATTTGCATTGGGAACGTTGTTGCCTCGCTGCTATTTCGCGTTCAATTCCAAAATCGTGATGGAGCACGGCGGAAACGAACGGGTGAAACTGGTGCCCAGCCCCGCCACCGGTTCCGTCACCGGCAGCACATGTTTCGGGTCGTCGATCGAATTGGTCGCGTCGCGGTTGTCCGCCTTCAATACCGTGGCCGTGCCTTGATCAGCGATGGAGCCAGCCCCGTTGATCTGGACCTTCACGTCCTGGGCGACGTCCGCGCGGTTCACCACCTTGACGATGATCTTGCCGGCGGCACTGTCATGCGTGGCGGAGTAGAAAATAGATTTCACCTCGTTGGTCCGTGCCGGCTGCGCCACGCCGTTGCGGGTGCGACCGGTCTGGATCCAGGTGTAAGCCGGCAGATCGTGCGCCTCGGTCGCCAGCACTTCATCACCTTGATGCAGGCTGAAAATCTTTTGCGCGTAATACGACGGCGAACCGTAGCTGTTCAGCACATCGTAACCGATCAGGTCGGACTTCCACTGCATCGAATGGCCCGCGCCCAGGTCGCTGACGTTCACGAACAGTGGCGCGTAGCAGTGCATCATCACGATGTCCGCATTGCGTTCCAAGCAGCACATCCACGCGGCATCGCCCAGCGCGCCTGCCATGTCCGGCGTGGGGGAACCCACGCGCGTCGCCCATTCGCCGACGAAAATCTTGGTCGGATTGCTGCGATCACGCTTGTCGTACACGAAGGATTGCGACTCCATTTCTTCCTCGGACTTATAATAATGTTCATCCACCAGATCTGGTGTCCGGCTGTGGACGCGCTGGGAATCCGAATGTTCGTAGCCAACCGTGGAGATCAGTTTGAGTTGCGGATACTTGGCCTTGATGGCGTCATAAAACTGCGCGAAACGCCCGTCATAGCTGCCCGAAGTGTCGAACCAGTCTTCATTGCCGATCTCGACGTAGTGCAGCTTGAACGGGGCAGGGTGGCCGTCTTTCACGCGTTGCGCGCCCCACTTCGTCGACGCGTCACCGGTGACATATTCGATCTCACCCAGCGCCTCCTGAACGTAGGGTTCCAGCTTGGGGCCGGGCTCCACATGATCGTGCTTCAGCACATAACCGGCAAAGACCGCCAGCACCGGTTCCATGTGCAGATCCTCGCACCAGCCCAGAAATTCCGGCAGGCCGAAACCGTCCGTCGCCCAGTAACCCCAGCAACTGCGATGCCCCGGCCGTTGTTCCAGCGGGCCGATGGTTTTCTTCCAGTCAAAACGTTCGTTGAAATAATCGCCTTCCACAAAATTCCCGCCGGGGAAGCGCAAGAACTTGGGCTGCGCGTCCGCCAGTAATTGCGAGATGTCCGCGCGGTCACCGTTCGCGCGATCCTTGTACGTTGGCGGAAACAGCGAAACCTGCTGTAACCAGATCGTGCTCTCATGATTGAAGAAGGTTCCTGATTTCGCGGCAGTGATGATGAATTGGTTGTCCTTAGACGGTGTGATATTACCCGTGGTGAGCGTCACATCGTATTTCTGCCACTTGCCGGAAATGTTCGTCACGGTCGCGCTTGCGAAAGTTTGGGTGATGGCGCTGACGTTGATCACAGAACCCAAGCTGGTCTTGATGCTGGCATCCCCCGGGGCAACATGATGCACGAGGCTCACCGTCAGCGGTCCGCTAAAATGTTCGGCCTTCGCATAAAATGATGCGTGATACGTCGTGTTTGACCTGACCGGAATCCCCCAGTAGCCGCCATTGCCCACGCCGGCTGGAGCGCTTTTCGACGCGCCGGTGATTTGAATCTTGAGACTCACATTAAGCGCATCATTGAGAACGGTGTTTGTATCAAGTGAGATTTTGGCACCGCCCACCGCACTCCAAAACTTCGGCGGATTATTCGTCGCGATCTTCACGGGATAATTTTTCGCCGGATCATAATCCGTCGCTTTGACCGGTTCCTGGATCGCATCCGCCTTGAACGCACGGTTGCGGATCAATTCGCCGTAGAGTCCGCCCTCGTAGGAATAATTGATCTCCTCCGTCATCAATCCGTAAAACGTCGGCGGCATCTTGGCGGTCACCTGGTCGGCATGGATCTGCACCACCGGGACATTGGTTTGCGCCAGTCCCGTCAACGTCGTCGCCAAAAGGGAAACCAAAACCGCCAGTCTTGAAGAAGAAAATTCCTGCGCGAGGGATTTAATTAGGTTCATAAAGAAAGTATTGAATTCACCCGCGTCATAAGTCCATACCCATTTCTGGCGATACCCTGAACGCGGGGTCGAACCTGCTTGGGTTTGACAAAGCAAAGGCCGGCTGAATACGGCTATGTTTTATGTTTCAGAAAGGAGATTGAGAGTGATTTGGAGGAGCCAGCACCACTTCTTCCCGGTTGCAGGCGGAGAGGGCGCCAGAAGCATCAGGTTTGAGAAAGTTTTCTACTCGGTGGCCGGATATCTGGTTGTGTCACTGTTTATCAACGTGGAAGAAAGTGATCTTTCCGATGGTGAGCTTTGCTTCCTTTGGAATCGGACGATACGGCACAATGCTGACGCGTATGGCGGCAGGTGCCGGGGAGCCGGCAGGCTTCAGACTTTTTAGGAGGCGTGTAACGTCCAATTTGAATCCCATCCCTTGCCCCTCTTCGCCGGTTTCCTGCTTCATGCCTGCCTGCCGCAGCCCGTATAGTCCGATGCTTCCGGCTAGATGTTCCGGATGCTCGGCAGGGTTTGCACCGCCCGGGAGGCCCAGATAAACATTCAGCATGGTCGGATGATCGCCAATGACCGACTCCAGCCGCAGGAAAATATGGCCGCGAGTTTCGGTCGTGGAGTTCTGGTTGGCAATCAGCCAGTCCGCGCACGCAGAATCGATTGGAACCAAAGACTCGGTGCCAGTTGAGGTGACCGGGAGCGCCTTTTCGGGTGCTCCCAAGGCAATGTCACACGGTGGCTTGGGCCTGACCTGCATCTTGGAATAAAATAACACCTTGGTGGAAGCTGTCGACTAATTGTTGAAAGCGCCGTCGCCACCGGCGGGATGTCAGGACTGTGCCATTTGCGCGCCGGGCATTTGCGTTGCCCGTGAACCGCGAAGCGACCGGTTTAAGTGCAGGAGCGCGGTACGAAAACCGCGCAGTCGCCAGGCGGGTGCCGTTGCCGGATCCATACGCTCGCAAAACATCAGCAGAGTGACCCCAACCATGCCGAAACCATGGCCTCCCGGCAGCAACATCGGTAACAGCATGATCGCCCAGCACGACCCGATGCACCATATCCCATGAGTCAGGCCCATCCGCAGCGCGTCCCGGTCGGCGGCAAATCCGAACGCAGCGAGGGGGCGATGATTGTGGCAGCGGTTGAGGCAGATTTGCTTGCAAGGCGATGCCTGCCACATCAGCGCTGTCAATGCCACCAGCATGGCCGGCCACCAAGAATGAGGGAACAATTGTTTCGCGACCAATTCCACCGCCATAAAAAGACCGCCGGCCGAAAGCCACACGGCTCCGTAGCCAGCCACGAACAGGGCAGTGAGCCGCAGGCAACTGCCGGCAAAGCTGGTCAGCCGGATGAAATAAACCGGCAGAACCAGCGTGGGCGCCATCATCGCCACCAGCATGAGCGCCCAGCCTTTGATCAACGCTGCCGGAGTGTCAGACGCCAGCAACATTTGCCAAGATGTCCCGCCATTCCCGGCCGGGCTGCAACACGAGCCGTCATGCCCGGCCAGCAACAGGACCCAAGCCAGCAGGCTGACGAGCAAGACGCCATTACGGATCTGGTTGAACTCTTTGCGATTGAACATGGGCAACCTGACGCTTTCCGGTTCAGTGCGTCACGCGATAGACGCTAATGCGTCCGATGGTGATATCCGCGCCAGGCGGCAGCGGCCGGTAGGGCACCACGCTGACGTTGATGGAACCGGTCTCCAGCGCATTGCGAAGATGCAGATCATCAATGATGCGCGTTATGTCCATGGCAAACGACAGACCTTCTCCGCCATGCTTTTTGTCCTTGTTGCTCGCCTGACGCAGGCCGAAAAGACCCGCGCTGCCCGCCTTCAGGCCGGGATTGTCATCGGGGTTGGCACCTTTGGGCAGGTTCACGTAAACATTTAACACGGTGGCCCCCAGCGTTCCCTTGACGCCCTCCAATTTAAGGCGGACGCGATCCGGCGTGGCCGAGACGGATGCCTGGAGCAAACTGGCGGTCAATTTGCTTTGGACTTTGGAGTTGAGCCGAACCTCCGTTTGGATGCCTTTGCTTTTGACCGGGAGATTTGTAGGGCTTGCACCCAACAATTCCAGTCCCCGCGCCACCGCGACGGTCTGCGGCTGGTCTGCCGTCAACGCCCGTCCGCCCAAATGTGCCAGCCGCGCCGCCAAACGGGTGAGGCCGCCGTGTGAAGGAGCGGGAGTGAAGGGGGCAACCGCGGTGGACGCATCCGCCAGGAAATCGTAGGTATAATTCAATTGCTGGATGTTGGTGACATTTCCGGGCGTGTATTTCCAAGGCTGGCTTTTCGGCCACGGCATGCTGAACTCGGGAACTGATCCTTTGAGCCATTTGGGATCCGTCGGATTTGAATTTCCCTTCACCACATTCCAACATGCCCACATGGCATCAATCATGGAGTGGTGCACATAGAAAATCGGATCCAACGCCGCCAAATTGGGGTCCAGCATCAGGCCTTCCCGGGTACGGCTTGCCGAGTTGCTTTTAGTGCCCCCGACGGCCACATGAACGTTATTGTGCGGATTATTTTCCAGATCACCGGTGTCGTTGCCAAAATGTATGAACGGAGTGGCACCTCCGCCAAAGGAATCCGTGAAGTCAGTGTCGGTCAGGCAATTGGTATCGATGGCACCCTTGGGGATATAGATATTGCCATCACCATCGGGACCGAAACGATCCTCCAAGTAGAGCGGGTTTTTCTGGCCGCCCAAGCCGGCGGGAAAGGTTTTGGGCAGGGTGTGAATGGCGAATTCTTTCGGCATCTGGGCGACGTTATAATAATTCCAGTAGGGAAGCGCCCAGTTTGCGGGTCCGCCAGCGGCGACAATGTCTGCCCGAAGCTGGGCTTCAAGCGCCATCAGATATCCGCGATGCCAGGGCGCAAAGTACCATGTGCCATGCTGGCATTGGTCCCACATGCTGACATCGCTGGGAATGGGAGCGGTCGGAACTTTTGGCGGCGGGTTGATTTTGGCCCAGGAACGGGCTTGC
>DASZCA010000227.1:0-1865 GCA_035943555.1 Verrucomicrobiia bacterium
TCCAATCCGGAAAAGAAAAAGGCCTTCATCAACGACATCATGAGCGCGCTCTACGCCTCCAAGATCGTCAGCTACGCGCAGGGCTACATGCTCATGCGCGCCGCCGCCAAGGAATACAAGTGGAACCTGAACTACGGCGGCATCGCCCTCATGTGGCGCGGCGGCTGCATCATCCGCTCCCGCTTCCTCGGCAAGATCAAGGAAGCCTACGATAACAATCCCAAGCTCTCGAACCTCCTGCTCGATGACTATTTCCGCGGTGAGATCAAGAAGTCGCAGAAAGGCTGGCGCAATATCGTCGCCACCGCGGCCAAGAAAGGCATACCCGTCCCCGCCTTCAGCACCGCGCTGGCATTCTTCGATCAATACCGCTCGGCGGTGTTGCCCGCGAACCTCTTGCAGGCGCAGCGCGATTACTTCGGTGCCCACACCTACGAACGCGTGGATAAACCCCGCGGCGAATTCTTCCACACCAACTGGACCGGCCGCGGCGGCACCACCAGCAGCAGCACCTATAACGTCTAAGTTAAGCCGTTAAAATAAATTCAAAGCGCGGGCTCCGGCCCGCGCTTTTTTATTTTCAATCGAAAGTGCGTCACACCGTTTGGCATGCTGCTCTCAATGATAATGCAGGAAAACATTTGGCGTGCGCTCGCCCCGGCGCCGTAGGCGCGGCATCTTTGCAGTGAATCATCCCCAAGAAAATCCAGCTCCGTCAGGAGCGACATATTCTTAGAGGGAAAGAATCGCTACCTTCCCAGGAGATGGACAATCGGCCCGTCCAATTTCAAAACCAGGCAGGTTCTACTGAAACGAAAGATCTCAAACCACCAAACGTATCTGCCTGTCCCCTCGCCCCTCGGAGGGGAGAGGGTTAGGGTGAGGGTGAAATTAAACCCAAACGTTTGCATTTCTAAAAACGCGCAAAACCCTCATTCCTCATTCCTCATTCGCCCCAATCAATCCGCCTTCGGCTCCAGCTTCGCCACCTCCGCCATGATCTCATCCGCCACTTCCTGATAAATCTGTTTCAACCGCGGCTTGGTGCAAGTCTTCGCCTCGGCCCGCAGTTTCTCAAACTTCATCGGCGGCCCATACTTCACCGACAGCCGGATCGGCATATGAAACTTCCATTTGCGGTTATAGCACTCGAACGTCCCGAACGTCCGCACCGGGATCACCACCGCATCCGACTTGATGACCGTCAGCCCGATACCCGAACGCGCCGGCTGCAATTTGCCGTCCTTCGTCCGCGTACCTTCCGGAAACAGGATAATCGCGCCGCCATCCAACAACCGGTCCAAGATGGCCTTCAACCCCGCCGCCCCGCCGCCATCGCGATCCACGGGCACGGAATTCCATTTGCGCAACAGCCAGCCGATGCCCGGATAACGGAACAAACTGGCGCGCGCGAGATAGTTCATCGGCCGGTGCAACCCCGACCCGATGATCGGGGGATCCAGAAAGCTCGCATGATTCGAAGCCAAAATGACCCCGCCCTTTAACGGCACCCGCTCCGGATTGAAAACATTCCAACGAAAATAAACCGCATACATCACGCGGAAAAACGACCAGCCGATAAAATAGACAGGATTCATGGCTAATGATTAACTACCAAGCTCCCATAAACCAACGGTGTCTCTTACAACAATCGCCCGCCGGTCCCCTCACCCCTCCGAGGGGAGCAGCGGCAGCGACTATGGAAGGGGTGAGGGGGAACTCAAACCCAAACGCTCGCATTTTCAAAAACACACGCAACATTCCATTCGTCATTCGTTATTCGTCATTTGCCGGCAGGCATCATCTTCCGAAACTCCGCCAGCAACCACCCGCTCGTCTCCGCGGATGACATCTTCGAGTTATCC
>DASZCA010000228.1:0-1706 GCA_035943555.1 Verrucomicrobiia bacterium
GATCGAACTCCTCCGGCAATGCGACCTGCTCATCACGAACGACACCGGCCCCATGCACGTTGCCGCCGCCCTCGGCAAGCCGCTGGTCGCCCTGTTCGGCCCGACCGCCCCCGAACGCACCGGCCCATACGGCCAGTTGGACAATGTTTTACGGATCAATCTTCCCTGCGCTCCCTGCCTGAAATCAGAATGTCACTTTGAACGCCCCATGGAGTGTCTTCGCGAACTGTCCCCGGAGCTGGTTTGCCAGCGTGCCACGGCAATTCTTTCCTAAAGATTTCACCGGAATTGTCGACAATAAGTGTAGAAATGTCATCTACCGCTGCAGAACAGTGTTGCAATGACCGGCCAGCCGGCTCGTCCGGCTTTGTATCCGGCTCCGCTCCGGCGTGCAACCCTGTGAGCCTCAAGGACGCCGCCGGGAACGATTCCGCCCGGACCAAAATCCTTTTTGTCGATGACGAACCGGCGATGATCCGCGTATTGAAGATGGGCATGCGCTCCATGGCTGGTGAATGGGATATGCAATTCGCCGAGGGAGGCGAGGCGGCGCTTGAACTCGTCAAAAAAGAAAAATTTGACGTCGTCGTCACCGACATGCGCATGGCCGGCATCAACGGTGCGCAATTGTTGAACCACGTCCTGCGCCACGACCCGCAAACCGTCCGCATTGTCCTTTCCGGTTACGCCGATTTGAGCGAAGTGGTCGGTTGCGTTGGCCTGACCCACCAATATCTTACCAAACCGTGCAGCCTCGATGATTTGAAGTCGTGCCTGCGAAAGGTCACCAGCATCAAGGACAAATTGGGACATGATAAATTGCGCGCCATCACTGGCGGCATGGCCAACCTGCCCGGCATCCCCGAACTCTACCTGGAGATCGCCGAAGCTTTGCAATCGCCGCTGACCTCCTCCGACCGCATCGCCGAAATCGCCTCCAAGGATCCCGCGCTTTCCGCGAAGCTGCTGCAGATTTCAAACTCCGCTTTTTTCGGTCTCAGCCGCAAGGTTTATTCCGTGGATGAAGCCGTGCAGATTCTCGGCGTCAGCGTCATCCATTCGCTCGCAATGGCCGTTCCTTTGTTCACCGCTTTCGATCGCAATAAATGTCCGGGCTTTAATATCGATCAGGTGTGGGAACACTCCGCCGAGGTCGCCGCCATCGCCCGCCGCCTTTACAACGAACACCTTGATGATTCTCATCGCGCCGAACAGGCCTTCGCCGCCGGCATCATGCACGACATCGGCAAACTCATCCTCGCGGAAAAAATGCCGGAACAATACGAGGCCATCATCGCCGAGTCCAAGGCCACCCGCACCGAACTGTTCAAGGTCGAGCGCAAACATCTCAACGCCACCCATGCGGAGGTCGGCGCGTATCTCCTCGCTTTGTGGGGCCTGCCGGTGCCGCTTATCGAGGCGGTCGCCTGCCACCATATGCCACGCCGCTGCTGCTCCACCACGTTATGCCTCGCCGGCGTCATCCACATCGCCGATGCCTTGCAACATTCGCAGGAATTGCATTCCGAACTCGTCCCCAATCCTGTCGATGTGGAATATCTCAAGCACATCGGCCTCGACACGCACTACGAAACCTGGCGGGCCGACCTGGGCAAATCGGCGTCTTCTGAATAGGGTTCCTCAAACAAACGTTGGCCTCAAAATTGTTTGACGGATCGCCATCGCGCCGTCAATTTTCCGGCGAT
>DASZCA010000229.1:0-4135 GCA_035943555.1 Verrucomicrobiia bacterium
TCCATCTTCACCAAACGTGCTATTCTTCATTCTCAATTCTTTCTTCGGAATATTTTTGGGCTAATAAAGGCTAATAACGGCTAATGGCCTTGCTCTCCGACCAGTTGCGGAGGCATTCCCGCCATTCCTAGGCTGTCGGCGATGTGGCGCTCGCTCACCGGCGGGGCACATCCTCCCGCCGACTGCGGCGTTAATCGAAAATCGTACATCGTAAATGTCATGCTCCCTTCCTTATAGCACACCTCCTTAAAACCTGAATTCGTGCTGGGAATGTAACTGGCAGATTTATGCCATTTATTTTCATTTTTCCCGAGTGGGAAGGGGGTGCGGCCTGAAAAATTCCAAATAAATCATAATCACACTGTAGATATTGGGTATAATCCATATCTTGAAAACGAAGCCATGGTCGAAAAGTGCAAATTTGCTCGGGATTTATAAGGTTTTTAAAATCTGAAAAATACGCCCCAACTCCGGATAGGGTGGGGTGACCGACGTAACTTGCCCCCAATCCCCAAGTTTGTAGTTTCGCTTTCAGGCTGCCCCATTATCGCATTCGCCTCCCATGCAGCGCCGTAGGCGCGAACCTCTTTGTAGTACCCAATTAACAAAATTTTAAGCTCCGCTAGGAGCGACATATCCAAGCCCGCATGCCATCCCCAATAACCGTCGTTGAATGGACCACCGATCTCGATCCTAACGCTCACCGACGCGATTTCACCCCGGCTTTCGCCGTTCCATCCAATTCCGCCTGCAACCGTTCGACTTCCTTCAACAGCTTCAGGAATTTTTTGCCGAAGTCCGTCAGGTGATATTCCACGCGCGGCGGGATTTCCGGGAATTGCACGCGTTCGAAGACCCCGGCGCGATTAAACTGCTTCAGCCGGTCGCTCAAAACTTTCGCACTGATACCCTCGATATGGCGTTCTATGGCTCCGGGGCGGTTCACTCCGCCGCCCACGGCGCGTAGCACGCTGATGGTCCAGCGGCAGCCCAAGACGTCCTCCAGCAGCGTATCCACCCGCCGGGAACCGAGTTTGGGCATGATTGCCAGAAATTTTTTGTCGTTGGCTGTCATAAATTTACACCGATTTGTGGGTACCCCACGTTTTTCTGCCCGCTATCGCGTTTCGCAGATCTCATGCAGTGTCTTGGAAGTCGCCACCCGCACGGTGCCGACACAATAACCACAATCACAAAATAGAAAAACGAAAATGAAAATTGCCATCATCATCCTGTCCGATCCGAAAGCTGGCGACGAAGCGCTGGGCCGCATGTTCAACGGGCTCGCGCTCGCCGCCGAAGCTATCCAACAAGGCGACGAAACCGAGATTGTCTTCACCGGCGCGGGCACGCGCTGGCCGGAAGTGTTGTCGGGCCCGGCGCACCCCGCGCATGGACTCTATCAAACCGTCCTGCCCGCCGTGGCCGGCGCCTGCAACCATTGCGCCATCGTCTTTGGCGCGGAAGGCAGCCTCAAAGCCTGCGGCTTGAAACCGGTCAAAGACAACAACCTCGCCGGCACGCACGGCTTGGCAAGCCTGCGCCGTTATCTGGCCGAAGGCTGGCAAACACTGATTTTCTAACCTTGCAGCGGCGGTCTATGACCGCCGTTCCTTGGCGGTGTTTTTCGCGCTGCGGCGTCCCCGTCGCCGATCCCGCCACGCGGGAGTCAGGCGACGGCCGACCGCGATGCACTCTAAACCCAATAAATTATAAACCATTATGGCCCTCAAATTCCTCGAACTCGCCTTCACTGACTCCGTGCTGAAAGCGCAGGAACAATATTTTGGCAATTCCCAGCGCACCCCCGATGCGCCGGAACGCGATGTGCTGACGGAGGACGAGGTGCAATTCATCCAATCGCGCGATAGTTTTTACATGGCCACGGTCACAGAAAAAGGCTGGCCCTATATGCAGCATCGCGGCGGGCCGCCAGGGTTTCTGCATGTGGTCAGTCCCACGGAACTGGCGTTCGCCGATTACAAAGGCAACCGGCAGATGCTGTCCACCGGCAACCTCGCGGTGAATGACCGCGTATGCCTGTTCCTGATGGATTACCCCCAGCGAGCACGCCTGAAAATCCTTGGCCACGCCCGCGTGGAAGATGCGCGAAAGCATCCGGAACTGGTGAAACAACTGGCCGACCCGGCATTGCAGCGCATCGTGGAACGGTTCTTTTTCATCGATGTCATAGCGTTCGATTGGAACTGTCCCAAATACATCACACCGCGCTATACTGCCGCCGAAGTCGAGGCGGCCGTCGCGCCCTTGCGCGAACGCATCGCCGAACTGGAAGCCCAGTTGAAAAATACAAAGTAACATATCTTTGCCGGTTGGCGGTAGGGCGCGTCGCTCCGCGCGCGCCGCCGCTTGAAACCGGAGCATTCTGATTTAAAATGTCGAACAATCCTATGAACCCACGCCCACCCTTGCCGCCGTTCACCGAAGAATCCGCCCGCCAAAAAGTGCAGGTGGCCGAAGATGCCTGGAATTCACGCGACCCCGAACGCGTCGCCCTCGCCTACACCGAGGACACCGAATGGCGCAACCGCGCCGAGTTCATCAACGGCCGCGCCCAAGTCGTGGAATTCCTTCGCCGCAAATGGAACCGCGAGCTGGACTACCGCCTAAAAAAAGAACTCTGGGCCTTCACCGGCAACCGAATCGCCGTCCGCTTCGAATACGAATGGCACGATGACTCCGGCCAGTGGTACCGTTCCTACGGCAACGAAAACTGGGAATTTGATGAACTCGGCTACATGCAACGCCGCTTCGCCTGCATCAATGACCTGCCGATCAAAGAAGCGGAGCGGAAGTTCAGATGGAAGCGAAAAACATAGCTTTCCAACGCTGACTTCTGCGAAGTGGCTGGCGGATTTTAATCAAAGGTTCAACGGCTGTTCCCTCTCCCAGCGGGAGAGGGTTACGGTGAGGGAGAACGCGTTCCAAACCTTCATTTCTTTCGCGCAAACGCCGCGCGTTTTATTGGGCCGGAAATTTTACAGTTTTGGCAAAACTAGATGTTGTATCGGTAACTGCCACTATAGACAAATTCCCCGTTTATAAACTGATATTGAAAAACAAACTGACCTCTGAATTCCACTTTAAAACTGTTTTTTGACTCGTCTCGATAGATTGATTCGGGCTTCAAGTCCGTTGGTTTTTCAAAAAAACTTGAGGTGAAGTTTGGGCTTTCGGTTTCACTGGTTTTTTTCTTTTCCGAAAATGGCAATTTGTCTGCGCTGAGAAGGCTTACTAATTTGTCAGCAATCGAAATAGCCACTCCTTCTCCAATGGAAACTTGAAAAGGCTGCTGGTCGGTCCATCGGTAACTTCGTAACAGTGTCGGCCATGACTTCTGGTCGGCATCTATCCAAAAATTGCCGATGTGTTTCGCGGAAGTTGGGCGCGTGAAATAACTCCATCCATCTTTATTGATGTGTAATGTTTCATACCGGACATTTCGGCCGTCGACGCGTTCCGTGCTCTGGACGCTGACCCCTTCTTTTCTGCCACCAGGAAGTGAATATATGGTGCTGATTCGACCTGCATTGGTGATTCCATACTGTTTTGCCAGCGCCAACACTTGCTTGATTTCTTGCGGGTTCAATTGATCACCCGGGGCGAAATCAGTTTTTACTGCGGGCATGGCAGTTTTAGGAGCAGCTGTGCCAGTGGGAGTTTCGTCAGCGAAACAAGTTGTCGCTCCTAAAAAAATCACCCAGACACAGAAAATCCGTGCTGGTTGATTTTCCATAAAAAACATATGGAAAGTATTATTTCTTCCTCGCAAACGCCGCATCAAACGCCGCCTGGTTTGGCGCAAAATCCAAGTCCCTTACAAACGCGCAGCTCTCCGTCGCCCCATGGATTCGGTCCATGCGACCGTCTTCCCATTCCACCGAGAGCGGTCCGCGATAGCCCACATCATTCAACGCCACGATGATCTCCTCAAAGTTGATATCGCCATGACCGAGGGACCGGAAATCCCAGAAGCGGCGCGCATCCGTGAAATCCGTGTGACCACCGAACACACCGACCGTGCCGTCACCATGTCCCCACCACGCATCTTTCATGTGCGCGTGGAAAATGCGGTCAGAAAATTCTCGGATGAATTTCACATAATTCACACCTT
>DASZCA010000230.1:0-6451 GCA_035943555.1 Verrucomicrobiia bacterium
TGAGCGCCTTAAACGCCGCCACCGCCTTGCGCTTCTGGTCGGGGATGCGCAGCTTGTAACCCGCGATGCGGTCGTTCTCCACGATCAGCTTGTGGCAGAACAACGTCGGCCAGTTCATCTGCTTGATCAGCGGCTGGGCGAACTGCTCGAACGTATCCGAAAGGATGATCACTTGCGCCAGGCTGCGCAGTTCATCAAGAAATGCCTTCGTCCCCTCCAGCAACGGCAAGGTACCGATGACAGTTTGGATGTCCGACAGCTTGATGCCGTGGCGGTCGAGGATGCCGATGCGATAATTCATCAGCTTGTCATAATCCGGCTCTTCGCGCGTCGTGCGGCGAAGTTCGGGGATCTTGGTCTTTTCAGCGACGGCGATCCAGATTTCCGGCGTCAATACGCCTTCCATATCCAAGGTAATGATGACTTGTTTCACGGGCGCGCAGTTTTTCAGAACTGCCGCGCCATGTCCAGAGCTTCGCAACCCCGGCAACCCGCCCCCAAAAATGGATCTAACCACAAAATCTGCTCAGGTTTTGCCATTTAAAACCGAAGAGTTTGTTTTAGCACCCGCCGATATCTGCCGATTACAGGGGAAGACCGGACACAACCCGTAACAAAACCGCCAGAATTGAGATGAAGAATTGGACCATTGGAAAACGCATCACCGCCGGCTTCGCCGCCGTGCTTCTGATCATGCTCGCCTTGGGCGTCATGGTCCATTCCCGGCTGCGCGTGGTTCAAGCTGAAACCGCCAACATCACCGGCGACAGCATTCCCAGCTTGAAAATGCTGGCCTCCATACAGCTTTTGACCGAACAAAATTCGCGTGTCATCTACCAGCACATCGGTGCCACCACGGACGAAGACCGGAACAACTTGGAGGCCAGGATGAAAGCCAACAGCGCCAAGATCAGCCAGTTTCTCGGGGATTACGAAAAACTCGCCAGCCCCGAATCCAAAAGCTTGCTCGATCAGGCCAAGACCGCCCGCAGCAACTACACGAAACTGCGTGAACATATTTTGGCAGAAAGCCGCCTGGCGACCAATGCCACGGACACGGCCGAAATCTATCGTCAGGCCCGCAGCCAGTTGGAGCCGCTTCAGTCTGTTTATTTTGACGCCCTGACCAAATGTGAGGAGCAGGAAAAAACGGAAGCCGCCGCCTGCTCCGACCATGTTCTGTCCGCCGTCACCAGTGCCAAAGCCGGCCTGCTGGTCGGCGTGACGGTTGCCCTTTTGTTAGGCGGCACACTCGCTTTGCTGATCATCCGCAGCACAACCAATGTGTTGTCCTTGGTCACCAACCGTCTGGCCGATGGATCGGTGCAGACCGCCCATGCGGCCGGCCAGGTTTCCACCGCCAGCCAAACCCTGGCCGAAGGCTCCAGCGAACAGGCCGCCTCTCTGGAAGAGACCAGCGCATCCTTGGAAGAGATGACCGCCATGATCAAACGCAATGCCGAAAACGCCGGCAAAGCCAACATGCTGGCCAAAGAAGCCCGTCAAGCCGCCGACAAAGGCGCCAACGACATGCAAGCCATGTCCACCGCCATGGAAGCCATCAAAGTTTCCAGCGATGACATCGCCAAGATCATCAAGACCATCGATGAGATCGCCTTCCAGACCAACATCCTCGCGTTGAATGCCGCCGTGGAAGCCGCCCGCGCTGGCGAGGCCGGCATGGGCTTCGCCGTCGTCGCCGATGAAGTTCGCAATCTCGCCCAGCGTTGTGCCCAAGCCGCCAAGGAGACCGCCGCCAAGATTGAAGGTGCCATTGTCCGCACCGGCCAAGGCGTCGAGATCAGCGACAAGGTCGTGCAAAATTTGAATGAGATCGTGACCAAAGTCCGTCAAGTCGATGAACTGGTCGCCGAAGTTGCCGGCGCTTCCGGCGAACAAAGCCAGGGCATCAGCCAGATCAACAATGCCACGGTTCAGATGGACAGGGTGACGCAAAAGAATTCCGCCACCGCCGAGGAAAGCGCCGCTGCCGCCGAAGAACTCAATGCCCAGGCCGACTCCATGAAACAATCCGTCAGCGAATTGCTCCGGCTCGTCGGCGGTCAAAATCTGGCCGGCCCGACCACCCCGATTTCACCCGCTCGCCATTTCAAAGAGCCGCCGGCCACGTCAATGGTAGCCAATCATTCCCGCGCCCAAAAGCGGAACGGTCATGCCCCTGCACCAACCTTGACCACGGCCGGCCGCCGGAACGAAATCCCCATGGAAAGTGATTTTAAAGATTTCTGACCCGCCCGCTGGTTTCAGGGCTTCGGCGCGTACCCCATCTGCGCCATGACCTTCTGGCCGTCGCCAGAAAGAACGTAATTGATGAAATCCTTTGCCTTGGGTGATTCCTTGGCCGAGTCCGTGTAGAAGCGCAGCGTGCGCGCGTAAGGATATTTGTTTCCATTCACCGTTGCCACGCTGGGCGCGACGCCGTCGATGCTCAATGCTTTCGTACCCGCGTGCTGCAATTGGTCCAAACCCGTGTAACCGATGCCGTTCGGATCCTTGGCCAGCGCGTCCGCGATGCCCAGATAGCTCGTGAACAACTGCACATGCTGGTCCCCGTAATCCTGAAAACCCATCGCCAGTTCCTTGAAACCCAGATAGGTGCCGGACACCGGGTCACGCAGATACAGATGCACCGGCGCATCCGGCCCGCCGACCTCCTTCCAGTTCGTGATCTTGCCCGTGAACAGCCCTTGCACCTGGTTGCTTGAGAGGTTGCTCACCGGGTTCGCCGCATTCACCAAAATGCTCACGGTATAAGAACCCAAAATATATTCTTTGAACTGCACATTGCGCAGTTGCGCGATCTCCTGCTGCTCCTTCGAGATCGGCTTCGAAGAACCGGCGATGTCGCAATAGCCGCCCATCAACGCGCCGATGCCAAAACCCGACCCCTTGAATTCCAGGTCAAACGCCGCGTCCTTGTGATCCTTTTTGTATTCCGTGATCAGGCGCGGCGCCAGTTCTTCACCGATCGTGTTGGAACCGCGGATGGTGATTTTGTCCTGGGCAAAAACGGCGCAAGCACCCAGCATCACAGCGAGGGCGGGCACCAAAGCCTTGGAAAGATTGAGAATATTTTTCGGCCGGATTGAATTCATGATTTAGTTCCTCCAATTGGTTAAATTGATATCCGCCCCCATCTTCGCCCAACTCCACCGTCGGGCAAGCGAAAAATGCTCAAAATCATCCACCTGCGCATAATGCCCCACCCCTCCCTCAAAAATTTCGCTTGGGAAATCATGGGATATCACAGGACTTTCGCGGTTACACCGGAAGGAGCGCGGGCGGCCCGCCCGCGTGTTAATTCTTTGGCCACCACCCAACCGCAGTGCCCGCGCCGAAATTTGACCAAGGCTAAAGCGTAACGAGCAGAGCCGACTAGCCACCCGCACCCCACTCTTTACTGGCGTTAAAAATCTCATTAGATTAGTTTTTAACAATATTTATGATTTATATATACTAACTTATTAAGTATTTGTCAAGAAATGGATAAAGTTTTCCCCTACACATTTTCCTACCTGCGATCTCGCTTCTCCCGCACCGCAGGTGCGCCCTATTTGTAGAAAACCGCTTGCCTTGCCCTGCCTATCTGGCCCCAACCTGTTTCTGCAGGCTGGTGACCAGTTCGCCAGCGCGGGAAAGAAACCGCTTAAGCACCCCCGAGGTATTCGACTTGTTGTAGCCTATCACCAGATCGATGGTTGGGGCCGCACCCTGTAACGGACGGGCGATGACCGCGGGTGCGCGCGTCGCCGGACTCGTCTATATCGCCGCGCTGGGCCCCGACGCCGATGAAACGTCGCAGGGTCAGTTGAATAAATTCCCGCCCACCGACGTGTTCAAACATATCGAAGTCACCGATGGACGCGTCTGGTTGAAGCCGGAAGGTCCCGCATGTTTTGCCGGCGACCTGTCCGAGCAGGAGCAGAAGGTCGTGTATGCCACCCATTATGCGCCGGCGGCGGATCTGTTCAATCGCAACGCCCCCGGCGTCGCGTGGAAGTCAAAGCCCTCCTGGTACATCGTATCCAACAACGACCGCACGGTTCATCCGGACCTCCAACGCTTCGCCGCCAAACGCATGGGCGCATCCGTTCACCCGATCGACAGCGATCACGTCCCGATGCTATCTCACCCCGGTTTCGTCCTTGATGTCATCCGGCAGGCGGCGAAGGCCGTTCAAGAATCATCGGCGAAAGCGTGAACATTTCATGACGATCCATTTAAAGATAAAGAGCGAATCCTCCGGCAAGGCAAAGCTAGGCATGCCCCAAAGGAGGATTCGCTTTTAAAACAGAAAGCTTTTTTGAAAGATGAAAAAGTCAGTCCGATAAAAATGACAATTGAAAAACATCCTTTTTACAGGACTTACTCTTTTATTCCCAACTCCAACGGAGTTGCAGCCTTCAGACAAGGGTTGTCCCGCCACAGGGGGAAGCTATCCCAAGTACCCTTCGTAAATAATCTCTTCGCATTTGTCCGCCACCCGCCGGCCTGTCTGCCATAGCCTTGGCGAAGGCAGAAGGGTGGCGGACAAATGCGAACTCCCGATATGTTTTAAACAATGACGCGGAGGGACATAAAAGGGTCAACACTGTAAAAACGAACAAATTGAAAGATGTCACTTTTATAAGACCGTCCCATTTACGACCTCACCTCTCCAGCACCGTAGGTGCGCCCTATTTGTAGAAAACCGTCCTCTAAAAATCCGAGCCCCGTCAGGGGCGACATAGCTTTGCAGGCGTGCCATCCATGAACGCCTGCCCGCCCCGCTGGAGTTCAAGCTTTAGCTTGTTCCCATTCATGCTCCCGGCCTACCTTTCTGTTATGTCTTTGTGGACCTATCCGATGGCGTTTGCCACTTTCCATATGAAAGCAATAATTCTAACCGCCTTATTTTATGCCTGCTGCATGGTTGGACGGGCCAATGAGAATATTTACATCACCGATGATGGCCAAGTGAGCCCGATGACCATTACGAATAAGATGTACCTCATGCCGCCAGATAAACTGGAAGCCGCAAAGCACCTGCCGGAATGTCTTCCAGCCCAAAATTTCCCGAAGGGCAATTGGGGGGCGGTGCAAGATGGCTATCAACTTTCAATGCGTTTTGAGAAACAGGTATTCACGAATGGCGAGCCAATTGTTGCCACTTTGCTGATGCGAAATGTCACCAATATAGATTTATATTTGCATTACAGCACCTACCCGGTGGGGTTTGATAACGGCCCCGTGCGATTGGCAGTGACTTCTGGCTCCCATTTGCTTACTCCGCATAAATTTAGCGGCCCGGAAGTGATCTTGGGAAATTCCTATGTTCAATGGCTCATGCCGGGTACTCAGGCAAAATACATTGAAAGATTGGATCAAAGATTTGATCTGCCCGCAGGGGCTTACGTTGTCCAAGCCATCATACCTGCATGGGTTGTGCCTTGGCCGAAAGTTGACGAAAAGCATCACCCGACTTTTAACTGGTCACTGCAAAAAACGGTTCAGGTCAAATCTGCCGAGGTGAAAATCATCATCAAAGATTCCCAATAAGTTATCAAACAAAAATCGATGGAAATTGCAGGCAACCCCAACAGCTTATGAAATATTTTTTCCTACTTGCAATCATCTGCATTCATTTTTCACCCATTCACGCTTTGGGCCGAAATATGCTGCCCGAACTGGAATCGAGAATCTCTTTGGGCGCCAATTTAACCAATGCCCTTTTCATCATCGATGACGGTCCCGTTTACATCGAGACTGAGACCAATCGATACCTCGATCCGGCAATAATTGAGCAGGCAAAACAAATGCCCGAATGCTGGCCGGCCAAAAATTTCCCCGAAGGCAATTGGGGCGAACCCGTGAAAGGCATTCATGTTTCGCTACGTTTTGACAAACAAGTCTACACCAACGGTGAAAACATCAAGGCTACCGTTTTGGTTAGGAACGAAACCAACCACGTTTTTGGTTTTTATTACGCCAACAAGGTGGCTTGGGGAGTTGCCAATTATCGAATGTACACCGTCTCCAATCAACCCGTTGCTGCCAAACCGGACTACACAGGTGTTAGAGTATTGTCCAGCAGCATGCTTTTTTTGGATTCTGGTTTTCAACGTAAATACGTCGACCGCCTTGGCGATACGTTTAATCTGATGAACGGTCGCTATCTCGTTCAAGCCTCCATCCAGTCAATCCGAATGAACGCAACCAACGGCGTCGATCCCTATGAAATCACTTCCGCCAAAGTGCCGATAGAAATTAGGTGACCCACACGCAATGTCACTACCTAACCGGCATTCCCCGCCAATCCAACAATCCAATCATCTTCTCGGTTTTTTTGACATCCTCCCCTACCTCACCTCCGGATGCGCCGCCAACACCCGCTCCAACTCATCCTTCGCCCCCGCCAAATCCGGTTGCAATCTCAACGCCTCCCGCAAAT
>DASZCA010000231.1:0-2724 GCA_035943555.1 Verrucomicrobiia bacterium
AACAGCAGCACCAGTTGCGATGAATCCACCGGCAACTCCGGCAAGGGATCGTGCCGTACCACCGCCTTCCGCTCCGCGATGGCCACCGACAGATTTTCCAGTGCGAACGCCAGCGGCTTCTCCAGTTTGTCCGGCTGAAAGATTTTTTTCTTCGAACTGATGCTCGAGAGGACCAGCAGGTCGTCGATGATGTTCGCCATCCGCTTCGCTCCGTCCACGATCCGCCCGATGGTCATCATGGATTTTTCATCCAGCTTGCCTTGGTTGTCCCGCTTGAGGATCTGCGCAAAACCCGATACCGCGCGCAACGGCTCCCGCATATCGTGCGAAGCTACATACGCGAACTGTTCCAGTTCCGCGTTCGAACGGCGTAACGCCTCCGCTTGCTGCGCCATTTTTGCTTCTGCCCGCCGCCGCAGGTCCAGTTCGCGGCTCGCCATGTAATTCGCCAAAAGCAATAGCACGGCGGCCAGCCCGCAGCCCAGCACCAGCAGCCGTTCGGTGCTGCCATATTCCGTTTCTTCCGAGGCGTCCCGCAGGTCCAATAATTTTTGTTCCGCGTCCGAAAACGCCCGCAGGAGGGTGGTGACGTTGCCAAAATAAACCCGTCCCTTTCCCGTCGCATCCAGTTTGAATATCGGCCCGGATCCTTGCTGCCGGTAGAGCTCGATCAACTGATCGTCATAGGCGAACAGTTTTTCCACCGCCGCCGACAGTCCGACCAGGTTTTGCTGTTGCGTCGGATTATCGCGGGTCAAGGCCGTCAGGTCGGCAAGCTTCTGCAATTCCCGGCCGGTTCCGTTTTGGAATGCCGCCAGGCCGTTGGTGTCGCCCATCGTCACAAAGCCTCTCATGCCCCGCTGCATGTCGAGCAGATTGTTGCCGATGGATTCTGCCGCCAGGATTGTCTGGATCGTGTGTTTGCGCCAATAGGTCGCCGCGCGCAAACCCTTCATGTCTCCGATCGCCACAAACGCCACCATCACCATCAACGTTGCCGAACCCGTCACCGGCAGCCAGCGGCTGAAATCATACTCTTCCTGCTGCGCCGTTCGCCACGCCAGCGCCAGCACCCCGAGGCTCAACAGCAGAAACATCATCGCCGTGTTCACCGCCATGCTCGAATAGGCGCCCCAGCCATAGGCTGATTTGATGCCAAAAATAAATCCGCACAGGGCCACGACCGCCGTCACCGCCACCATGCACATCAACAGCCCCGTCAGGCCCAGTCGGATCCGCCGGTGCAGGTTGAGACTCGAAAGCACCAGCCCGGTTCCCATGAAAACAAAACATATCGCCGCCAGCGGCGACATTCTTCCCGGATACATCGTGGCCGCCTCAAAGTACGGCTTGAAGAAAAATTGGTCGATGCGCAGATCCCACCCCGTCACATATTCCAACAGTGTCAGTGCTGTCAGGATTCCCACCACCGCGCCCGGCCATAACGCGATTTTTGCGCGCGTGGTCGTCAATAAGCACGTCGCCGTCCCGCACAATATGAAACACAGAGCCGTGTTGAACTGCATGGGGGCGGTGTTGGGAAGCAATTGCAAGATTCTCTGCCAATGTGCGAACCAGCTCACGATGACCAGAGCGCCCGCCAGGATGACAATACCTGCCACCCAGCGGGGAAATTGCCTGAAAAAGACCCCGTTGATGTTCATGCCCTGCATCTTATATAAAGTCGAATTTCACGCATAAACTCTGCCTACGTCCGCAAAAATGCAACTTATTTGAGTCTCTGCCGGGAGAGGAGATGCCGGCCGATGGCGTATGCTTTCCATCAGTGAGGAGATTTCTACATTTGACCGGGCGAGAAAAATGGCGGAAGCTAAGGTTGCCGATTGCTGGGGGCGTACTGGTTTCGACCATGTGAACACGCCAGAGGCGGCATGCCGAGGACGATGCGTTGGCCTCGTAAATCATCCGCATCAAAACCAAAAAGCTAACGAAGAACTAGCCCTCGCGGCCTAAGGCCCCGACGTCCGCCACTAGACACCTGCTATGGTGGATGGACGCAACAGCAGGCATGATTGACGGCGGAGACCGCGCGTTGTCAGTCGAGATCTTATCATGCGGACTAGGCAGTGCGACTCGGGCCCAAGCGCCATCGCATAGCAGAAAATATTACTTGGGCTAAGCATGTAGTCGCGGCTGGTTGGTTGACTTGGGACGCGGGTTCAATTCCCGCCGCCTCCACCATCCTGAGCCCAAAATCTTTGATTTTGGGCTCAGGATGGTGCCCTCCATAGCTCCGCTTCTGGGGGCGGCGGAGGGCCGCTTGCCAACCAACGTTTTCGAACCACCGATGACAAGCCGGTCTTTTTTAATCCCCATGTTCTACGCATATATCCTCGAGAGCATAAACAAGCCGGGCGAATACTACCGGGGCCATACCGATGACCTTAAACGACGGGTGGCCGAGCATAACGCGGGGAAATGTATCCACACATCAAATTTCATGCCTTGGAAAGTCAAATTCTATGCCGCATTGGAAACCTTGGAATCGGCCAAAAACTTTGAAAGGTATTTAAAAAGCGGCTCCGGCCATGCCTTTGCGAAACGCCATTTTTTGAATGCTGGAAAATGACGGCCGAAACCTGGGTTTCGGGCGGAGGGCCGGTTGCCAGATGGTATTTCATCATCCTAAATGTCAAAGAACCTCCGTCCGGTAAATCCTGTCCGGCCCTCCGTCCTCATCCCGCCTTCGCCCGCAATAGCATC
>DASZCA010000232.1:0-3524 GCA_035943555.1 Verrucomicrobiia bacterium
GCGCTCCGGGGATCAAAAAAGTGAAAATTGCGAAACGAAGCCAAATCGGAAATGTGATAATCGCCTTATTATATATGGCTGAAACAGCAGTTTTGATGGTGAAAAAACGAAGCCAAGAAAGCCACGAAAAGCCACTGGAAACCCAACTTAAAGCCACGGGGAACCCACTTGTAAGGGTTTAAAGCCAAACGAAGCCACGGGGGAAATGACGAAGTTCGAATGACGAATGGATTGAGGGCGCGTGATGGAGCGCGCGAATCTTCGTTGCAGGCAAAAGCGACGCTGAAGCGGTCGTGCTTCAGACGCTTCGCGAGGGGCGGACGTCGTGGGTTTGTTGGAATCTCTCTTTGGAGGTGGATGCGCTGCGGCTGGTTCTGCGAACACAGCCGCCGCCCATTGTGAGGGACCTGCGGGCGGGCCGCCCGCGCTCCTATGGGTTTCGCGACCTTCTTTGATCTTTACCAGACTTCGATGGGGCCTTGGGGGACGGGGATGTGGGTGCGGGTGGTGGAGGGCGGTTCGTCGCGCATGAAGGAGGCGATCATGGGCGGCGGGATGAAGCGTGGGAGGAGTTCGCCGGAGGCATCGAGGAATTGCTGGCGCCAGTTGATATAATTTTCCAGCACGGCGGTGAACTCGGCCTTGGTGCGGACTTGGACGACCTTCTTGTTAAATTCGTGGCAGGGGCCGAAGCGTTTGGAATACCAGGGCGCGACTTTGCGGAACATGCGGCAGCCGAGTTCTTCGCCGAAGACTTCGATCATCAGGTCGAGATGGCGCAACAGGACGCGGATGCGTTCGTTGAAACTGGGTTCCGCAGGCACTACGCCGGTGGTAACGTATTGCAGGGTGCGCTTGAAAATCCACGGATCGTAAAACGCGCCGCGACCGATGCTCACGCCGGCGCAGCCGGTTTCATCGAACATCTTTTTGGCGGCTTCGGGCGTGACGATATCGCCGTTGCCGATGACGGGGATGGTTTTCACCGCTTCGACGACTTTGCGGATGCCAGCGAGGTTTACGGTGCCGGTGAAGCCTTGTTCGCGCGTGCGACCGTGGACGAAGATCGCGGCGACGCCGGCGTCTTCCAATGCGCGGGCGAGATCGGGGGCGGTGAGGTTGTCGTCATCCCAGCCGAGGCGCATCTTGGCGGTGACGGGAATTTTCACGGCGGTGACCATGTTGCGGACGAGGGCGGCAGTTTTGTCGAGTTCCGTCATCATGGCGGAGCCGCCACCGATCTTGACGACTTTCTTCACGGGACAGCCCATGTTGATATCCACGGAGACGGCGCCACGGGCCTCGACGATCAGGGCGGCATCGCGCATCTCCTCGGGGACGGAGCCAAAGAGCTGGACGGCGAGCGGGGAATCGGCCGGGGAGGTTTCGATGAGTTTGAAGGCCTTGGGATTCTTCTCGATGAGGGAGCGGGCGTTCACCAAGTCGGTGGTGCAGAGGCCGACGCCGCCGACCTCGCGCACGACGAGGCGGAAGGGCAGGTTGGTGTAACCCGCCAGCGGCGAGAGGAACAAGTTCGATTCCAGATTGAGCGGACCCAAGCGCATCAGTGTCAGTAAGTGTAAGTAAATTCACTCATTGCGAAAGCCGCAATCAAGTGATAGCTTAACTGATCAAAATGTTAGACGACGATTCAAAGAATAGCGACAAGAAGCCGGCCGGGAACGGTGGTGGTTTCAAGATGCCAATGACGCTCCTCGCCTGGGCGGGAATCACCGCGGCGGTAGTCGCGCTCATGATGATGAAGGGGCGTTATCCGGGCACTGTGCAGCCCGATCAAATCGACCAATCGGCGTTCCTACAATATTTTGAATCCAACCAGATCGTCGCCGCGACCATCGTGGTGAACCAGCAAACGCTGCCGCTCTCGGATATCAACGGGTCGTACACGAAGAATGACAAGGATGGAAAGGTGATCGCCGACAAAGACGGCAAGCCGGTTGAAATCCCCTTCGTGGTTCGCAATGCTTATTTATCGCCTGATGTCTGGAGCCAACTGTTGCGTTCCAAACTCATCAAAAATAATTCGCCGAATGTCATGTTGCAGAGTTTTCTCTGGGGCTTGGCACCGTTTTTAATTTTGGGCGTGCTGTTCTGGTTCTTTTTCATCCGGCAGATCAAAATGGCCGGCAAGGGTGCTTTAAGCTTCGGCAAGAGCAAGGCGCGTATGCTCGCCAAGGATCGCAACAAGACGACCTTCAAGGATGTCGCGGGCGTGGAAGAAGCGATGGAAGAGGTTTCCGAGCTTGTGGATTTCCTCAAGGATCCGAAAAAGTTTCAACGTCTCGGCGGACGTATTCCGAAAGGCGTGCTGATGATCGGGCCTCCGGGCACGGGCAAGACGCTTTTGGCGAAGGCGATCGCGGGCGAGGCGGACGCGGCGTTTTTCAGCATCAGCGGCTCGGACTTTGTGGAAATGTTCGTCGGCGTCGGCGCGAGCCGCGTGCGCGACATGTTTGAGCAGGCGCGCAAGAGCACGCCGTGTTTGATTTTCATCGACGAAATTGATGCCGTGGGTCGTAGTCGCGGTCACGGCCTCGGCGGCGGCAACGACGAACGTGAACAGACCTTGAATGCGTTACTCGTCGAGATGGACGGTTTTGACACGCAGGAAGGCATTATCATCATCGCGGCGACAAACCGGCCGGATGTGCTGGATCCGGCGCTGTTGCGTCCGGGCCGTTTTGACCGTCAGGTGACGGTGAACCTGCCGGATGTGCGCGGTCGCGAGGCGATCTTGAAGGTTCACGCGAAGAACGTGAAGCTGGCGCCGAACGTGGATCTTTCTGTCATCGCACGCGGTACGCCCGGTTACTCCGGCGCGGAGCTGGCGAACTTGCTGAACGAAGCGGCGCTCCTTGCGGCGCGTACCGGCAAGAAGATGGTGGAGCAGCGCGAGTTGGAAGAAGCGCGCGACAAAGTCCGCTGGGGCCGCGAACGCCGCAGCCTGGCGATGACGGTCGAAGAAAAGAAATTTACGGCCTGGCATGAAGCGGGTCACGGTCTGGTCAACGTGGTGCTGAAGCACACGCATCCGTTGCACAAGGTCACAATCATCCCGCGTGGTCAGTCACTGGGATCGACGATGTATTTGCCGAAGGACGACGTTCTGAGCCGCAAGCGTAAAGAAATGTTGGACACCCTCGCCGTGACGATGGCGGGACGGATCGCGGAAGAAATCGTTTCCGAGGACATCTCCACGGGCGCGGCGGGTGACATCCAGCAGGCGACGCACATGGCCCGGGCGATGGTGATGCACTGGGGCATGAGCGACAAAATCGGCATGGTGCAATACGGCGAGGCGAACGAATATGTTTTCCTCGGCCGCGAAATGGCGCGCAGCAAAGATTATAGCGAGAAGACGGCCCAAGACATCGATGGCGAGGTCAAACGCATAATTGATGAGGCGTATCAGCGAGCCCAGGATGCGATCAACACGCATCGGACAGCGCTGGAGATCATCGCCAACGCGTTGCTGGAATACGAGACGCTCGACGGCACGCAGG
>DASZCA010000233.1:0-3877 GCA_035943555.1 Verrucomicrobiia bacterium
TAGAAGGAAAGCACCACCTCTCCCCTGTCCATAGTCGCTGTCGCTGCTCCCCCATTTCATGGCGGAGAGGGAGCCAGAGACGCTAGGCTTTAGAAAGGTTTCTACAGAGCATGTTGAGAGTTGAATGTTCCGGCCCCCACCCTGCCCCCCTCGCCCTCCACCTCACACCTCGCTTGACCGCCCCACCGATTGGGGCACACTCACGGCATGCCGACGAATGTTTTGGGTTCTGAATTACAATCCTGCTGCCAATCGCCCGTGACCGGGTTTTATCGCGATGGTTACTGCCGCACGGGCCCGGAAGATCGCGGACTGCATACCGTGTGCTGTCAGGTCACCCAACCCTTTCTCGAATACCTGGCGTTGCAAGGCAACGACCTCATCACCCCGCGCCCCGAATATGATTTTCCCGGCCTGACGGAGGGAGACCGCTGGTGCGTCTGCGTGCGGAGCTGGGCGCAAGCGTTCGCGAGCGGGAACGCCTGCCCCGTCGTGCTGGAATCCTGCCACATCTCCGTGCTGGAATTTGTGGACTTGGAATCGTTGAAGGCGCATGCGGTGGAGGGGTGAAGGGGGGAACCTCGCCGTGACGCAAATACCAGGAATGAACCTTTACGTAAGGTGAAACATTGACGCGACTAGCTTATAAGCCGTTGTCCAAACCTCTCTATTGGTCGTGAAGTGATTTGCGAATGTATTCAACAAAGACACCATTTATTGCATGATCCAAAACCACCGATGAGAACGAAGGATTTTGATTTGTTACGATGAGACTATGGCCTTGGGAAATTCCGAATTGATCAAATGGGAACGCGCGATAGGCGAATTGGCCGCTTGTTGTTCCACTATACACCTTGACTGATTCGGGAATAGGCTCATATGTCAGCACAAAGGTGTTTCTATCCACTGAATTGGTCACCAGTTCCCGAACAAACAATTTAGAAATGTCTTCCGTAGTCAATAAATTGTCTTTCTTAGAAAGTTCGGCCAGACGATTGGCGTATGGTGTAGCAACATTAGTATCGACCATTCCTGGCATGGCGTTAATCAACTTGTTAACTTGGTCTGCGTTGGATTGAACTAGCGCCACCATCTGATCTAACCCGTGCTGAGCCACTTCGGCGGCGACTTTAAATTTCGAATTTGCTAACTCGATTTGAAAATCACGCGTTTGAGCATTCGAAAATATTTCCGATATTTTTTCAGAGGTGATTTTTGAACTATCTGCCTTTAACGCGTCATCCACAGCGCTTGGAATCTTGGAAAATTCCACATGAAAAAAGTAAGTCACGGCAACCGCAATGATGACCGAGATAAAATAATAGTACCATTCCTGCCGGCGAATCCTCACTCGCACTTCCGTTTCAATCTCCTTTACCAAGCTCGCGGGCGGCGACTCAAACTCTTCTCTGATAATATCGCGAATGGCCAATTTTGTCGCATCATCAACGACCGGCTTATCTTCACGAATTAGGTCACGCAGCACCTTTTTGGTGGTTCCATCTAGTGAGTTCTGTTTCGCTGATCCCTTCGAATTTGTTCCACTCATACAAACATGCACATTGAACGTTTCGCGGCGGAACACAAGCCAGAATAAGCTGAGGCTAAATACGTGAAGTACGTACTTTACGCAACCGCCAAAACCGCCTAGCTTTATAAGCAAACTTCGAACTTTATGGATTCAGGAAAAGAACAAGATTCCCATTGGATGCACAAGTATTTGGTTAAAATTGAAGCCAAACGTGATGAGTGGCAAAAAGGCAAAAAACATTATTTGATTTTCACCTTGGGTTTTCTCGCCTTGGCCGCCTACATAGTTAAGTATTGTTGTGATAAACTACTCGACTCAATTTGGCCTCATCTTCCTTGGGCTGGGATTTGGAGGTGTCTTGCTAATATTTTTTATATCGCATTTGCGGTTGCAATTTGTGTCTTTGTTTTTTGGTTAGATTTTAGGAGATCCAAGAAAAAAAACATTTCGATGTCAGTTGAGCCTTGGATTTTTATTGCAATTCTTTTAATTATAATTGTTTTTCAGCGATATAATCCTCATCCAAATAAATCAGGCCAAATGGTGATGCCGTACACGAGTTATTCCGAGGTTTTAACAGGGAAAAATCTTAACAGCTTCATTCCTTTTACCAACTACATTGCCTATACTCCAGACCCTGCCGACAATCCCACAAATATTACCTCAGTCGAGCTTGGCGGCAAAGAATCGGTTATGGAATTTTACAATATTAATCAATCAAGACCTCTCAATTTGTGCAGGGAGGCTTTGGATCAGCATTTTCAAAATCACCCGCTTACCGGCATTTTTTTGTATGAAAATGCTGAGAAATGGGCTGATTGGAGCGGGGACATAAATCAAACAAGCTGGCGACAATACCGCCCAAATTATGCACTTTTATTATTTAAAGTGGGTAGAAACGAAGATGCTGTAAATCAATTGAATAAGATGATCGAAGACATTAAATCGGCAACGAATGCACCGGGCTCGCCATGGTCAACGCCGATCATTGAGCATAAAATTATTAATGACACTTTGAGTGATTGGTTTTCAAATCTTCGAAAATGGGTAATAACTGACAAACCCACCGTAAAACAGCTTATTGCCCCAATCATTACGAAATATGAGGTTTTGCAACAAGCAATTGAGTCTAACGACAATTCATCGTTACAAAAATAAAAAGGGCTGTCCCATAAAGTTCGCATTTTGATTTCCTGCCCCTCCCTCATAAGGGAACAGCCAAGTTATTTCCATTGATTTGAGTTTGTTTTATCATGATCAGCAGTTTTCAACAACTCAAGCGTCTCGTTTCATGCCATCCGGAATTTTCGCACGCAACTCCTTTGCTTGTTATTTGCGCCGTGCCCGGATCATTAAAATAAACAGTCCGCCATTACTAACAACCATCAGGACAGCGAAAAAAATCAATACTTCCGGCTCATCCTTCGGATTGCCGTGACCGTGCAGATGCGCCCATAAAACGTACGAGACGGGCACGCTCAATATCATCAGCTTGATGAGATTGTTTCTGAAGTATTTATACCCGAGTTTCATACTGGTTGCCGGACGGCGTGTTGTAACTTTCTCTGCCACTCTGGAACAATTTTGTATCCGCCTACCTTCAGCGGGTCAATCACGCGATTGAGGTTTGATTTGGTGTTGGCGTAAAAAGTGATCCAATCGTCGTGGTCGGCATAGAATACAGACGGTTTTGGGGTCGGAACGCAGATGAAATCGAAGCCGTCCCAAAAGGCGGCCAGCAATAGCGCTTGAATTTCTGCGGGCTGGGCGGTGATGGTGGTGTCGTGGGTCAGCGCCGAACCGACGGGGCAAAGGGGCAATGTCTTTTCCGTATTGAAAATCACCGCATCAATCGTCACCGTCGCCGATTCAAGAGGGTCGAGGGCGGCAAGGATGACGGAAACGAACCGGTCGCGGTCGGCCACGCCCGGCAGTTCAACGGTCTGTTGAAATCGCCACGGGGTGCGGCGGAATTTTTTTAATGCGCCGAGGGTGTGGGTGACGTTCATCGATGTTTGAGTAAGTTGAAATGATGTTGGTCGATGGCAAACAAGGTGCAACCACTTTCAGGGTTGGGGAGTTTTTTCGAAACGTTTACCCAGGGTAGTTTCCCGCATTCGCGGGACAACCCTAGGCTAATATCCGTAACGCCTTCAGCGTATTCGTCCGGAATAAGGGCTGCGCTCGTAAAGGGGTGTCAGTCCCGAATGGCCCTTAGTTAAGGCCTCGATAATTACGTGGTCGGCCTTTCCAGTATCTGCTGCGGTGGGAGATTTCGACGAAGTGGCGGCGCGGTTGGTTGAGCAAGGGGTAAGGTTTGGGCCGGCGTTTGACGGCGCGCGGTTC
>DASZCA010000234.1:0-2068 GCA_035943555.1 Verrucomicrobiia bacterium
AATTATACCAACGCAAATCCTTCGGGTGTCGGTGGTACTGTGAATGTCAACCCGCTGTTCGACGGCAATGATACCACCATCGATCAAGATGCCTTTGGTGATGGAAAATTGGATGTGGACGACGTGTATGTGACCTTCCGCCGCGCCTTGGACCCTAGCCGGACATGGTTCCGCCGGTTCTGGAATAACGGTCAGCGCGTTGCGGATACCGGGGCTCCCAACATCGGCACGGGCAACAAGGCCGCCAATGTCGTAACCACGAAGTCCACCGCCACGCCGGCCGCAAAACCGCAGATCACCAATTCTATCCCCCCGCTGGTAAACTTTAGCGCCGGTGACATCATTGGCTCCGCCGGGCAAACGGTGCAAGTCCCCATCTCGGCCACTATCGTTGGCAATTATCCTCTGCGGTTTCTGATGTTGAACGTCAACGTCACGCCGCTGGATGGCTCGCCGGCCTTGACTACTGCGGTCTCATTTAGCCAATCTGCCGCCGCCGCCGCGCTCGGCACTCCCTATGACACCGCTGCGCACGGACTTGGCAATTTTGCCGCCGTCTGGATCAACTCGGGCAATACCGGCTTGAGCAACACTGTCATCATTGGTAATTTGACTGTTCAAATTCCGCCGACCGCCAACAGCAATTCTGCCTACGCCATCTCTTTTGGCCATGCCTCTGCCTCGCCCAACGGTCTGGCCACCTTCCCCAACCATGTGCTCACCGGCGTGCTCTCCACATCCTCCCGCACCAACTCCGTCTACCTCGACGGCATTCCGGATTCTTGGCGCCTTCGCTGGTTCGGTACCACTAACAACCTGCTGTCTGTCTCCAATGCCTGCCCGACGACTGACGGGGTGAACAATTGGTACAAGTACGTTGCGGGAGTGGATCCCAATGTGGCCGGCAGTTTCCCTCAAACGAAGACCAAATCTCCTTCAGTGTCCGGTTATAATTACGCCATCCATTGGCCGTCTGTTAACGGCAAGAAATATGTCATTGAACGCGCCAGCGGGCTGTTCGGCGTAACTTGGGGCACAATGGCCACTAACACAGGCACGGGCAACGATATGGAATGGGATGATAACACCACCAACAAGGTGAAGTTTTATCGGGTTCGCATCCTGCCTTGAAGAATTGAATATCTCGAACGGCGCGTCCACCAGGACGCGCCGTTTTTATTTTGCCGCATCCATTGCGCGCAGATAATCGAAGGAAAACAACCCGGTGTTATGCCCGTCCGCCCAGATAGGTTGGATGGCATAACCACCCACCACTGTAAATTTGAGCAGCACAAATGCCTGTGCGGTCAAAGGCTGGTCCGGGTTCTTGTAAAGATTGCCCATGATGTCCGTCTCGCCCTTGCAGCCAGCGCATGGGCAGGCGCGGCGCAATGCCGCCAGCGGAATGAAAGTCTCGTCGCCGGAATTCCACCGTATGGCCAGTTCATTCCCGATCACTTGGATGTCTTGCGGCCTCATATCACTGTTTCCCCAACCGCCGCTCGAAAGCCGCCAGCGTTTCCGGGCTCACATGATGCTCGATGCCCTCCGCATCCATTTCCGCAATGCTGTCCGCCACGCCCAACGAACGCAAAAAGGAAACCACTGTTTGATGCCGTTGCCGGCATTCATCCGCCAGCGTGCTGCCGGCGGGCGTCAGGAAAATGGCCCGATAAGGCTTGGTGTTTACATACCCCGCCCGTTGCAACCGCGCCAGCGTGCGGTTGACTGTCACATGGGTCACGCCCAGCCGCCGCGCCAAATCCACCACCCGGGCCTCGCCTACCGTCGCCGTCAGATCGGCAATGGCTTCCACATAATCCTGCGCTGTCTCCACCGCACGGTCGCGGCGCAGCCGGCGAAGATTCTCGACCTGTTGCGAGGATGGGCGGACGACGGGCTTGCGCCCGGGGGCGGTCTTTTTGATCCGGCGTGGCATGATGCGTTCAAGTGAACCGCACCATCGCCAGACAGTCTAGGTTTTAATTTGTAACCTAGGCTACATTTTATTTGACGCCGGGAATTTCATGGTGTAACCAATGCTACATCTGATGATGAAGCCTGCTTG
>DASZCA010000235.1:0-2690 GCA_035943555.1 Verrucomicrobiia bacterium
CGACCCGGTTCGCATGTACATGAACCAGATGGGCAAGGTTCCCTTGCTCACGCGCGAACAGGAAGTCGAGATCTGCAAAAAGATTGAAGAGGCCGAAGTGGCGATGAAGAGCATCGTTTACGGCCTTGGTTTCACCGCGAAGGAACACATCGCGATCGCAGAAAAACTTTTGTCCGAACCGCCGAAGGAACGTTTCGACCGCGTGATCGTGGACAAGAAGATCGCGAACCGTGACGGTCATCTGAAAGATTTGCGCAAGCTCATCAAGAAGGTGCATGCCGCCGATTCCAAGGTGGACGAGAAGTATTTTCAATGGCAAAAGGCGCAGCAGAAAGGCCGCAAGGAAGCCTTGGCGCGCGAATTGAAAAAGATGGGCGTGAAGCTGCAGGACGGCTTCGCCAAGTTCTACTACAAGCAGAAAGTGGTGGAAGAAATGATTGTCGTCGCCGGCAACATCTACGAGAAATTTCAGGCCAGCCTGCGTCATCTGACGGAACTTGAAGGCCAGCGGACCACGGCCGAACGCCGGGCGGCGATCGAATCCGAGCAGCAGAAGATCGCGACGCTGGAACAGTTCGTGCGGATGCCGCGCGAAGAGTTTTTCAAGACGTTCAAGGAACTCAAAGGCGCCGCGGACCGCGCGCTCAAGGCCAAGACGCACATGGCGGAGGCGAACCTGCGCCTCGTGGTGTCCGTTGCCAAGAAATACACGAACCGCGGGCAGTCGTTCCTGGATCTGATCCAGGAAGGCAACATCGGTTTGATGAAGGGCGTCGAGAAGTTTGAATATCGTCGCGGCTACAAGTTCTCAACCTACGCGATCTGGTGGATCCGGCAGGCCATCACGCGTTCGATCGCGGACCAGGCGCGGACGATCCGTATCCCGGTGCACATGATCGAGATCATGAACAAGCTGTGGCGCGCACAGAAGCAGCTCACACAAGAGTTGGGCCGTGAACCGACGCCGGAAGAACTGGCGGACGAGATGCACATGCCGGTGGCACGCATCCACGCGCTGCTCAAGATGGCGCAGCAGCCCGTTTCGTTGCATGCCCCGGTGGGTGATGACGGCGACGTGAGTGTCGGCGATTTCATCGAGGACAAGTCGGCGGAAAACCCGTCCGACGTGACCAGCTACAGTTTGCTGCGTGAAAAGCTGAGCGACGTTTTGACGACGTTGACCGAGCGGGAACGCAAGATCTTGGAGATGCGTTTCGGGCTGATCGACGGCTACGAACGCACGCTCGAAGAGATCGGCAAGATGTACAACGTGACGCGCGAACGCATCCGGCAGATCGAGGCGAAGGCCTTGCGCAAGCTGCGGCATCCGACGCGGGTGCGGCACTTGCAAGGTTTCCTGGAAGGTGCGGAAGCCGCCTAATCAATCGAAATTGTCAAACCGCCCGTGATGTTCACGGGCGGTTTTTTTATTGGGAAACAGGGTTCAGTTTGACCGGGCAACCGGTTTGTCTCCAGATTGGGGGCGTTTGTCATCAAAAAGCCATTTGCCGATTTGCCAAAACCGGCCTACGATAAATTCATGCCTGAGAAGACCATCAACGAAATCGCCCCGGACATGCGCCGGTTGCACACCAAGGCGGTTGAAGCGGCGCAGCGGGATAACACGGATTACGCCATCACGCTCTATTGCCAGATCCTCGAACGGGAACCGGGTTTCTACGAGTGCCGCAAGGCGTTGCGCGCGGAGCAGTTCAAAAAAGCGAGCGCGGGCGGCGGCGGATTTTTCAAGAAGATGATGAGCAGCGCCGGTTCCTCGCCGCAGATCGCAAAGGCGAAAATGGCGTTGAACAAGAATCCGGTCGAGGCGATGGCCGTGGCGGAGCAGGTGCTGGTGAGCGACCCGACGAACGCTTCCGCCCACCGCATCATCGCCGATGCGGCAGTCGCCCTGGACATGCCGAAGACGCGCATATTGGAGTTGGAGGCGATGGCCAAAAATGCGCCGAAGGACAAGGCGATCGTCATTGAATTTGCCGAGGCGGTCGGTGAGACGGGCAGCAACGCGGACGTGGCGGAAAAGCTTTTGAATGATCTCATCAAAAATTCGGCGTACGACACCGATTTGTTGCAAGTGCGGAAAAACCTTTCGGCTCACAAGACGATGGATGAAGGCGGTTATGGCGCATTGGAGGACGGGAAGGGGTCCTACCGGGATATTTTGCGGAACAAAGACGAGGCCGTTTCGCTGGAACAGGAAAAGCGCGTACACAAGAGCGAGGACGTGACCGAGCGGCTGATCAACGAGTATGAGACGCGATTGCAGACCGAGACGGATAACCAAAAGGTGATGCGTTCGCTGGCGGAACTTTATACGCAGAAAAGCCGGTTTGATGACGCGCTGGCGGTTTACGAGCGCATAAAAAATTTGGGAATGGCGACGGATTCATCGCTCGACCGGGCCATCGCGGAGACGACTGCCAAAAAATTTGACCAGGCCATCGCCGCCATCAATCCCTTTACGGATGATCATGCGCAGCAACTGGCGAAGTTGCAGGCTGATAAATTCAGTTTCCAACTGGCAGAAACCCAGAAACGGGTGGAGAAATATCCGACGGACCTGGGTTTCAAATTCGAACTGGGAGTCCTGTATTTCAAGACGGGCAAAACCATGGAGGCGATCGGAGAGTTTCAGAAGGCGCAACAGAATCCACACAAACGGATACAGGCGA
>DASZCA010000236.1:0-5364 GCA_035943555.1 Verrucomicrobiia bacterium
CTTGAATTTTCACCGCCAAACGGCATCATTCAGCCTTCGATTAATCATCAGGATGAAAAAATATACCCTTTCCGCGCCACTGCTCGTGACCGCCGCCTTGGCTCCCGTCATCGCCTTCAACTCAGGTTGCGGCAAAAAAGATTCGCCGCGCTGGGATACACCCGCCGCCGGCACTAACATATCCACGGTGGCAAGCAACGCCGTCAGTGCCGTCACCAATAATGATGTTGGCACCAACATCATTAATGCGGCCGCCTCCCCGGCCTCCGCCGCCACAGTGACCAATGCGGTCACCACGACCAACGCCGAAGTCATCACCCCACCGACGGTCATGACCAACATGGCGCCCGCCGCCACACCAGAACCCGCCGCGGTCGCGTCCGACGATACCAATGACCGCCCAGCGAAACCCGTGGTCGCCAAAGCCAAAGTCGTTGAGATGCCCGAAACGCCGGTCACCGCTCCTGACAAATTTTACAACGGCGAATTTTCCACCAACCACATCCAGCTCGGCCACGAGCAAGATTACTTCTTCACCACCCGCGCCGGCTACCAGCACTCCGGTTACGGCGATAACAGCGATGCCTGGTACGGCGGCTTCAAATTCTACGCCTACCCCGACATGCTCCGTGTCCGCGCCGGGAAGAACGCCTGGATGATCCCGGATATCGACGCCGAATTCTCCTATCAGTTCCTGCCCAAGCCCGATCACACCGCCACCATCGGCACCGACGAAGGCTTGGAACTCCGCGCCAATGCCTACTGGCCTTGGATCAATTGGACGCTGCCTGGGCTGGCCCACGAAAACAGCGCCAATCCCCTCGCCCGCCCGCTGCACTTCACCCTTGGCCCGGTATTCTCTGCCGGCTTTGAGAAAACCTTTGATGGCAGCGGCATCCGTTTTGACCGCTACGGCGGCGCCCGGCTCGAGATCAACCGCGCTGCCTTCATCCAATATGAATACGGCAAAACCGATGGCATCGGCCACAACCGCCACGAGGTTCTCGGCGAAGTGCCTTTCTACGTCAGCCACGATGGCTTGGTACGCTACGTCTTCCGCGGCGAATGGAGCCGGGGCGACCTGAATTTACCTGACTACTACCAGCTCGGCGCCTTCGTTGAAATGCCCGTGAGCGTTCTCGTTCACCCGCACGAATGGCATGACCTAATCCCCTTCACGAATTAAAACCTGCTGATCAGACCTTTACGCCGGACAGAAAACTCTGTCCGGCGTTTATTTTTAGGCTTTCAACGGCCGTTGTGTCAAAAAGTCGAACACCCGTCCCGCAAGAATGTCCTGCCCTTGTGAGCTTTACATGAAGCAAATCCGGCAAAATCGCTCTTTTCAAAACACTTTAGCGAAATTTAAGGAAATCTTTACCATGGCACAGATGTTGCAATATGCCCTCCCATGAAGAACAATTCATTCGACCGGGCCATGGGACAGATCGTCGCGCAAGCGGAAGCCGAGCGCGTCCAGGAACTTAAGTTGCAACAGCGCGCCATGTGGTTTGGCCGCGTCCGCACCGCGTTTCTTTACCTCTTCATCGTCACTGTTCTCATCTTCGGCTACCAGTTCCGCGATAAGATCGGCCAAGTCGTCGCCACCGTCATGCCCGCCCGCGTGACCACCGCCCTGTCCGGCTCCAGCAACGGCACCAACGGTGCCCCCGCCGAACCGGCCGGCAAAGCCGCCCTCGCCCTCGAAGGCGCCGCCAAAAACGCCGCCGCTCGCGATAGCCTGATCGATTCCCTCGCGAAATGATTCCCGGGCACCCGGCTCAAGCGCTCGCGCCGCCTGCAATATATTGCTCCAGTTGTTCGATCGCCGCGTTCTGGGTCGAGATGATCCAATTCACCAGGTCACCGATGGAAATGATGCCCACCAAGTTCGCCCCCTCCACCACCGGCAGGTGACGCACCCGGCTTTCCGTCATCAATTTCATGCAGCTCTCCACAGAATCATCCGGCGACACCGTGATGACATTCTTGGGCATGATCTCCCAAACCTGCGTCTGCTTGGAATTCTTCCCCTGCAACGCGATCTTCCGGGTGTAATCCCGTTCCGTGAAGATGCCCGTCAGCCGGCCGCCGGACAGGACCAATAGCGCGCCGATGTTTTTATCCGCCATCAACTTGATGGCCTCGAACACCGTCGCCTCGGGGGCGATTGTCCAGACCGGGGACGCTTTGTGGTGAAGCAATGAACTGATCGGATAAGTCGTCTTCATAGGCTTATAGCTGTTATCTGCCCGTTCCCGGATTTATTCAAGAGAAATCTGCGTGGAAAAACAACCGCCATGCCGCCGCCATTTTCATGCGGTCACCGGACCACCAGCGGATCGCCCGTGGCCATAAAAAATGGTGAGTAGTTTATCGACTCCCACGCACAGATCGCAAAAAATTTTCCCCGCGCCCACGAGCCAAAATAAATCGGATTATTATTTTTGCCTCCCAACGTTGGTTCCTCCACCGATGACACCGCTCCTACCGGGGTGTTCGCGTAGTGCGTGCCGCCGAACGCCATGTTCGAGAACCAGAACGTAAAACTCCCTTGCGAATGCGCCAGCATGATTTCTTGCCCGTTGAAAGATTCCATCGTCTGCATGAGATACCAGCCGCTGTTCCCATGCCAGGCGATGACTCCATTCGTCGTATCCACCGCTGAAATGCCGCCATTGGCGCCCCAAGAGACATAACCTGCCATATTCGTCCCCGCCGTGCCATGCATCGCCCTTGCCGGCAGTACGCCATCATAAAATCTGATCGCACCCGGCGCCACCCCGGCCGCCAGCAAGTCATTCGTGACCGCCGCCACCACCCCCACTTCATTTCCATACATCAGCGCCCGCACCCCATCCAACATGTAATTCGTATTGCCATATCCGCCCGCGCTCGCACTCAAGACCGCGCTCCCGGCGGACACTGGTTTGCCCAGCCTTTCCAGCTTGTTGATGTAAGCGATACAATCTGCCCGACCATTGCCGCTCCCCATGCCCATGTTCAGATAAGTGACATAGGGCCGCCAATCTTCCCGCATGTTTCGGAATTCCATCCCCACACACGCCGTGGCTCGCACCGCCCCATATCCGGCGGTCGAAAACGGCACGCCAGCATCCCGGCAAACGCGGCTCGGCAGATCCGGGAACAGCACCACATACTGCGGAAGCTTGCCCGGATGCGCTGCCAGCCATGCCGCCACCGGGTTCAAGATACAATTCGTCAAATCTGCCGGCGTCACCGGCTCATAATAGCCCGGCGCCACCCGGTTTTCATAACCCACCCCCAGCACGTTTGCCCCCCGCACATTCGGCCGGTGAATCAGGTAATAATTCAACACCGCCCGGCTGTCCGCCGAATTCGTGTTATAGATCAGCAACAGATCATTCGTCACGTTCACCGCTTCGGTCACCGACACCCGCCAGCTTTTGCGGACACTGCCCGCCGCATTGGCGATCGTCACGGAATACTCCCCCGCCGAAGCTTCGCTGGCACTGAACGCGTAGGAACCGCCGTACACCCCGGTCATGTTGGTGCCTTCATGTTGCCAGTGATATTCCAAAGGAAATCCGTTCGCCATCCCCTCCGCCTTCGCCGCCGTGGCCAGAACCTGCCGGTGCCCATAAGCACACTCCACGCTCATCCCCATTGTTTCCAACGGAACAACCGGCGCCCGCACCAACGTAAAACTGACGTTGGAACTCATACAAAAATGCACCCCGTCCGAAACCACATAATTGTACGTCCCCTCATTTGCCTCCGTCACTCCGCTTAATGTCAGCCACGCATTCGTCGCCCCGGGCAGGCTCTTCCCGTTAAATCTCCACTCAAAAGCGACCGCGTTGGAACCCGTCCCGCTTCCCATAAAAGTCACCTGGCTGCCGGCTGGCGCATATTGATTTTCCGGCTGTTGCGGAATCAACACCCCGCCGGGATAAAACGCCTTCACCGACCAGCTCACATTGGTTCCCCCCCACGCATTTGAGACCGATACGGAATAAGTCTGCGCCCCCATCACCGTCACCACGATATTGGAAGAGCGCCCCAATACGATTCTCGAACCGTTACGCTGCCAGCGATACATCAACGGAAAAGCCTTCCCCGCCGGCGCCATCGCCGTCACGCCGAGCACCAATTTCTCACCGTAATTCACCGTCGCATTCGTCAACACCGTCATCCCTGTGATGACCGGGGCCGCGCCCACCATCGTCGAGATTGCCGGTTGCGAAAAACCCGCCGCCACCCCCGACAGGACGACAGCAATCATCAGAATGATGCGGGCACTTCTCACGACGCGCATGGTATCTGCCCGCCACCACCGGGCAACCCCATACCCTCTGCCTGCCACGTCGTAGCGCTTCGGCGAAGACCGGTGTGAGATTGGCAAATCATCATTCATAAATCGCAAATGCCAGAGGTTTTATCTGGTTTCATTTGGTTGCCAGTCCGGCATCGGACTTTTCGCGTTTTCATTGGCCTTTCTCAATTCTGACATTTCAAATTTTCGATTCTAAATTTTTTCAACGCTGCGCCCTCCGTGACCTCTGCATGAGATTTATGAATCATAAATCTGAAATCATAAATGCGCCGGCTGGATTTAGTTGGATTCACTTGGAGCCCATTGCCGTCCATGCATTTACGAGTGTCATTTGTAGCAGGCACGACCACCCCCCCCGAAAAATTTCCCTTGGTAAATCGTGGGATATCCCAGTCCTTTCGTGGTGCTGATTATTCCCGCCCACCCACCGCCCCCAACCCTCGCGGAGCGTCCTGGAGTGCGCCAGTCCCCTGGCGCTTTCCTCACAACGTCTCCCACCCAAACGCCCCCTCATGGAAATCCAAAAAACACTCTCCCTGCCCAACGCGAAAACCTCACCCCCGCGCCCAGCTAAAAATAAAACCCGTAGCTTCAGTAAACGGGGCGGGGACAGCCTGTCCTCGCAAACCCCAGCAGACCCTGCTGCGATAAATCGCCAAACCTTCGTCCGACAACATACCGCTCCCCATCCGTGTCGATCTGTCTCCACGCTGTCGATCATCGACCGTGGTAAAATATTTTCACCTTGATTAACCTTGATTCGGTTTAATTTGTTGCACAAATCACCTTCCGCCCCGGACCAAAATCCAGTGCCTGCCACCACCCGCAATGCATGCCCAAGGCATTTCATACCACGCAGCCTACCAAGCTCACCTGGACATAGGCTGTCCAACCCAAAAAATAAACGGGAGTAGGTAGAAAGCGCAAATTTAGTTGCGGCAGACATATTGATTGTAAGGCAGGCGTTTGCCCGCGGCGCGTTTGAGGGCTTCGCTAACCCGCTGGCCGTCATTGAGTTTGCGCGTATCCCACCGGAAGGCGAACTC
>DASZCA010000237.1:0-8235 GCA_035943555.1 Verrucomicrobiia bacterium
CGCCAAAGCGTGAGGATTCCCTTATAATGTCCTGCTATCTGGCGCGTTTGTTGCTGAATCTGAATAGATTTTGCATCCATTACCGGATGTAGGCTAAAATGATGTTATGAAAGTGAAAGTATTGAAAATTTTTCTGGTTTCAGTGTTCTTGCTGGCAATCGCCGGCCAGACACAGGGGGCGGTCATCAATGCTGCGAGCGGCGTTTTTGCCGTGGTGAGCAACGCGGTGGCCAGCGCCAGCCCGGGGGACACGGTGTTGATTCCGGCGGGAACGAATATCTGGACGCGGACATTGAATTTTGGCGGCGTCACCTTGCAAGGTTCGGGGGTCGGCAAGACCATCATCGTTGACGAGACGCCGGCCACCGGTAATGGCACCCCGTTATTCCAATTGAACCTGAGCAAAACCAGTCTCACCCGGTTGAGCGGAATCCAGTTCGCGTTGGGCGTGACGAACACCCATCCCTACCGGAATTATAACGGGGAAATCATCATTTACGGCCAATCACCGCTGTGGCGCGTGGACAACTGCCAGTTCACCTATCTCACCGGCAAGCCGATCCATGTAGGTGACGGTTCCTACGGATTGATCGACCATGATACCTTCTTGATGAACCAGATGGCCAACTGTTTGGAGATTGATGACACTGGGTATGGCGATATTTCGTGGGCGGCACCTTCCTCCTTTGGCACGTCCAATGCCGTGTTCATGGAAGATTGTTATGTCTATGCGGCGGACAATTTCTGCGCGGCGGACATCGATTCCGGCGGGCGGATCGTTTTTCGGCATAACACCATGGTGGGTTGCTTCTTCAATACGCACGGCACGGAGACCGGCCAGCGTTTCCGCAGCAGCCGCCAGGTGGAAGTCTACAACAATTCCTTCACTTGGGGTGGCGGACTGCAATACAACAATTTTTACACGGCGTGCGATCTGCGCGGTGGGGCCGCATTGGTTTTCAGCAACACGTTTTTGGGTTACTACTCGGTGGCAAACATCAACATCTACCGGGCCACGGACAACGACGTGAATTTTGCGCCATTTTTCGGGGCGACCGGCCTGCGCGGATGGGATTCCAACGGCCCGGCCCTGTTGAGCGGCACCGCGAGCGTCACGTCATCCAACGTGCTGGTGGTTTCGGGATCGACTTGGACGACCAACCAGTGGGTTGGCTGCACGGTCTATAATTCCAATAACACGCTGCTCGGCATGGTCTCCGGCAACACGACGGATACGATGACCTTTAAAACGTCGCGGAGCAGCTGGTTGCAGATCAAGTTCACACAGGGCGACGGCTTTGTGGTGCATAACATCACCGCGATGATCGACCAGCCCGGCCGCGGGCAATCCGATTTGCTGTCCGGTGACAGTCCCACGCCTGTATGGCTGCACCACGTCAGCGAGCCGATTTATTTCTGGAGCAATTCCCTCTCATTGGTGTACCAGGCGCCCACAAAAATCTCTTCCAAGGTGAGCAGCCCTTTCACGCAAGTCCAAGAAAACCGGGATTTTTTCAACGACACACCCAAGCCGGGTTATACGCCGTTCACTTATCCGCATCCTTTGACGCTGATCACAAATGCGGTCACGGTGACGAACCCGATCGTGACGTTGCCGACGAACACACCGCCGCCGGTCAACACGCTACCGCCGCCGACCGGCCTGAATGTGCGACCGTTATGAGGCCGGGAAGCCGCCTGTTCATGGAGGATTGAAAAATGGGTGACTTGATCCATAAGCTTAAGAACAAAATCAAACTGCCGGCGCCGCTGTTCAAACTGATGAACGGCTCCAAGCCGCAGTTTGAGTGCCCGTTGTGCCATTATCACGGGCCGTTCCGTGACTTCAACAATTTCGGCGGATTGCGCCGGCATGTTGAATGTCCGCGTTGCGGCACGCTGGAACGTCACCGCGTGCAATACCTTGTGGTCTCCGAGATCCTGAACGGGCTGGACACGAAGAAGATGAAGATGCTTCATTTCGCGCCAGAGCCGTTTTTTCGCGAATTTTTTATCAGCCGGTTCGGCCAGTACGAGACCGCCGACCTGTGCATGAAGGGGGTTGATTACCATGTCGACCTGCAGAAGCTGCCGTTTGCGGACGCGACGTATGATTTTATTTTTGCGTCCCATGTGCTGGAGCATGTGCCGGACGACAAGAAGGGGATCCAGGAAATCCGCCGCATCTTGAAGCCCGGCGGCTGGGCCATCTTGCCGGTGCCCGTCATCTGTGAGCATACGGTCGAATATCCGGAGGCCAATCCGCATGAGGCTTACCATATGCGCGCACCCGGACTCGACTACCATAAGAAATTTATTCCGTACTTTGCCAAGGTCGAGACGCGCACCAGCGAGTCGCTGCCGGAAAAGTACCAGCCGTTCATCTACGAAGACCGCAGCCATTGGCCCACGGAAAAAGCACCGCGCCGGCCGGCGATGTCCGGTGAACGCCACATCGATGTCGTGCCCATTTGCCGGGCCTGAAATTTAACGGATGAAATACATTCTCATCACTGCAGCCAGGAACGAGGAGGCGTTTGTCACCCGGACGCTCGATTCCGTGACGGCCCAGACGCAATTGCCCGAGCGCTGGGTGATCACGGATGACGGCTCGTCGGACCGCACGGCGGAGATCGTGGCGGGTTATGCACAAAAATTTCCATGGATCACGCTCATCCGCAACCCGAAGCGCGAAGGCCGCAATTTTGCCGCCAAGGCCAACGCCGTGAACGGCGCACTTGCCCGCATGGAAGGCGTTGAATTTGAAGTGTTGGGAAACCTGGATGCCGACACGTCGTTTGCGCCGGACTACATGGAGTTTTTGATGCGCAAGTTTTCCGCCGATCCGAAGCTGGGCGTGGCGGGCACGCCTTTCACACAAGAGGGCGGATATGATTCGACCAAAGACAGTTTTGAAGGCGAACAGTTCGTCGCGGGCCCCATCCAACTGTTCCGCCGGGAATGTTTCAGCGAGATCGGCGGCTACACCGCCAGCCCGGCGGGTGGCGTGGATTGGATCGCGGTGATGACCGCGCGGTTGAAAGGCTGGACGACCCGCTCGTTTGCAGACAAGCGCTATCATCATCACCGGCTGATGGGCACGGCGGAAAAGAGCGTGACCGCGGCATTATTTTCTTACGGGCAGAAAGATTATTACCTGGGCGGTTCGCCGCTCTGGCAATGTTTTCGCGTGACGTACCGGCTGGCCAAAAAACCGTTTATCATCGGTGGCCTGGCGCTGCTGGCCGGATATGTCTGGGCGGCGGTGAAACGGGTCAAGCGCCCGGTTTCCCCCGCGTTGATGCAGTTTCACCGTGCCGAGCAGATGCGGAAATTAAAAGGGATCTTCCGCTCCCTGCTGCGCCTGAAGAAAGCTGATAATTTTACCGCCGCTGCAAAACCTGAAACCCTGTAAAACGGCCGGCAACGGCCAATTATATATAAAACATGAGCACAACCACCACCAACACCAAGACGATGGACGAGGCGTTTTTCGAAGAATACACCTCGCATGACGCCATATTGAAATATTCCAAGGGGAGCGCCGGCTACGGCGTCAGCTACCTTCTGGATCACGACTACAAAGATGTCTACCTGCGCGCGCTGGAAAGCGTGCCGGCGGACGCGAAGAAACGCGGCATCCGCATCCTGGAGTTCGGCTGCGGCGCCGGCATGAACCTGGTGCATCTGGTCGCCATCCTGACCCGCTCAGGCGTGAAGGTCGAGAAGGCCGTCGGCACGGATTTTTCACCCGTGTTGATCGAAGAAGCAAAAAAAGAGTCCCAAAAATATTTGCGCCCGGACGAACAGGGGAAGATCCAGTTTCACGTCGCCAAAAATGAATCGCTGATCGCCGATATTTCAGCCGCCACCGGCGCCGCCCGCGAGCAATTGCTGGGTTCGTTTGATTTTATCATCGGTGTGAACACCTTCCGTTACTGCCATCGCGGCGGGCGCGAGATGAGCTGCGTACGGGACATCAAGGATCTGCTGATCCCCGGCGGCGTCTGCGCGAACATCGACATGAACGACCGGTTTCCGCTGTTCCGCAGCGCGATCAAGAACAAGTTCCGCGCCCACAAGGTCGAGGAATGCTACATCCCGCCGTTGGAAGAATATGCGGCGCCGTTCGAAAAGAGCGGGTTTGAAATCCTGCGCAAACAACACTTTTGCTGGGTATCCCACTCGGCAACCAAAGGAATGACCGTGGTGCTGCGCGCCCTGTCCCCGATCCTGAGCACGGTGTTCAAGACCCGTGCCATGCGCTCGCTCGTGGTCGCCCGCAAGCCGCTCGGCAACCGCTGAAATCTTGCGTGAAAGTCAACGCGCTGCTGCTGGCCGGACCGTCCGATTCCGTTGCGGCCGGCCGGCTCAAAAAAATTCTGGCGGTCTTTGGCGTCGAATGCGCCCAAATGACCGTGACGGAGTTTTTGACGGCCGGCACTGGCGAGAAGCTTCGCGTGCTTTGCGCGGCGGCGACATTTGCAGAATTGGTGGCCGCTCTGGCAAAGGATGCAGAAGCCGCCAATGCGTGGAGCAACCGGGCGCATTCAGTTTTTGTTATGGCGGATGGCAATCCGGACGCGCTGGCAATGGTGGCGCAGGGGATTACGGGCAGTTCGTCGATTGTGCCGGCGGCGGGCGTGGACTGGCAGGTCACGGACGCGTTGCCGGAATTTTGCCAGGTAATGAGCGGTCTTCCAGCGACCGCTTTGACTGAGAATCCGACATCGGTGCTGGCCTTGGATGCGGCGGCTTCAAAGGCGGTTAAAATCATTTTCAACCACAGTGGCGCGGCGTTTGTGCAAGGAGAATTCCGGTCGGTGCCGGTTTATCTTTCCACAGGCGGGTTGTTGGACGTGGATGCACCGCTGTCCGGGCGGGTGTTTGATCTCAAACAGCATTTTCTCTCCGCTGTGCCGGTGGTTTTGTATGTGAAATGGGCGTTGGCGGAAACGTGCTGGCAGGCGCCGGAAACCGCCGCGTGCCTGGTGATCGATGATCCGTTGCTGCGCCCGCGCCATGGTTTTTTGAAGTATCAGCATCTGCTGGACTTGATGGAACGCGTGAATTTTTCCACGAGCATCGCGTTCATCCCGTGGAACTGGAACCGCAGCACGCGAAAAATCGTCCGGATGTTCAAAGACAATCCGGGACGGCTGTCGTTGTCCATCCATGGTTGCGATCATACAGGTGGCGAATACGGCAGCCGCAACCGTGACCGCCTGGCTTGGAAATCGCGGCAGGCGATCCAGCGGATGGGGCGCCACCAGGCGAAGACGGGCCTGGCGCATGATCCTGTGATGGTGTTTCCGCAGGGAGTTTTTTCCGGGGCGGCGATGAGCGCATTGAAGCACGAAGAGTTTATCGGCGTGGTCAATTCCGAAGTCATCAGCGCCGACCCGCCGGCCCGACCGGTGACGGTGGCGGACTATTGGAATGTGGCCGTGATGAATTACAGCGATTTTCCGATCTTCACCCGCCGGTATCCCAAGGCCGGCGTGGAGAATTTTGCGTTCGACATCCTGCTCGGCAAACCATGCATCGTGGTGACGCATCACAATGATTTTCATGATGACTACCGTTACCTTGTGGACATCATGGAAAAGTTGAACAAGCTGAACACCCGGTTGCGTTGGACCAACCTCGCCGAGGTCGTGCGGCGCAGTTTTCGCCAGCGAGAAATCGTGCCGGGCACGGTGGAAGTTGAGCTGTACGCCAGTGAAGCGCGGTTGGAAAACATGTCCGCGAAGAAAAAGCTTTTTCGGATCAGCAAACGCGAGGCAGCGCCGGACACGATCAAGGAAATCCGGGCGGGTTCAACGCCAGCCAAATGGGCCGCCGCGGACAACCGCATCGCCTTTGAGATCGAGCTGGGACCCGGTGAGAGCCGGACCATCGCGATCGCTTTCCGCGAAAACAATGTCAGCGCCTATCCGGGTGAAACCTTGAAATACCGCGTGAAGGCGATGGTGCGCCGTTACATGTGCGACGTGCGCGACAATTACGTCCTGCGCAAATCCTATTCCCAGTGATGCAAATGGTCAAACAGCCCGATCCCATTGTGGGGAAGGTCGCCGCGACGCTGGTAAATTTTACCCGCTGGCTGGAGCGTTACGGCGAGACGTCGTGGGATCACCAATCTTACTACTCCGGCCTTTATGGCGGATTGGCGAAGCGGCTGTATTACCGGTCGAAACTGGCCGGCATGGTGGCCGTGGCGCCGATGGTTTTTTCCGAAGGATTCGTGCCGACCGCGCGGCGATTGTTCCATCACAAGATCCGGCTGCCGATAGCGGATGCACATTACGCGATGGGGTTTGCGTTCCTGCATGAAGCGACCGGTGAGGCGGCGCATTTGGAAAAGGCGGCGCACTTTCTTGACGTTTTGGAAAAAACGCGCTGCCCGGATTACCAAGAATATGGCTGGGGCTACCCATTTGATTGGGTGACGCGCTTCATGACCATCAAGCGGGGGACGCCGCTCATCACGACGACGCCCTATGTGTTCGAGGCATTTTTGCAGGTTCATCGCCTGCGGCCGGATGCGCACCGGGAAAAAGTTTTGAAATCAATCGTCCGCCATGTGCTGACCGACATCAAAGATTTCAAATATTCGGCGCATGCGAACACCTGTTCCTACACCCCGAATGACGAGGGCAAGATCGTCAACGCCTCGGCCTATCGCGCCGGGTTGCTGGTAACGGCGGCGAAATTTTTTAACGAAGACGAACTGCTCAAGACGGCGAGCCTGAATGTAAATTTTGTGCTGGAGACCCAGAAGCCCGACGGTTCATGGCCGTATGCGGTGGACGGCACGCGTGATTTTGTGGATCACTTCCACACCTGCTTTGTGATGAAGGCGCTCGCCAAGATCTACCTGGCGACTGGCGACCGGCGGATCCGTGACGCGTTGGACAACGGCCTGAATTATTACCTGAAAAATCTTTTCGGCCCCGACGGCATGCCGCGACCGTTCTCCAAGGCGCCGCGCCTGACGGTCTACGAGTGCGAACTGTATGATTGCGCCGAGGCCATCAACCTGTGCCTGCTGTTGCGCCGGGAATTTCCGTATCTGGAAACCACGCTGGAAAAGGTCGTCAACGGCGTATTGAAGAACTGGGTGAAGCGCGATGGCTCGTTCCGTTCGCGCAAATTAAAATCCGGCTGGGACAACGTGCCGATGCACCGCTGGGCGCAATCGCAGATGTTTCGCGCGCTGGCGTATTACCTGCGGGAAATCAACGTCCGTCTCTAAAAAATCATGTGTGGAATTTGCGGACAAGCCAAGATCGCGAGTGACGAGCCGGTGGATCAGGAAATGATCCGGCGGATGTCGCGGACGATGTTTCATCGCGGCCCGGACGACGAAGGTTATTTCTTCGACCGCTCCGTCGGGTTCGGTTTTCGCCGTCTTTCAATCATCGACCTCGGGGGCGGACACCAGCCAATGGCGGACGCGGAAGAATCCGTTTGGATCGTTTTCAATGGTGAGATTTACAATTACAAGGAATTGCGCACGGAGTTGGAAGGGCGTGGTCACAAATTTCGCACGAACTCGGACACCGAGGTGATCATCCATGGCTATAAGCAATGGGGCACGGACGTTTTTAACCATCTCAACGGCATGTTTGGCGTGGCGATCTGGGATGTGCGGAAACGGAAGCTCGTGGTGGCGCGTGATCCGATGGGCATCAAGCTCATCTACTATAAAATCACGAATGGTACGCTGACATTTGGATCGGAAATCCGGCCGGTGCTGGCGGCGGAAAACACCCGGCCGCAAGTCGATCCGGCGGCGGTGAATCTGTTTCTGCGGTTCCGCTATACGCCGTCGCCGCTGACGATTTTTCAAGGCGTCAAAAAACTCGCTGCCGGCACGATGCTGGTGGTGGAAGACGGTAAATGCCGCGAGGAACGCTGGTATAATTTTACCCCGGAGCCGTTTGACAGCAGCATGGATGATCGCGAGGCGACGGAGCAGTTGACGCAACTTTATCGCGGCGCGGTGAAACGGCATCTGCTGGCGGATGTGCCGGTGGGGCTGTTACTGAGCGGCGGCATGGATTCAGGGCTGTTGCTGGCGTTGATGAACGAACATGGCCGTGACTGGCCGGCGTACACCATCGGTTACGGCACGAGCTACGTGGATGATGAGCAGGTGGACGCGGCAGAGACCTCGGCGCTTCTTTGTGCGCGTCACAACCAGGTGCGGTTGGATCAGGAAGAATTTCA
>DASZCA010000238.1:0-2552 GCA_035943555.1 Verrucomicrobiia bacterium
CGCGCATCTTCGTCCACGGCCTCTTCCTGGGCCTCGGGCTGCTTCGTGCGCTCCGCACGTTCCGCCTCGGCCTGGTCCATGACGATTTCCACGTCCAAGCTGCGCAGCTTGGTCAGCAACGCATCCAAGTCATCCGGGCTCAGGTTATCCGGCAGGATGTCATTGATGTCGTCGTAAGTGATGTAACCGTGCTCTTGGGAAAGATGCAGCAACGTCTTGATCGTCTCCGACAGATCCACCGTGCTCTGTGTCGGGGCCGTGGGAGCGGCGGAACCGTTCGCGGGCGTCTTCACCGGCGTCTTCGCCGAAGCCTTGGCAGGCGTTTCCGGAGCCACAACCGGCTTGGTTTTAAGAGCTTCCGGCTTGATCGCTTTGCTGGAAATGACAAATCGCCGGCGCACAGGGGCGGGTGCGGATTTTGCCTTGGCGGGTTTGACGGGCTTGGCACTGCGACTGCCGCTGCGCGACGCACTTTTTGGCGTCGTTACTTTGCGTTTCAACATAAAATATCTGACCGGGTATACCCGTTTTAGTTCAGAGAAATACCTCTCCGACCGCGAAATTGCGGCTTCTGACAACTCACCCGCGTTCACTTTGAATCTTGGAATCGCGAACTCCAGAAGACTGACGTGCCGCCCATGTTATCGTGTTTTGCACGAATTTCAAGCATTATCTTTGGTTTTATACGGTATATACACCCTTAAGACCAGAGGCAAACACCACAAGATAAGGCATTTGTAGATAATCTTATCAAACCAAACCGCGCACCGCTGCGACATCCCGGCTAATCTGCTCCCGCAATTCCGCCGGTGACGAAAACCGCCGTTCATCTCTCAGTTTTGACCCCATTTCCAGTTCCAACTCCGTCCCGTAGATCTCCCCGTTGAAGTCCAAAAGGTGCGCTTCCACCCGCAATTGCGGTTGGGCCGATGCGACGGTTGGTCGCACTCCCAAATTCAATGCCGCCTGATAAAATTTCCCCGCCACTTTCGTGCACGCCGCGTACACCCCGTTAGGCGGCAAAATCAGGTTCGTCACATCCAAGTTGGCCGTCGGAAAGCCCAATTGGCGCCCGATGCGGTCGCCCGGCACCACCAACCCGCAAATCGCGTAAGGCCGGCCCGACATCTGGCTCGCCGCATCAAAGTCCCCCGCCCGGATCGCCTCCCGGATCCGCGTACTGCTCACCACCTGCCCGTCCAATGCCACCGCCGCCAGTCCGTGGACTTGAAAATTCAATTCCGCCCCCAACGTCTTCAACAACGCCACATCTCCGCTCCGCTTGCGGCCAAACACAAAATCCGCGCCCACGCAGATGCTGTGGATTTTCCCCAGCTCACGCACCAGCTCACGGATGAAAATCTCCCCCGTCTTCTGGCTAAACGGCTGGTCGAACGGAATCTCCAGCAACGCATCCGCTCCCAGCGCCTCGATGGCGCGCAACTTTTGGGAACGGGAGGAAATCTGCGGCGGCACCCGGTCCGGCGCCACCACCGCGTTGGGATGCTTGTCGAAAGTGACGATCACCGCGACCGCGTCATGCTGCCGCGCGTCCGAAATGGTCTGCCGGATGATGTGTTGATGACCGAGATGCACGCCGTCGAACACGCCGATGGCCAGGCAAACCTTCCGGCTGCCGTTGCCAAGCTCATTCGCTGCGTGGATGATTTTCACGGAAACAAACTATAAACCTTTCACCAAAAATTTGGAGTTTGGATTTCTTTTAACTCGCCGCCAATTTTAAGAATGGCAGCACCCGCTTCTCGAATTCCGCCGGCGTCAGCCGCAGAATCGTGTCCAACGGCAGCGCGTCCTTCACATCAAATTTTCCCGAGGCGCTGCGGCGCAACGTCGTCAAGTGCGCCCCGCATCCGAGTTTTTGCCCCAGATCATGCGCGATGCTGCGGATGTAGGTGCCCTTCGTGCAAGCCACACGAAACTGCCCCAGCGGCTCGGCATATTCGGTGAAACGAAAATTGTAGATGTGGATCAGGCGCGGCTCGCGTTCAACCTCGATACCCTTGCGCGCCAGCTTGTAGAGCGGCACGCCGTTCTTCTTGATCGCGGAAACCATCGGCGGCACCTGCATCTGGTCGCCGATAAAAGTGGCCGCATCCTCGTTCAATTGATCGAGCGTCATCGGCATCACCGGCATCGAACCGGTTAGCTCGCCATCAGAATCGTAGCTGTCCGTCGCCTCGCCAAACTTCATCGTCCCCTCGTACACCTTGTCATCGCCCATCAGGCGCTCGGACAATTTCGTGCCGCGCCCCAGCACGATGATCAGCAGGCCCGTGGCGTTCGGATCGAGCGTGCCGCAATGGCCCACCTTCTTGATGCCGAACTGGCGGCGAATCTCATCCACGACGTCATGGGATGTCGGGCCGGAGGGTTTATCGACGAGAATCGCGCCGTCGAGCGCGGTAAAATCTTGCATGGGAATTTGAAAATTACTTCGCCGCTTTCAACGCTTTTTTGATCGCCCCGATCACCTTGCGCTGGGTCGATAACGGGGTGCCCGCGATGCGCGCGCCCGCCGCCGCCGGATGACC
>DASZCA010000239.1:0-23036 GCA_035943555.1 Verrucomicrobiia bacterium
GTCAGGGTCCGGCCTGTCATCAATAACTCCACCGCTTCCTTCCGGAACGCTTTGGAATGCTTCTGTTGGCTCTTGAGTTGTTTCATAAGTCGTTCGCGAAAGCTTACATGCTTTGTCCACTTTCGTGGGGCAAGCTCAATTCGCAAAATCTCTGAGCTTGCCCTGATCCTGTAGCAGCCGTCGTAAGTCGGCTCTAATTTCTGCCCTATTTGTGCCAATTCGCGTTTTCATAAATTTTTTTGGTCCAACGAAGCCCAACAAGGCCCAACGGACTCGTCGGCGACACCCGCAAAGAACGGAGCGCGGCTGCCTGTCCGCCATAGCCTTGGCGAAGGCGGATGTCCCGCTCGGCGCGGGATCAGCCGCAGCACATGACATGCAATCACGGTCTCCATCTTCATGAACGTGTTATTCTTCATTCGCATTTTTTTTAGGCTAATAAAGGCTAATAATGGCTAACGGCCTTGTTCTCCGAACGATTCCACGGAGGCATTCCCGCCATTCCTGAGCTGTCGGCGACGTGGCGCTCGCTCACCGGCGGGCCACACCCTTCTGCCGACAGTGGCGTTAATCGAAAATCGTATATCGTAAATGTCATGCTCCCTTCCTTATAGCACACCTCCTTAAAACCTGAATTCGTGTGGAGAATGTAACTGTACGATTTATGCCATTTATTTTCATTTTTCCCGAGTGGGAAGGGGGTCCGGACAAAAAAATCCCGAGAAAATCATAATCCACAATCGGTCATTGGCGATAATCGCTGTTCCAAAAACCGCCTCCCAGTCAAAAACCACGCTTTTGTTGGAAAATTTGGAGTTTTCTGAAAATCAAAAAATCGCCCTTGTTTCCTGTGCTCAATCGGCTTGGTTAATGAGAATCGTCATCGAACTTGTCAAAAGCGGTGGGGCGAGACTCCGTCGAGCCCTGACTAAATTGAATAACCCGCGACCGGATAAATTCAACCGGCAACCGGGTCATCCGAACGCATCTGCCTGCGCTCCTCTCCTTGGGGAGAGGAAACAGGTGAGGGAGGTCGTTGAACAAACCGGCCTTTCAAAGCCCAAAATTCACTAACCTCAAAACGGATTCACTGGCAGAATATCCCCGCCATAACGACAATGAAAAACCTGCCGCACCCCGATGACAAACACCTCGAAGCCGTCGAGGGCTGGCTCGGGCTCGGCAACTGGCGGGAAGCCGAGGCGGAACTCAAGAACATCGATCCCGGCCACCGCCTGCATCCCTTCGTCCTCGAGATGCGCTACAAGATCTACGAGCAATCCAAGGATTGGCAGCAGGCCGCGGTCGTGGCTGAAAACCTGCGCGAACTCCTGCCGGAAAACCAGTGGGGCCATTTCTACCTCGCCTACAGCCTGCACGAACTCAAGCGCACCCAGGAAGCCTATGATACTCTGGCCTCCGTCATCCCCCGGTTCCCGGAACATCATCTGATGCGCTACAACCTCGCCTGCTACGCCTGCCAGCTTGGCAAGCTGGACGAATCCCTGACCTGGCTCAAAAAAGCCATCAAACTCGCCAACGACAAAGAAATCCGCGCCATGGCCCTGACCGACCCCGACCTCAAACCCCTCTGGCCGCAAATCAAGAAGCTTTGAAAACCGAGGAGCGCCAAACTCCAATTCGGTGAGTTGGATATGACACGCCAACCAAGCTGGACAATGTCGCACTGCTACGTTGTTTGCCCGCGCAGTGAACACTTTGAAACAGCTCGATTTGGATGACATTTTTTATTTAATATGTTCGCCCTCAGTTAGACATTGGCTGTCCAACTGAAAATTAACGCTGAAAAATTTATTCCTATGAGATTTATAATAATACTGGTGGTGATCGTGATGGTGGGGATGCTGTGCGGGTGCCATCAAACACGGTATGAGTACGAATCCTTCGATTGGCCGAAATCTACCGATTCCGCCAAGGTGCTTTTTTATACCGTGGCAGATGAGACCACCACCAATGGACCGGCACAGTGGATCAATTGGGTCTCATTGCACACGGTATTGGAACGCGCCCAGGAATTTGACTGGGAGTACGTCGGCGCGGTCGGGGAAACGTGTGTTCTTCGCCGACCGGCACGGGCCACACCCACGGATCCTGCCGCGTTGACCGGCAGGTTTGTGGTCGAGACCCTAGCGTTCAAGTAGACGCCTGCCGGCTCGCAGCCGACCGCTTGCAGACTTTTGGCTGTTATGATGCAGCGAGATCGTTGGTGACCTTTCCAGATTTTCTTGGCAGATGCGCTTCGTCTTCGGAGTGATTTATTGGGACTAATCTCTTCAAAACTGCCGGCGCTGCTGCCTTATCGCGGCTTCTCTTGCCTTTCCAGGCCATGCCCTTGCCTCTGATTTGCAAGGAATTAATCATGGCTAAGCGTGTTCAGAAAGTGCGGTGACTTTATCATCTGAAAAGTCCATCGATGTTTATAATTGCCATGCTTGCTTTATTCCTCTCCGGTGGCTGTGCGCCACACACATCACCACCTAGTACCTTGACTGATGTAATAATCAACGTTACATAATAGCTGGAAATATGAGAACAAGCTGTCGTTTCGCCATGGCCGTGCACGTCCTCGCCGTCCTGGCCTATCAGGAAGGCGATCGCGTGACGTCCGCGTGCCTCGCCGGCAGCATCAACACCAACCCCGTCATCATCCGACGCCTGTTACTGGCGCTGCAAAAGGCGGGGCTGATCGATACCTGCCGCGGTGCCGGCGCCGGATCCCGGCTCAGCCGCTCGCCTAAGCGTATCAATCTCGCTGAAATTTACCGCTCCGTCGAAGATTCCGAATCCTTTGCCACTCCTTCCAAAAAGCCCAATAACGAATGCCCTGTCGGCCACTGCATTCTGTCAGCCTTGGACACCATTTTCACCTCCGCCCAGGACGCCATGGAGCGCGATCTCGCCAAAACCACCTTGGCCGATGTCATCGACCGCGTAAAAGCCTCCGGCGTCTGCTCCAAGAAGTAAGCAGGTAGGGACATCGCGCTGCGATGTCCCCGTCGCCGAGCGAAGCGTCAGGCGACGGAATAGACCCATTCTCCAACCCGCAACGTACGTTTCCACAGGGTGCGGACGAACATTTCCCTCTTCCAGCGGGAGAGGGCAGGGTGAGGGGAGAAGGCGTCTGCGACCCGTTTAGCCTCTTTCTTCATAAAACCGGATATTCCCGTCCCCCCGAAAAACTCATTTGACACCCGAATCTTTTGTGCGAGTGTGTAACTATATAAGTTACATATAACCGTTGAAGTGAAAGGCACGAACATGAAAGCAACCGTTGAAATCAATGAAACCAGTTTCGCCACCGAAGTCCTCCAATCCACCCAGCCCGTGCTGGTCGATTTCTGGGCGGAATGGTGCGGCCCGTGCAAGATGATCGCCCCGCTCCTCGAGGAGATCGCCACCGAACAGGCCGGTCGCGTCAAGATCGCGAAGGTCAATGTGGATGAAAGTCCGGCGCTGGCGGCCAAGTATGGCATCCAGTCCATTCCTACCCTGCTGTATTTCGCAGGGGGCGAAGTGCGCGATAAGACCATCGGTGTCACCGGCAAAAAAGCCATCACCGCCAAATTGGAAAAATTGGCCGTACCGGCCTGAAACCGGGAAACCTGAAATAAAACAAATATGGCAACTCGTATTGACATCAAAGCATCCGCACCGAATGACGCGAAGGTAGGGCGCGTCACTCCGTGCACGCCGCAGATTGCTAACGGACGCATTCTGTAAACAGCGAGCCGCCACCTGCCATAATAATTTGAAAACCCATAGCAACTAAACCGCCGGCCACGCCGGCCCTAAATAAAATGAACCTCAACACATTTCAAGGTCACGGGACGATCGGATTTGTGCAGCCGCTGAACGACCGGAATCCGGTCGCTGCCGCGGCCCCGGCGTCTCCCGCATTTACCGATGACGAATTGCTCGACGGTTATTCCAAGACCATCACGCAGGTCGTGGACAAGGTCAGCCAGGCCGTCGTGAACATCCGTGTTCACGGCGTTAAGGCCGGCGCTAAAGCTCCGAATAAACAGCGTGGCCAGGAATCGGGCGGCAGCGGTTCGGGCTTTGTCATCGCACCCGACGGCTTCATTCTCACAAACAGCCACGTCGTGCACGGCGCCACCCGCATGGAAGTCTCGCTGGCCGATGGTCGCGTGTTCGATGCTGAATTGATCGGTGACGATCCCGAGACCGACCTCGCGGTCATCCGCATCAACGCGCCGCACTTGCCGTACGTGCAGTTCAGTGATTCCAAGGCCGTCCGGGTCGGGCAGATCGCCATCGCCATCGGCAGCCCGTTTGGTTTTCAACAAACGGTGACCGCTGGCGTGGTGAGCGCCCTCGGCCGTTCCATGCGCTCGCAATCCGGCCGGCTGATCGACAACGTCATCCAGACTGATGCCGCGCTGAACCCCGGCAACTCCGGCGGACCGCTCGTGAATTCGGCGGGCGAAGTCATCGGCGTCAACACCGCCATCATCCTGCCCGCGCAAGGAATCTGTTTCGCCATCGCGAGCAACACGGCGGAGTTCGTCACCGCCTGGTTGATCAAGGAAGGCCATATCCGGCGGAGCTGGATCGGCGTCCTGGGCCAGAATGTTCCCATCCATCGGCGGGTGGTGGTGTTCCACCATTTGGGCGCCGATCAAGGTGTGCTCGTGTCCGGCACCGAACCCGGCAGTCCGGCCAACCGCGCCGGTTTCCGGGAAGGCGATGTCATCGTGGCCTTCGCCGGCGAAACCGTCGCGAGCCTGGATGAGTTGCACCGGCACCTCGTCGCCGGGGTCATTGGTGTGCCCTCGCCGGTTACAATTATTCGGCATACGGAAAAAATGGACCTTGTGGTCACGCCACAAGAATTGTTCCTCAACCAACAAAGAAATTAACGCAAAAATATGAAAGCAATTTTGTCATCTAACCGGCTCGCCCGCACCGAAACCGCCCGGCCCCGCTTTGCGCGGGCTGCGTTGTCGCCCGCCCGTCGGACGCGCAAGCTGCCCGTCGAGGAAGAGGAAACGGCGGAACTGATCGAAGAACCCGTCATCGCTCTGCCCGTGGCCGAAGCGGCGGTAGAAGATGTGGAGGTCGATGCCTCGGCTCCGCAGGCCAACATGCTCCAGCTCTATCTCCGCGAGATCGGGCAGGTAAAACTGCTCACGCCCAAGGAAGAACTCGCGCTCGCTAAACGCGTAAGGCGCGGTGATAAAAAGGCGCGCGAACTGATGATCACCGCCAACCTGCGGTTGGTCGTGAAGATCGCCCGCGGCTACGAGGCCTTTGGTGTGCCGTTGCTCGACCTGATCAACGAAGGCAACATCGGCCTCATGAAAGGCGTGCAACGCTTCAATCCTGACAAGGGCGCGAAGCTCTCGACCTACGCCTCATGGTGGATCAAGCAGGCGATACGTCGCGCCTTGTCCAACCAGTCCAAGACCATTCGCCTGCCCGTGCACGTCGTGGAAAAGATGACCAACATCCGCAAGGCGGAAGTGCGTCTGCGCGAAACCCTCGACCGCGAGCCGACCGATGAAGAAGTCGCGGACGATTTGGGCCTGAAAATCCATCGTATCCGCCAATACCGCGAAGCCTCCCGCGCGCCCATCTCGCTGGATTCGCCCATCAACGAAGACAATGCGACGTCCGTCGCCGAACACGTTGCGGATGCCAACGCCGCCGCGCCGTTCGCGGATCTCCTGAACCAGAACGACAGCCAACTGGTGCAGGAAGTCCTCGCCACGCTCGACGCCCGCGAGAGCAAGATTCTTGCGATGCGCTTCGGCCTGGACAATGGCAAGCCCAAGACCTTGGAAGAAGTCGGTGCGCGTCTCGGGGTCACCCGCGAACGCATCCGCCAGATCCAGGAACAGGCGTTGCAAAAAATGCGCGTGAAGATCGAAAAACGGGAACAGCCTGTATTGGCCTTGGAAGCCTGACCGTCCTGCGGTAATTTGGCCGCTCGACGGGCATCCGTAGCTCAATTGGATAGAGCTTCTGACTTCGGATCAGAAGGTTGCAGGTTCAAGTCCTGCCGGATGCACCATATTATCAATGGTTTACAGCTGCAATAAAGCATTCAAAACAATCTTGGCCACTTCTTGGCCACTTTTTAAACAGATCTGACATGCTGGGAGGGCCAAAAATAACACCTTAACTTTGAGATAAAAAATTAAGTTGGGGGGCAATAGAGACGGCTTCTAATGATCAATGGCTGAATGCAGTCTCCGGCCAGATAAAACCGGGCATGCAGGTCATGCCGGTCCGATTCCATCCGGCCGATCGCCATCTTGATTACGCTCATTCTCCACATCTGTCTCCGACTGGAACGCGCTGGCGCCATAGTGATGATGGACGGTACACAAGTAGAGCCAGTCACCGGACGGTTCCGTTCCAAGATGAGAACCTCTCCATGGCCTGTTTCGGCGTCTCAATAGTTGCGATCTCTCGGACGTTCATCCCGGTTCTCACCTCCTGCTGAAACGTCCAGGCACCCCAATGGCCCAGTTTGAGGTTCACATGGAGGCGCATCTGGCTTTCCTGGTATGCCAATAGTTATTTGTCGAGTTCGCTGCCATCCGCAAGGATGCGTCCGGCTCCGGCGTAAACATTCATTTTGTTTCCACGCAAAAAGCCGACAAGTGTCTGGCCGCTATCGCGGGCAAATTCCACCGCTAAACTGCTGGGTGCCGAAACCGCCGCGATAATGGCAATGCCTCCCGCAAGCGCTTTTTGCATCATCTCAAACGAGGTGCGCCCGCTGAGCAGCAAGATGTGACCCTGCAAGGGCAGCCGGTCCGTGAGCAGCGCCCAGCCGATGACCTTGTCCAACGCGTTATGACGTCCCACATCTTCGCGGACCACCAGCAATGTGCCGGTCAGATCAAACAGCGCGCACGCGTGCAAACCGCCAGTCTGCTTGAATGTTTCCTGCGCCTGGGCGAGCGCTTGCGGCAAGCCCATGATCACCTGCGCCTCAACCTGGCTGGCATCCTTCAGCTGCAGGAATTGCTGTTGCACGGCCGTTATCGATGCCTTGCTGCAGATGCCGCAACTGGACGAGGTGAAGACGTGACGCGTGAGCTTCTTAAAGTCAACGGATTTCGGATTCCTCAGTTGCACATTGATCACATTCCCGTCAGTGGGAATCGGCTCTTTTCTGTTCAGGATGGTCAATTTAGCGGAACCGACCTTGCTTGGGCGTCCAGTTCGCTGTTCATTTTTTGGCGCCAATGACAGGCAGTGCGCCTGATGCCGGATAGCCTTCAGGTCGCCCGCTTTACGCACTAAGCCTTCGGTTACCAGAAATCCCGCCGCGAGTTCGCGATCATCTCCCGGTGTGCGCATAACCACCGCGACGCTGCGGCCCTCGACTCGAATCTCCAACGGATCTTCGGCGGCGAGAAAATCTTTTTCCTCCAATGTCTCGGGGCCGTTAAACCGCCGGATTATCATTTCCCGAACTTTGCGTTGCGGCAACGTGTCCACAAAAATCAACCCAGGCGATCGGCGGGTTCGATGGAGATGACGATGGACTTGGAAGCCGGCTGGTTGCTTCCATCAGCCACGTTGCGAATGGGGACGAGCACGTTTGTCTCGGGAAAATAAGCCGCGGCGCAACCGCCGGGAATATCATAAGGAACGACCTTGAAGCGTTCCGCCCGCCGGATTTCAGATTCAAAATGGCTGATAAGATCGACCCATTGATCCTTCTTAAGACCCAGCCGGTCGATATCGCCGGTGTTTAGAAAGACCACCCGGCGCCCTTGCACGATGCCGCGGTACCGGTCATTTTCGCTGTAAATGGTAGTATTGAATTGATCGTGGCTGCGGATCGTCGTCAACAGCAGTTTGCCATTCTTGAGATCGTGTTCAGGAATGGGATGCACCTTAAATTTGGCGCGTTTCGACGGCGTGTTGAACTTGCCCTGGTTTGGATCGTTGGGCAGATAAAATCCGCCGGGTTGGCGGACGCGCGTGTTGTACTGTGTGAAACCCGGAACCACATGCTCAATATGCTGGCGGATCGCATCGTAGTTCGCAATCAACTGGTTCCAGTCCACCGTCGTTCTTTCTCTGAGGGTTGCTCGTGCGATGCCCGCGATGATGGCCGGTTCGCTCCGCAAGTGTTCCGAAGCCGGTCGCAACACGCCGCGCGACATATGCACCACGCCCGTCGTGTCTTCAACGCTCACAAACTGTTCGCCCGCCGCCTGCCAGTCCTTTTCCGTCCGGCCCAAACACGGCAGAATGAGTGCCTGCTCGCCGGTGATCAGATGCGCACGATTAAGTTTGGTGGATATTTGGACCGTCAACCGGCAACATCGGATGGCTTCCGAGGTGTATTTGGTGTCCGGCGTCGCCGCCAAAAAATTTCCACCCAGCCCGATGAACACCTTCACGCGACGTTGATGCATGGCTTCAATGGTGCGCACCGTGTCGAAACCGTGTTTTTCAGGCGGTGAAAAATTGAATTCCTTGCCGAGGGCGTTGAGAAATTCCGGGCTCATCTTTTCCCAGATGCCGACCGTGCGATCACCTTGCACATTGCTATGTCCACGCACCGGGCAAATGCCGGCGCCGCGCCGTCCGATCTGTCCCCGTAACAAGGCAAAGTTGACGATACTCTGCACATTGGCCACGCCATTTTTGTGCTGCGTGATGCCCATCGCCCACGAACAGATCATCCGCTCGGATGCCATCGCGATTCGCGCCGCATCCAGAATCTGTTCCTTGGCAACACCGCCATGCTGGACGATGCGCTCCCAGCTCTCCCGCCGTAGGTCATCGGCAAAAACATCAAAGCCTTCGGTGTGATGCTGGATGAAATCGTGGGCGAGGATTTTACCACCGGTACGGTCATCTTCTTCCAGCATGGCTTTCATGATGCCCTTCAGCAGCGCCACATCACCATTGATGCGCACCGGTAAGAAGAGGCAGGCCAGTGGCGTTCCCGGGGCGAGCATGCCGAGCGGCTCCTGCGGATTTCTGAAGTGCATCAGGCCGGTTTCTTTCAGCGGATTGATACTGACGATCTTGCAGCCATTGCGCGCGGCTTTTTGGAGCTCGGTCAACATGCGCGGATGGCAGGTGCCCGGATTTTGACCGATCACGAAAATGGAGTCCGCATGGTCAAAGTCATCAATCTTCACCGTGGCCTTGCCAAAGCCGATCACCTCGGACAGGCCCGTGCCGCTGGATTCATGGCACATGTTCGAACAGTCGGGCAGATTATTGGTGCCGAATTGGCGGGCAAAAAGCCCGTACATGAAAGCCGCCTCGTTGCTCGCCCGGCCCGAAGTATAAAATGCCGCCTCGTTCGGAGAGGCCAGCGCACGCAGTTCAGTGCCGATCAACTCAAACGCTTCATCCCAAGAAATGGCCTCATAGTGATCCGCGCCTTTGCGCCGGATCATCGGATGCGTGATACGTCCGCGTTCTTCCATCCAGGCATCGGTCTGGCGAAGCATTTCGGAGATCGGATGGTGCGCAAATATCTCGGGCGTCAGGCGTTTGTTGGTCGCCTCGGACGCCACGGCCTTGGCGCCATTTTCGCAGAACTCGGCCATCTTACGTTTGCCATCGGGATCAGGCCAGGCGCAGCTCGGACAATCGAAACCGTTTTTTTGGTTCACTTTTGAAAGGGTTTGAAACGTGCGCTTCAACCCCATCTCTTTGATCCCAAAATGCGCCGTCTCGTAGATGGAATGATATCCGGCGGCGGTCTTTTCCCTTTCCACGATGTGTGCGCCTGCTTTCTCGGGTGGTGGCTGGTCACCGGGCACACCACGCGCCAAGGCGGCCATCGGATCTGTCGGACGTGCCGCATCCGCCTGGTTGGCGGCGCTATTTTCGTCGTGTTCGTGCTGATGCATCGCTGGCTTTGATCTTTAGCGTTTGCCTTGCCAAATGTAACACCCATTCAAGTGTGGACAAAAGAACTCGTTTGACGTTTGTAGACAAAACCCGCGTGTTGGTGTTCTTCGTTTTTTTCTTCCTTACTATGCTATTTGCATTCCAAAACATTGCGTTTTGCAGTCATTCTTCGCGGCTAAACGCCGGTTAGTTAAACGTCGATAACCAATGTTGAATGGTTGAACGAACTTTCAACCGTCGTTTTGTGGCACATGTATAGCTAAAGAATTGCAGGCATTTTATGGCGCAAATTTTTAGCCGCCGGTCTGATTCGATTTTGCGGGCCAGTCTGTTGTTATTGCTGGTGGTGACCTTGGCGGGCGCTTTTGTTTTGCACACCATGTATTGGTCACCTTATGCCACGCGTGAAACGGTTCCGCTCGATCAACCCGTTCCGTTCAGCCACAAACATCATGTCTATGGCTTGGGCATCGATTGCCGCTTTTGTCATACCAGCGTGGAAAAATCCGCTTTCGCCGGCGTGCCTACCACGGAAACTTGCATGACCTGTCACTCACAGATTTGGAAAGATGCTCCGATCCTCGCGCCCGTCCGGCAGAGCCTGGCCACCGGTGTGCCCCTGCGCTGGAACCGCGTCTACGACACACCTGATTTTGTTTTTTTCAACCATGGCATCCATGTCAGCAAGGGAATCGGCTGTGCCACGTGCCACGGCCAGCTTGACCAGATGCCGCTCACCTGGAAATCGCACAATCTCTACATGAAATGGTGCCTCGAATGCCATCGGGCACCGGAAAAATTCATTCGTCCTCGCAGCGAAATCTTTAACTTGAACTGGCAGGCGGAAGATCAGTTGGTGCTCGGCAAAAAGCTGGTGGCCGAATACGAGGTACATACGAATCAACTGACAGATTGCAGCATGTGCCACCGATGAAAACTCCGGAGACATCAAAAATGATATGGCGCAGTTTGGATGAACTGGCCGCCGTTCCTGCATTTCAAAGCGCCCGGCACAACGAGTTTCCGCCCGGTGCCACCGAGCCGCCGGTCAACAGGCGGGATTTTCTCAAGCTGATGGCCGCCTCCATGGCCCTCGCTTCCTTGCCAGCCTGCACACGGCAGCCCATTGAAAAAATTGTTCCTTATGTGAAACAGCCGGAAGAACTGGTTCCGGGCAATCCGCTTTTTTACGCCACCGCCATGACCCTCGGAGGGTTTGCCTCGGGCTTGATGATCGAAAGCCATGAAGGTCATCCCACAAAGATTGAGGGCAACCCCGGCCATCCTTCCAGTTTGGGCGCCACCAACGTTCTTCAGCAAGCGGCCTTGCTTGATCTATACGATCCCGACCGATCACAAACCGTCCTCAACCACGGTCAGCCGTCGACTTGGGAAAGTTTTGCCACCGCCTTTCAAGCACAGATGCAATCTGTGCAGGCAAACCATGGACGCGGCGTACACATCCTCACGGAAACCATCAGTTCGCCGACCCTACGTTCCCAGCTACAAACTTTGCTCGGAAAATATCCGGAAGCCCGCTGGCATCAATATGAGCCGGTGAATCGTGACAATGCTTTTGCAGGCGCCCGGCTCGCTTTTGGTGAAGCCGTTGAAATGCACTGCCATTTTGACCGGGCCAAGGTCATTTTGTCGCTCGATTCGGATTTTCTCTATGGACATCCCGACAACCTCCGCCATGCCCTTGCATTTGCCGACGGCCGGCGGGCGCAATCCGGGCGGGCCGACATGAACCGCCTTTACGTCGTCGAAAGCTCCGCTTCGGTGACCGGATCGAATGCGGATCATCGATTGCCGCTGAATGCCACCGGGATTGCTCGCTTCGCTTATGAATTGGCGACTCGCCTCGGGCTTATGGCGGCAGGATCCCCCTCAGAATTGACGCCCGAGACGAGAAAATGGATTTACGCGCTGGCGGATGATTTGCTTCAAAATGAAGGCACCAGCCTGGTGATCGCCGGTGAAAATCAGCCACCCGATGTTCATGTCCTCGCCCATAACATCAATGACTTTCTGGGAAATATCGGCCACACGGTCACCTTTACTGAGCCAGTCATCAACCCGGCCAGCCAGATTGAATCGCTGCGCGATTTGATCGCTGCCCTTCACGCGGGGTCAGTGGAAACGCTCCTGATCTTGGGCGGCAACCCGACGTTCACCGCGCCGGCAGATTTTGATTTTCCTGCCGGTCTGCTTAAAGCCAAATCTTGTATCCATCTGAGCACGGAGGTGAATGAGACTTCCGCACTGTGCGAGTGGCACATTCCGCAAAACCATTTCCTGGAATCATGGAGTGATGGCCGCGCCTTTGACGGAACCGTCTCCATCGTCCAACCGCTCATCTTGCCGCTGTATGCCGGCAAATCCGCCCATGAAGTTCTGGATGTCGTGACCTTGGGCCGGAGCGATTACGACATCGTTCATGATTTTTGGTCGCAGAAAATGGCCGGCCTTGATTTTGAAAAGAATTGGCGGCAGGCCTTGCACGACGGATATTTTGCCAACACTCGACTGCCGGAGAAAAGAGTTTCCCTGCGCACCTTTCAAATCACGCCGGTGGCACAAAAGACTGGCAGCCTCGAAATCACCTTTAGCCCTGATCCGAACATCCATGACGGACGCTTTGCCAATAATGCCTGGCTGCAAGAGTTGCCGCAGCCGGTCACGAAACTGACGTGGGATAATGCCGCGTTGCTCAGCCCGGGGTTTGCAGCGAAAGAAGGCTTGGCGAATGGAGATATCGTTGACCTGGAATTAAATGGCCGCCGGCTGTCTTTGCCGGTGTGGATCACACCGGGGCAACCGGATGACTCCATCGCATTACACTTTGGCGGTGGCCGCAGCCATGTCGGGCGGGTTGGCAAGAACGCCGGTTTCAACACCTACACACTTCGCACTTCAGACAGTCTTTATATCGGCCGCGATGTACGCATGCAAAAAACCGGTGGCCATTATCCTTTGGTCACAACGCAGACCCAGCACGCGATTGATTCTGAAGAACGGCAGATTTTTCGAGAAGGAACGTTCGCTGACTTCAAAGCGGATCCGGAATTTGCAAAAAAATCTTCCGAGACGCCCATCGAAACTCTCTTCAAGCCGGAAGAATTTAAAACTGATGGCTATCGCTGGGGCATGGCGATCGATCTGACCGCTTGCATCGGCTGCAACGCCTGCATCTTGGCCTGCCAGTCAGAGAACAACATCCCGGTCGTGGGCAAAGACCAGGTTTCCAAAGGCCGCATCATGCACTGGATTCGTGTGGACACTTATTTTCGCGGCACGCCTGAAAACCCGGACATGAATCATCAACCGGTGCCGTGCATGCAGTGTGAGAACGCTCCCTGCGAACTGGTCTGCCCGGTCGGTGCCACGGTGCATGACAAGGAAGGCTTGAATCTCCAAGTTTACAACCGCTGCGTCGGCACCCGGTATTGTTCCAACAACTGCCCGTATAAAGTCCGCCGTTTCAATTTTTTCCAGTACGCCGATTACCACGATACCACTCTCAAACCGCTGTGGAACCCGAATGTCACCGTCCGGTCCCGTGGCGTGATGGAAAAATGCACGTACTGCATTCAGCGCATCAGCATGGCTCGCATCGGCTCCGAGGAACAAGGTCATAAAATTCAGGACGGGCAGTTAAAAACGGCCTGCCAGCAGGTATGTCCCGCTCGCGCCATTGTTTTTGGCGATATCGGCGATCCGAAAAGCGCGGTTTCAAAATTAAAGGCCAACAACTTGAACTTCTCCATGCTGGGCGAACTGAATACGCGTCCCCGCACAACTTATCTGGCGAAGTTGCGCAATCCTAACCCTCAACTGACCACTTGATGGCCTACACCGCTCAAACCGGTCCGACGCCAGATTCGCCTAAAACGAATCTTGCAGACGCGTCGGCCATGCCTTTGATCGGACCGACAGAAACGTTTGAGTCAGTCACCCAGAATATTGGTGGCATCGTCCTGACCCAAAAGCCACCGCGCAGCTGGTTTTTTGGCGCTGGCGTTGCTTTCATCCTGCTGATGGTTTTGCTCTGTGCCATCTCCTGGCTGCTCTATCGCGGCGTGGGCATCTGGGGCATCAACATCCCGGTGGCGTGGGGATTCGCGATCGTAAATTTTGTGTGGTGGATCGGGATCGGCCATGCCGGAACTTTTATTTCAGCGATCTTGCTCCTTGTCCACCAGCAATGGCGCACTTCCATCAACCGGCTGACCGAGGCCATGACGCTCTTTGCTGTCGCTTGCGCCGGTTTGTTTCCTTTGCTTCATCTGGGACGACCATTGGTTTTTTACTGGCTGTTTCCCTATCCGGACACGATGGGACTATGGCCGCAATTTCGCAGCCCGCTCGTCTGGGATGTGTTTGCCGTCAGCACTTACTTCACAGTGTCATTTCTGTTTTGGTATGCCGGTTTGATTCCTGATCTGGCCTCTTTGCGTGATCGTGCGCCAACGCGTCGAAAAAAAGTCATCTATGGCATTCTCGCGCTGGGCTGGCGCGGTTCGGCAGCGCATTGGCAAAACCATCAATCCGCTTATCTGTTGCTGGCCGGGCTCGCGGCCCCGCTTGTTCTATCGGTACATAGCGTGGTGAGCTTTGATTTTGCGGTCGCCATCGTGCCCGGCTGGCACTCGACAATTTTTCCACCTTATTTCGTGGCCGGGGCGATTTATTCCGGCTTTGCGATGGTGCTGAACATCGTCATTCCCATCCGCAAAATTTACGGCCTTGAAAATTATATCACCGCCCGCCATTTAAATAATATGGCGGTGATCATGTTGGCGACCGGCATGATGGTCACATACGGCTATGTCATGGAGGCGTTTATGGCCTGGTACAGCGGCGATGTTTTTGAACAATCCATGATGGCCAATCGCGCGTTCGGACCTTACGGATGGATTTTCTGGGCCTTGATTCTGCTGAATGTGATCTTGCCCCAAGCGCTCTGGTTCAAGCGCATCCGGACCACGCCGGCCACGCTCTTTTTCGTTGCGCTGGCGATCAACATCGGCATGTGGGTCGAGCGCTTTGTGATCGTCATCACCAGTTTGCAGCATGATTTCACACCATCCGCCTGGAGGCTGTATCGCCCCACCTTCTGGGATTGGGCTACGCTCGCGGGAAGTATCGGCCTTTTCCTGACGTTGCTCTTTTTGTTCCTCCGCGTTCTGCCGATGATCTCCATTTTTGAGATGCGCAAACTGATCACTGAAAAACCGGGGGGCCGTGCATGAAGACAGACATCCATGGCCTGATGGCGGAATTTGTGAATGTGAATGAATTGTTGGCTGCCGCCAAAGCGGCCCGCGATCACGGTTATCGCCGGATGGATGCGTATACACCTTTCCCGGTGGAAGATCTGGCGGAACATCTGGGTCGTAAAAAGTCCCGGGTGCCGCTGATCGTGCTGATCGCCGCGATCTGCGGCGGCACGGGCGGCTATTTCATGCAGTGGTATGCCGCCGTGATCGATTACCCGCTGAATGTCGCCGGCCGCCCGCTCCATACCTGGCCGGCGTTCATTCCCATTACCTTTGAACTGACGATCCTGTCCGGAGCTCTCGCGGGCCTTTTGGGAATGCTGTTGCTCAACCGGTTGCCGCAATTGTATCACCCCGTTTTTAATGCTCCCGGTTTTGCGCGAGCTTCTACGGACAAGTTCTTTCTCTGCATCGAAAGCTCCGATCCAAAGTTCGACCTCGTTGCGACGCGAAAATTTTTGGAAACCTTCAGGCCAGTGCTGATAAGCGAGGTGCCGGCATGAAAACGTTTGCCTCCAATCTGATTTCCGGCCTTTTGCTTCTCTGTCTGCTTACCGCCTGCCGGCGGGACATGTTCGACCAGCCGAAATCCAATCCGCTGCGCGCGAGTGATGCTTTTCCGGATGGCGTTGCCGCGCGACCCAGCCCGCCGCATACCATCGCGCAGGGGCACTTGGATGACAACACCGGCACCAATTTGGTCGCTCCTGCCCCGCTGACGCGAGAATTATTGGAACGCGGCCACCAACGCTATGACATCAATTGTGCCCCCTGCCACGGGTTGACCGGTGACGGCGATGGCGTCGTAGTCCAGCGTGGTTTCCCCCGACCGCCCTCCTATCATATCGGGCGGCTGCAGGCGGCGCCGGTCGATTATTTCTTTGGAGTCATGACGCGCGGTTATGGGGTCATGTTTTCGCAGGCCGCACAGGTCACACCGGAAGACCGGTGGGCGATCGCGGCTTATATCCGCACCCTGCAATTAAGCCAGCATGCCGGGCTGGCCGATGTCCCCGACCAAGAGCTCGCAAAGTTAAGGAGTTCACCGTGAACAGCCTTCCCCACAAAATGAACCGGGTCCGGCACACTAGTTTTGTTGTCGGGATTTTATTTTTAATCCTCAGCGGCATCGGTGTCGCCGTCCAGCCGAATGCTTTTTATGTTTCCTATCTCATCGCCTTCACCTTTTGGTTCGGGCTGGCGATCGGGTGCCTCATCATCACCATGATTCACCACTTGGCCGGCGGCGATTGGGGCAATGTCACCCGACGGTTTTTCGAAGCCGGCTCCATGACCTTGCCGCTGATGGCGGTGTTGATGATTCCCTTGCTTTTTGGCCTCCATGAATTATATCCGTGGGCAAACTTGGAGCTGGTCGCTGCCGACAAAATATTGCAGCAAAAGGCCGCGTACGAAAACATCACCGGCTTCACACTCCGGGCGTTGCTCTTTTTTTGCATCCTGACCGGCATTGCCTTCACCTTGAGAAAATGGTCGCTCCAGCAGGATGCTGCGCAAGACATCATCCCTTCCGTCAAATTGGGCACGCTGAGCGGACCGGGGATTGTCATCGTGCCGTTCGTCGTGACGTTTGCGTATGTGGATTGGATCATGTCCATCGAGCCGGCCTGGTTCTCGACGGTTTTTGCGATCATCCTCATGGCCGGAGAAATCCTCACCGGATTTTCCATGGCGGTGATTCTGCTGGCCTGCCTGCGGACTTCCCCTGTCTTTTCCGAAACGATCACCAATAAACATTTCCATGATCTGGGAAATTTTCTGCTGACCTTCGTGATGTTTTGGACTTACGTTTCATTTTCCCAGTTTCTGATCATCTATTCCGGAAACCAGCCGCATGAAATCTCCTGGTACATGCACCGGCTCGCCGGAAGCTGGCGGTGGGTGGCGGTGTTCCTTCTGCTGTTTCATTTTTTTGCGCCGTTCTTTGTGTTGCTCTTTCGCTCGGCGAAGCAAAACACACATGTTCTGGCCATCATCGCCGGCCTGCTGCTAACGGTCCATGCCTTGGCGGTGTATTGGATGATTGCTCCCACGTTCTATCCTGCCGGTGTGGCATTTCACTGGACGGATTTCACCGTCTGGCTCGGCATGGGTGGCCTGTGGCTTGGCATCTTTCTGTCCAATCTGGCAAGGCATCCTTTGATGATCAGCCCGGGGCTAGTTCAAATTAAGGCAACCGCTTTGGCGCATGAAAAATAATCACACCAAACAGCCGGTCGCCGCCGAATCCCTCGAGCGAAAGCATGAGGCGCAAGATCCGCATTTGCAGTCGGTGGGCATCGTGGTGACGGCGGTCATCACGATGATCATTTCCTGCCTGCTGGCCACCTCGATTTTTGTCCGCCTGCTTTCCCACAAGCGGCCGCTGCACCGCATGGAGGCGCTGGGCATCATGACCGCCCCGGATCAAACACCTTTGACACGATTTCCCCAGCCCAACCTTCAATTAGACGACGGTCATGCCAGTTTCACGGCTTTGAATAAACAGCAACAGGCCAAACTAAATGGCTACGGCTGGATTGACCGCCCAAACAATATCGTGCACATCCCGATCGACCGGGCCATTGATCTGGTTCTGGCGCGTGGCTTGACGATGGGAACGAACACTCCTGCGCTTAACACCTCTCCGCCAATCAACAGCATCCCTTGATGAAAACCGCCCTTTCATTCTTTACGATATGCCTCTGGTGCGTGGTCACCCACGCAGCAGACGCTTCTTTTACCGATGCCTCCCTCGCAAAGATTATTTTTGATACGAAGCCAGGAAGCCAAGTGCCGGGGGCTTTGCCTTTTCGCGACGAAACCGGCAAATCCGTTTTATTGGAAGATTATTTCCATAAGAAGCCTGTCATTTTCATCATGGGTTACTACGGCTGTCCCATGCTTTGCACCGTGGTGGTGAACGGTGTCATGGAAAATCTCCGAGGCTTGCAAGGCGATGCCAGCCGCAATTTCGAACTGGTATTTGTGAGCATTGATCCCGGCGAAACCCCGGAACTCGCCGCCTAAAAGAAAAAGAATTATCTTAGAAGTTATGGCGGACGGCCTGAAGCGTGGCACTTTTTGACCGGAGACGAATCTTCCATCAAGCCTGCCGCCGAGGCCATCGGCTTTCGCTATGCCTATGATCCGGCGGTGAAAGAATACGCCCATCCCGGCGGGTTCATAGTGCTCACCCCGGAGGGAAAAGTATCGCACTATTTTTTGGGCGTGGCTTTTTCCCCAAAAGACCTGAATGACGCTTTGCGTGACGCCGATGCGGATAAAATCAGTTCCGAAGCGCCCAAGCTTGATCTGCTGTGCTTTCACTATGCTCCACTCACCGGCAAGTATGTCCATTTGGTGATGGCCGTTGTTCGTGGCGGCGGTCTGCTCACGATTGCCGTCCTTGGCTGGTTTATTTTCGTACGGAAAAACCACGCAACTCCCGGGAGGCCCAAATGAACGCGGCATTTTTCCCCAAGGCCGCCTCCACCGTGGCCGGCCAGACCGATCATCTGTATTTTGCCCTGCTTGGGTTTAGCGTTCTCATGCTGGCATTAATTTTCGTGCCAATGGTCTTTTTTTTATACCGCTACCGCCGAGGGGCAAAAGCCGATCGTACTCCCTTGCGCCTTCCGACCACCTACATTGAAATCACCTGGACGGTTATTCCAATCTTCATCGCCTTCGCTTTTTTTGCGGGCGGCGCGACGGTTTTTTTCAATGAAGAAGTAGCCCCGGCGGACGCCATGGAGATGAATGTCGTCGGCAAGCAATGGATGTGGAAAATTCAGCATCCGGAAGGCAACCGTGAAATCAACGAGCTTCATCTGCCCGTCAATCGGGCCGTAAAATTGACGATGGGTTCCGAAGATGTGATCCACAGCTTCTACGTTCCGGCCTTCCGCATCAAACAGGACGTGATCCCCGGGCGGTTCACGACCGAATGGTTTCAACCCACGCAGGTTGGCACCTATCATTTTTATTGCTCGGAATACTGCGGCGTAAACCACTCCAAGATGGATGGGAATGTCATCGTCATGACGGCGGCGGATTATCAGGACTGGCTCGCCCATGGCCGGACGTCCGAAACGCTGGCGCAATCCGGCGAAGCCCTGTTTCGCACGCTGGGTTGCAGCGGTTGTCATGCACCGACGGCCACCGTGCATGCGCCGCCGATGGAGGGTTTATATGAAAACAAGGTTCCCTTGAGTGACGGCACCTTTGTCCGCGCTGATGATAAATATCTCCGCGATTCCATCCTGATCCCGTCCGCACAGATCGTCGCGGGCTATACCTCGGCGATGCCGGCGTATGCGGGCCATATTCGCGAAGAAGAACTTCTGCAATTGATCGCCTACATCAAGAGCGTGGCGAAAGAAATACCGCCACATTTGCCATGAATCCCAACCCCGTCAACTATCTGAACACCGACTACACGATCAAGTCGTGGCTGTTGACCACCGATCACAAGCGCATCGGCATCCTGTACCTGTGTTCCATCCTGATTTTTTTCGCCATAGCGGTTTATGCGGCGGCCTTGATGCGCCTGGAATTGCTGACGCCGGCGGGCGATCTCGTGCTTTCCGATACATATAACAAACTGTTTACCATCCATGGCGTGCTGATGGTGTGGTTCTTTTTGATCCCGTCCATCCCGTCCGTGCTGGGAAATTTTCTCGTCCCGCTGATGATCGGCGCCCGCGATGTCGCTTTTCCAAAACTGAACCTGTTGAGCTGGTATCTGTTCATGGTGGGAGGATTCTTCACCTTGCATGCGGTCATCTTGGGCGGCGTCGATACCGGCTGGACGTTTTACACGCCGTATAGCAGCACCTACTCAAACACCCATGTGATCGAGATGGCGTTGGGAATTTTTATCGCCGGTTTTGGCTCCATCCTGACGGGCCTCAATTTTCTGATCACCATCCAAAAAATGCGCACGCCGGGCCTGACGTGGTTCCGGTTGCCGCTGTTCATCTGGTCGATGTATGCCACGAGCATCATCCTCGTTCTCGCCACGCCGGTGCTGGCCATCACGCTGTTGCTAATGGGCATTGAGCGGATCTGGGGCATCGGCATTTTCAACCCCAAGCTCGGCGGCGATCCGGTGTTGTTCCAGCATTTATTCTGGTTCTATTCGCATCCAGCGGTGTACATCATGATTTTACCGGGCATGGGTGTCATCAGCGAAATCATCCCGTGCTTTTCGCGGAAGAAGATATTTGGCTACAAATTTGTGGCCTGCTCCAGCGTGGCCATCGCGGTGATCGGCTTTCTGGTTTGGGGGCATCACATGTTTGTCAGCAGCCAGTCGATCTATGCGGGCATCACGTTTTCGTTGCTCAGTTTTCTGGTTTCCATCCCCTCCGCCATCAAAGTCTTTAACTGGACGGCCACGCTGTACCGTGGCTCGATCTCCTTTGAGGCGCCGATGCTTTATGCCACCGGGTTCATTGGGCTATTTGTGATTGGCGGACTGACCGGGCTTTTTCTCGCCACTTTGGCGGTGGATGTCCATGTGCATGGCACTTACTTTGTCGTGGCCCATTTTCACTACATCATGGTCGGCGGCATGGTGACGGCCTTCATGGGCGGAATCCATTATTGGTGGCCCAAAATCACCGGCCGGTTGTATCCGGAAAAATGGGGGCAGTTTTCTGCAATCATCCTGTTTGTGGGCTTCAATCTGACATTCTTTCCGCAATTTATTTTGGGCTATCTCGGCATGCCCCGGCGGGTTCATGACTATGCGCCGGAATTTCAAATTTACAATGTTATCTCAACCGCCGGGGCAACCATTCTTGGCTTGGGATATTTGCTGCCGATCATTTATCTGACCTGGTCGTTGAAAAATGGAAAGCGGGCGGACGCCAATCCATGGTCGGCCACCGGCTTGGAATGGAAAACCGCCTCGCCGCCGCCGGAACATAATTTTGCGAAACCGCCGGTAGTGACCGAAGACGCGTACAACTATCCGCCGTTGGGCAAAGCAAAGGAGGCTGGCGATGCCTGAGCAAAATCAAATCGTGGCGCAGCAGCGTGAGGCCGCCACGTTGGGCATGTGGGCGTTTTTGGCGACGGAGGTCTTGTTTTTTGGCGGACTGTTTGTCAGCTACACGGTTTACCGTCATTTTTATTTTGCCGATTTCGCGGCTGCCAGCCGGCATACGGATGTTACTTTCGGCACCATTAACTCCATCATTTTGCTCACCAGCAGTTTCACGATGGCATTGGCGGTGCGCGCAGCGAAAATGGCCAGCCAGCGTCTGGTCTCGCGGCATTTGCTGCTCACCATTTTTCTGGGGATTTTCTTTTTGGTCATCAAGGGCTTTGAATATCACAAGGACATCGTCGATCATCTTATTCCCGGGCCGCATTTCAATGCCGAGATTCCGCTGCATGGGCAGATTTTCTTCTACCTTTATTGGATCATGACCGGGTTGCACGGTGTGCACATCATTATCGGGCTGGCGATCATGAGCATATTGCTGGGTTTGAATGCCCGCCGCACGGCGAGCCTCAAAAACTCCCAAGCCATTGAACTGGCCGGACTCTACTGGCATTTCGTGGACATCGTCTGGCTCTATCTATATCCGCTGCTCTACCTCGTCGGCCGACATGCATGAATATTCAAGCTCCATCCAAGAAAATGTTACTGGTCATCTGGCTGGTGCTGGTGGCTTTGCACTTTGTCATCCTTGGTTGTGCGTGGTTTGGCTTCGGGCCGGCCACCACGCCGGTGATCATCAGCCTCGCGATCATCCAGACGATTTTGATCATGCTTTATTTCATGGAGGTCCGTTACGCAGGCAAAGTGATCCGAGTCTTTGCCGTGGCTGGATTCTTCTGGCTGCTGCTCCAGTTGACGCTGATAGCAACCGACTACTTAAGCCGCAACTGGCATTAATTTTAACCCGTATGAAAATTTTCATAGTGCTTTTGATGTTGATGGCGGCTGGCGGGTTATGTTTAGCAACCGACGGTGTCCGTCTCGAAGGTTTTGATTATCCTTATCCGGTCCAGGTGTTCCAATTCACCAGCCAGAAGCAGCATTTGGAAATGGCCTATATGGATGTGCGACCGACGAATGCCGAGGCGGACACGGTGGTGCTGTTGCACGGCAAGAATTTTTCCGGCGCGTACTGGGGAGAGACTGCGGCTGCGCTGCAGAAAAGCGGTTTTCGCGTGATCATTCCGGACGCCATCGGCTTTGGAAAATCGTCAAATCCGCAATCATATCAGTTCAGCTTCGGACAACTGGCCTCAAATCTTCATGAGCTTTTGCACAGTTGCGGTGTCAAGCAGGCGCAGATCGTCGGCCATTCGATGGGCGGCATGATCGCCACCCGCTATGCCTTGATGTATCCAACTGAGACTAAAACATTGGTTTTAGCGGACCCGATCGGACTGGAAGATTGGCAGGCGAAAGGTGTGCCCTATGTGCCGGTTGATAAAAATTATCAAAATGAATTGAAGCAGACGCCGGAGACGATCCGTTCCTATGAAAGGGAAAATTATTATCACGGTGAATGGAGGCCGGAATATGACCGCTGGGTGGACATGGTCGTCCGGTTTCAACAAAGCACCAATTATCCGCTGATGGCGTGGGATCAAGCGCTGGCTTCAGACATGATCTTCACCCAGCCCGTCTGCCACGAATTCAAAAACCTTAAAATGCCGGTCTTGTTGATCATCGGCCAAGCTGACCGCACGGCCATCGGCAAAGAGCAAGCTTCCGCAGAGGTGAAAAAGACGCTGGGTGACTATCCGAAGCTGGGACGCGATGCCGCCGCCATCATTCCCGCCGCCAAGTTGGTGGAGTTGGATGGAATAGGCCATCTACCGCAGGTCGAAGCGTTCCCA
>DASZCA010000240.1:0-2495 GCA_035943555.1 Verrucomicrobiia bacterium
GAACGGCAGCATGATCATCCCGATGCCCTTCCAAAAAATGCGGCCTTGGCGCAATTCCTCCGGTGGCCGGCTCAAAAAATTCGCCCCCGCCAGCACAAATGCCACCTTGGCGAATTCGCTCGGCTGGAACTGGTAAAACGGCAGATCGATCCACCGCCGCGCGCCCCAGCCGTGCGTCTTGCCGATGAACGGGATCAGCACCGCGACGAGACAGACGATCATCCCCCAATAAAACACGAACGACCACCGCGCCAGCGTGTGGTAGCTCACCGCGCACAGCGCCAGCGCCGCGCCCAAACCCAATCCGTACCAGATGACCTGCCGGAACCACGTCTGCGCATACCACGATTTTTGCGCTTCCACCCCGTTCGAGATCGTGGCGCTGTAGACGAAGAGCGCGCCGATGACCATCAGGCTGAACAAAGCCATCAACTGCAGCTTGTCCAGCTTGCTGTGCTTCTCGTTGAACGCGTCCGGGTTCATCTCATTTCACCAACGCCAAATTTTTTGGCGCAGTTTCCTTTTTCAAAATTTCCTCGTAGACGTCATGCGCGATCGGCCCGCAGGTCGTGCCGCCCGACCCGGTTTCTGTCGGCGACTGCACCATCACCACCACCGCGTACTTGGGATTTTCATACGGCGCGAAGGATGCGAACCAGTAGTTGTGCCCGATGATACGGTTGTGCTCATCCTGCACCTGCGCCGTGCCGGTTTTGGCGGCGATATGCAGGCCTTTCACGGCGGCATCCCGGCCGGAACCTTCATCGCTCTCCACGTCATCCAGCATGGCATCGCGCAGGATGTTCAAGTTGCGCTGATGCACCGTCAGCCGGCCGCGCACCAAGCCGGAGGGATAATTCGTCGCCACTTCACCGATCGTCGGATCCTGCGGTTCGATGCGCTCGACGATGCGCGGCCACCACACCGTGCCGCCGTTGGCGATGGCCGAGTACATCACCGCAACCTGGATAGGCGTGACGTCGATGGCTCCCTGCCCGATGCACAGGTTCGCCGTATCACCATCCCGCCACGCGCTGGAACGAACCAGCGATTCCTTCGGAAAATGGCCGGCGGTTTCCTGGTTGTTGAACAGTCCCGTGCGCTCGCCCAGATGAAATTCATTGCCGATGCGCACAACGTTGGGCATGCCCGCGATCATCCCGTAATTGATGAAATACGCATTGCTCGAATGGATGAGCGCCTTCTTAAAATTGTAAGGTCCCGGCGGTGCGGTGTCGTCGATCTTGCGTTTGCCGATGTAGATGCAGCCCTTGCCCGGTCGCGTGGGATCGGCCTGTACTTGGTATATCTCGGAAGGATTTAGTCCGCCTTCCAGCGCGGCCAGGGCCACGACGGTTTTGAAGATCGAACCCGGCGCGTAGTTCTCAAACGTCGCGCGATTTTTTTCCGCCTGCAGCTCTTGCAGCTTGGCATATTTGTCCGACGAAATTCCCTGTGCAAAATCATTGGGGTCAAAGGTCGGCGAGGACGCCATGGCCAGCACATCGCCGCTGTGCACATCCATCACCACGACCGCCGCGTTGGCCGTCGCGGTCTGCCGGGCCACCAGCGACGCCTCGGCCGCGCGTTGCAGATCGAGGTCCAGCGTGAGCGTGATGTTTTGGCCGGGCACCGGCGCCGTGTCCACATCCTCGGACTGGCGGTAGCCCATGCTGTTCACCTTTACCGAAACCGCGCCGGCATGGCCGTGCAGTTCCGGATTAAATTTTCCTTCCACGCCCGTTTTGCCGCGATAATCCGGCAGGCGATAGTTGAAGAATGATTCCTCGCCGTCCAGCGAACTGTCGTCCTGCTGCAATTCGCCCAGTACATGCGCCGCCATGGTGCCGTTCGGATAGCTGCGGACGGATTGCAATTCCAGATCCGCACCCAGTCCGCCGGCGAAATTTTCTTGGAAACGCGCGATCTGCCCGCCATCCAGATCCGTCACCAGGGTGAACGGCATCGCCCGTTCCTGTTCGTAGCTGTGTACGAATTTTTTGAAATCAAGTTCCAGCGGCTCGCCCAGCCGCTGCCCCACTTCCGTCGTGATGCGGCTCACGACATTGTAACGCGCCTGCCACATCACGGCGTCCATCTCCTTTTGTTTCAGACGCACACGGTTCGTCTGCGTCGTCGTGGCGCGGCTCCAGAATTTGTAGAACGGCGCTCCCTTGGTCACGATGTTCACCGGCCGGATGCGATCGAATTCCTTGGTAAAGCGGTCGTTCAGATCGTCGAAGTACAGGCTGAGATTATAACGCGCCCGGTTCTCCGCCAGCACGCGGCCTTCGCGGTCCAAAATTTTTCCGCGCACCGCCGGCTCACGGATGGTGCGGAACGCCTGCATTTCCAGATGGTTTTGGTATTCACGCGAGGAGACCACCTGCACCCACCACAGACCGCTGATCAAAACGAAAAAACCTCCGGCCAGCAGCAACGCCAGGAGGCGGAGCTGCGGGTCGTTCTTTTTCAGTTCATCAACGACTAGCATT
>DASZCA010000241.1:0-8782 GCA_035943555.1 Verrucomicrobiia bacterium
TGTTGCAGGCCATGGATTCGCTCCCGCTCAATTTCGGTTTCACCGGCAAGGGCAACACCGCTTTGCCCGCCGGCCTGCCCGAGCAGATCGCCGCCGGCGCGATCGGCCTCAAATTGCACGAAGATTGGGGCACCACGCCCGCCGCCATCGATTGCTGCCTGACCATGGCGGACAAGCACGACATCCAGGTTACGATCCATACCGACACCTTGAACGAGTCCACATTTGTCGAAGGCACCATCGCAGCGTTCAAGGGGCGGACCATCCATACCTATCACAGCGAAGGCGCGGGCGGCGGCCACGCGCCGGACATCATCCGCATCTGCGGCGAGCCCAATGTCCTGCCCAGTTCGACGAATCCCACGAAGCCGTACACCGTCAACACCATCGACGAACATCTCGACATGCTGATGGTCTGCCACCATCTCGATCCCAACCTGCCGGAGGATGTGGCCTTCGCCGAAAGCCGCATTCGCGGTGAAACCATCGCCGCCGAGGATATCCTGCACGATCTGGGCGCGATCAGCATGATGAGTTCCGATTCCCAGGCGATGGGCCGCATCGGCGAAGTCATCACGCGCAGCTGGCAGACCGCCGACAAGATGAAGCAGCAGCGCGGCCGACTGGCCGAAGAAAAGGGTGACAATGACAATATCCGCATCAAGCGATATATCTCTAAATACACCATCAACCCCGCGCTCGCTCATGGCATGGCGCACCTCATCGGCTCGATCGAAACCGGCAAACTCGCCGACTTGGTATTGTGGAAGCCGTCGATGTTCGGCGCCAAGCCGGAGATGGTCGTCAAGGGTGGTGTCATCGCTTGGGCGCAAATGGGTGATCCAAACGCGAGCATCCCCACGCCGCAGCCGGTTTTCATGCGGCCCATGTTCGGCGCCTTCGGTCGTGCCACCGGCATGACGTCCATCGCTTTTGTGAGCAAGCTTGCGAAGCAAAAGGGCGTCGGCAAAGCCTATGGCCTGACCAAGCGCGTGGAAGCGGTCAAGGGTTGCCGCAAAGTCGGCAAGAAGGATCTGAAGTGGAACAACGCGATGCCGAAGATCACCGTTGATCCGGAAACTTACGAAGTCCGCGCCGATGGTGAATTGCTCACGTGCGAGCCCGCAACCGTGCTGCCGCTGGCCCAGCGCTATCAATTATTTTAACCGTGCCCCGTAACCCCCATATGAACAGCCGGCGGCCCAAGGGCGCGGCAACCAAAAGACTTGGCCGGGGCAAAGCGGATGTTTCCCGGCCGAAGACCGGAGATTGGTTGCTCTGGCAATTGGCGGATTCCGCGTTTCCCACCGGTGGGTTTGCCCATTCGCTGGGCTTGGAAGCGGCCTGGCAGCATGGCGAAGTGCAAAACCGGGTCGAGCTGGTCTCATTTCTTGAAGCCGGCCTGCAACAACTCGGCCAAGCATCGCTGCCGTTCGTGATGGCCGCTCATGCCGAGGTTGAAAAGCTCGCCGAACTGGACCAGCTATGCGATGTATTTACCACCAATCACGTGGCCAACCGCGCGAGCCGCGGGCAAGGCCGGGCATTTTTGGCGGCGGTCCGGCGGATCTGCAGGCTGGCAGGCGAAAGCCAGGCGGTTGAAGCGCAGTTCGCCCATTATGCGCCCGTGTTTGGCGCATGTCTGCGGCAGCTTGACATCGACCGGGAAACCACAGCCCGGATGTTTTTCTTCAACCATCTGCGAAGCATATTGGCGGCCGCCGTGCGGTTGAATATCATCGGCCCGATGGAAGCGCAGATGCTACAGCAACGCCTGGCGATCACGGCGGAAGAAATCCTCGTCCGCTGCGAACCGCTCACCCTTGATGAGCTGGCCCAGACCTCGCCCTTGCTGGATCTGTGGCAGGGCGCGCAGGACCGTCTTTATTCCCGTTTATTCCAAAGCTGAAAAATATGAAATCAAACTTGTTACTTCACTTTCACACGCCGGGCGGCAACGGCCACGACCATGACCACGCCGACACGCCGGGGAATTTTCATGAGCGCGATCTGCCCCTTGACCGGGATTTCAAACAGCGCGCCTTTACCGTTGGCGTGGGCGGGCCGGTGGGCAGCGGGAAAACGGCGTTGATGTTGCAGCTCTGTTTGAAGTTGCGCGAGCAGATGAACATCGCCGCCGTGACCAATGATATTTTTACGAAGGAAGACGGTGAATTCTTGACCAAGCATGACGCCCTGCCGGCTGAACGCATCCGCGCGGTGGAAACCGGCGGCTGCCCGCATACGGCAATCCGGGAAGACATCTCCTCCAACCTGCAGGCGCTCGAGGAATTACACAAAAAGTTTAAGCCGCAGATTTTGTTCATCGAATCCGGCGGCGATAACCTGGCGGCGTGTTTCAGCCGGGAATTGGCGGATTATACCATCCAAGTGATCGACGTAGCGGGCGGCGACAAGATTCCCCGCAAGGGCGGACCGGGAATCACGCAATCGGATTTGCTGGTCATCAACAAGACGGACTTGGCCCAGGCCGTGGGCGCAGATCTGAAGGTCATGGAAAATGACACCAAAAAAATGCGCGGCAGCGGCCCGTTTGTTTTTGCCCAGGTGAAACACGCCGTCGGCGTGGATGAAATCATCAGCCATGTGCTCCATGCCTGGCAGCATGCTTGCAATTTACCGCACGGTCATTAACCGGGTGGATCGTAATCGGCGGGTAAATGGAAGGGTCTTTACATATTCCTGAAGGCAGAATTGAAACCAAAACCAGATTTCCCATAATTGCTACCTGCCCACGCTGATACGTTGGTCGGCGTCGCCGGAGGATTAAGGTCCACATTTTGGATTTCGAAGGTCTGAATGCTATTGGACGGATACCAAGCTTTGAAGGAACCCGCATTCAATTTGATGTCGGCGCCGGGTTGGTAGCTCGGACCGGTGCCGGTGACAGTGACCCAACGCCGGATCGGACCGGCGGCGGATAGGAATTTCTGTAGGCTGTAGCTGATCCATCGGGCACCGCTGTGATTCATCGTCTCACCAATTTTCGCGAGGCCGGATCATACGCGGAAATGGTGTTGGCTTCACCGCCATCGATAATGGTCATCTCCGGGCGGATGTGCCGCGTATATTGCGCCAGCACAAAATATTTCCGGTTGGCTGGCCCGATGTAGTTGCCGCCGGGGTTGGACTGGATCAACCCCCAGCCGCCCCTGTCAAGCGCCTGCCAGTAACACCAGCCGGAGGGATGCAGCCAGCGAAAGTCCAAGTTAAGATTGCTCGCCAGAGAAATACCGCTACTGTCGCTGTCGCCGTATTCCGAATCCCACAATTTTTTCCCGGCGACGGCGGTGCAAAGGAGATCGCGCCGGCCATTGGCATATTGGTAACCGTGCGTCGCCACCATATCCACCTGCCCACGCACGGTGGCATTTAAACTGTTCCAAGTGGAGATCGCACTGTCATACGTATTTTCATCGGAAGCCGCGATTTTCATGAAATTTAAGCCGCGGTTGTCCAGCTCATTCCGCAGATAACCGATTACGGACGCCTGCGTGGCGGTCACAAAATGGCAGCCTTCCTGCGTACCGCTGGCCGTCCACCAGTTCGCGATCGGTTCGTTGAATGGCTCCACCGAATTGAAGGTGACACCCCAATTATCCTGCGCGTACTTTGCCACCGTTGCGAGGTAGACGGCGTGCTGGTGGTAGTTCCGAGACTGCAGGTTGTCGCTGGATCCCGATGACGCGCCCGAGGGATTGTGGTTGTTGCACATCCACCACATGGGCGAATTGGAGAACAGTTCCAAATAATTGGCGCCGCGCGATCTGGCCTTGAGCAGCATGGCCCGCTGGCTGGCATCAACTGACCAATTCCAACTGGACGACAACGCATCGCTGCTATTCCAGTCCAGCCAGAAGCCTTGGATCTGCCTGTAGGCCGGAATGTTGGGGGACACCTGCATGTTGATGCCATTTGCCCTATTGGTGCTGGAGCCGCCGGCGTTATAGCGGGCGATGTTCATGCCAAGCCCCGGCAACGGGAAGCCATTCAAGACGACGTAATTGGTGGTGAAGACCATGTCGGCCAAGTCATCGCGGGTGCCGAATACATTTGCCCACCAACATAACGAGATGCCCCAGCCGTCCCACATTCCCCAATTCGTACCAGGATTGATGGTCGTCGAATATCCATTGCTCAAACCGGCGCTACTGATCGTGAATGTTGCGTTGGCCGCGGCCCAGCGGGCGACGAAACCGCTGCTGTTAGTTGGGGCCGCCAAATTGGCGGCATTATTGAAACAGGAATCCCCGAGAAAAATTGCGGGGCTCGCATTCACCAACGTTGCTGGCAGCGCGTCATAAAACCATTCGATGCCCGAGCCCACACGCGCGCCAATCAAGTAAGTGACACCCGCAGACAGCGTGACGGGGGTGGCCAACGCGTGATAGCGGTAGCCGCCGATGTAAGGGTCGGAAGAACTGACGGTGACCGTCGCCAGCAGGCTGGTTCCGTCCGCGCTCCATATGCCCGCTTGAACCGGCGCATAAAAACCATCGTTGCCGATGTCCATGACGCCCAGTTTATCCACCACCACATTTTTGTCGGCGACGGTGAAGGTGTTGCCGGTAGTGTAGGGGCCATCACCGCGCTTGGCGGTGCCAGACGGGAGGGGAGAGACGGAGGTGAACAAGGTATCCGCCTGGAGGGCGGTCGAACTCGCCAGCACGAGGAGCGAAAGGAACCAGACGAAGCCGCGAGGCTTATTAAATAGGGTTGTTACCATGGCGGCGGAGTGGAAAAAACATTCGCAGGATGCTAAGGTTGGAGGTTTGGTGTATTGTATATACAATTATCTTAGATATCGCGTCAACTGCTAGTTTTGGCAAAACGCCTGATTATAAGAATGTTTTTTGCGCGGCGGCCTTCCGGGGCGTGTCCTCGGGAGGCCGGCTTATGCAGGGCGCTTTACAAAGCGTCATATTTCTTTATACATTTAATCAAATGTTGAGTTTGGATCACAAAAGTCCCGTTCCCCTGCGCGCCCAAGTCGAACAATTGTTGCGTGATCTCATTCAGAAGCCAGAGTTTCAAAATGGCGGCCTGATACCCGATGAATGCAAGCTCGCAGCGCAGCTCGGAGTGAGCCGGGGAACGGTTCGGTCCGGCATCAGCAAACTGGTCTTCGAAGGACTGCTGCAGCGAAAAGCCGGCGTTGGCACCCGCGTAGCCAGCAATCACCTGGAATCCGGCATCACCGCCTGGCGCAGCTTTACGCGGGAAATGGCCGCCAAAGGTATAACTGTCAAAAATTATCATTTAAACTATGACCTTACCGCGGCCAGCAAGCCGGCGGCACAGGGGTTGCAAATCAAACCGGAAACTAAAGTCTGGCGGTTGGAACGTGTCCGCGGCTGGGATGGCCAGCCGATCCTGTATTCCGTTTCATGGTTTCATCCCCGACTCAACCTAAAGGGTGGCGAAGATTTTAACAATCCGTTGTACGCGACGCTGGAAACGGCGACGGCGACGCGGCCGCATCATGCGCGCGAGGAATTTTTGGCAGTCTCCGCCGCCGCCCGGCTTTCAAAGTTGTTAAAGACGCCCGGCAAAACGTCGTTGCTGCTGCGCCGACATCAGGTCTTCGATATCGGCAACCAGCCCATCGAGTTTTCAGAAGTCTATTACGTCAGTTCCCGCTTCACACTCACTTTGGAAATGCGACAAGGTTGATCCGGGCGCAGCAGGTGGTTTAACGCGCGAGTGTGATCAATGCATGGACATCCGCTTCTGCAGATTTTCCAAGCTGACGCCCTTGGTTTCCGGCAGAAATTTTGCGACCAGGATGAACTGCCCGACCATCATCAACGCAAAAAAACCGAAGGCCATTGCGCCGGAAGCCTTGGCGATGACGGGGAATCCCCAGCCGACGGCCGCGCACAGGGTCCACATCAGGAAACACGCCACCGCCGAGCCGGAGGCGCGGATGGCATTGGGCAACAATTCGTTGATCAACACCCAGACCACGGCGCCTTGCGAATAAGCGTGGGAGCCAACCACGCCCATCATCGCGGCAATCACAATCCAGCCTTGAGTATGCGTGGCGAAGACCCACGCCGCCAGCAGATGTGAAAACAAGAAGGTGACGGAGCCGACGAGCAAGAGGGCCTTGCGGCCCACACGGTCGATCAGCAGCATGCCGAACACCGTCATGACGAGATTAGTCAGTCCGATGATCACCGATTGCATCAGGGCGCTGGAAGCGTTCGCCCCCGCCATGCGGAAAATTTCCGAGGTGTAATATAGAACCGCGTTGATGCCGTCCAACTGGTTGAACATCGCGATCATGCAGACGAGCAGCAAGGGTTTTAGATATTTTCGTTGGAACAGCCGGTCGCTCACGTTCGTGGTTTCGGCGGAGAGTGAAGCTTGGATCTCAAGGTTTTCCCGGGCGGGATCTTCGTGCCCGAAGCGGGTCAGGACGGTTTCGGCCTCGGCGAGGCGGTTCTGTTTCACTAGCCAGCGCGGACTTTCGGGGATGACGAGGGCTGCGGCGAGAAAAGCAAATGAGGGCAGGGTCATGACACCAAGCATCCAGCGCCACGAATCCGGATTTTCCATACCCAAGCAGCGGGCGATAACATAATTCGAGAGGTAGGCGAGCAGGATGCCGATGACAATATTCAACTGGCTGACGCACACCAGAAATCCGCGCCGCGCGGCGGGGGCGATCTCGGTGATATACATCGGGCAGACGACGGAAGCGGCCCCGACGGCCACGCCGCCGAGGAACCGGAAGAACAGCAGCGCGTACCAGTTCCAGGCACCGGCACAACCGGCCGCAGAAACGAGAAACATCACCGCGAGAACGGTCAGCACGGGCCGCCGGCCCCACCAATCCGCCGGCCGGCCCGCGCCCAAAGCGCCGACCATGGTGCCGATCAAAGCGCTGGTAACGGTAAACCCGAGCAGATTGTCATTCAGCGCGAAAGCGTGCCGCAACTGATCCGTGGTGCCGGAGATGACGGCGGTGTCAAAGCCGAACAACAGTGAACCCAGCGCCGCCACGACAGCACTTAAAAAAAGCAGGCCGCCACCAGGCGGCAGGGCTGCGCGGGCAGGGGAGGAGACGGGAGAATGCATGAGGCCTCATTTTTAATCAGGGCTGGAAGCGGAAGCAAGAAATTTGTCTAATTGTATATACGATTGAGGATGACGGACGAAATCACCGGGAAAAAGCCAAAGAAAAGACTTGAAGTGTCCGGCAGTTAGTATATACATATAAACAATTACCAATTGAGCCACTCATGAGCGCCTGTCATCATGTCCTATTTTTGCGACGTTCCACTTTGTCGCCAAGCTGGGTATTTGTCCTGCTGGACGCCTGCCGGCTGAATTTTCCCAGATTAAGTTCGCAGCGCAACGAAGGAACATTAACCCCCTCCACCCTAATAACTAATGCTATGACAATGAAAACTCCAAGTTGGACAAAACTCCTGGCCATCGGGCTGGCTTGTGCTTCCGTGTTGCTGACCATGCCTGCGCGGGCGTTGGATATAATCGGTCCGGCGGGTGGAATTTACACAAGCGTCGCCGATAGCAGTCATTATGACGGTTCTTATGTCGCGGCCAACCTGTTCGACTTTAATGTGACCGGCTTCGCTTCCGGCGCGTCCATCACCGGCGGCAATGAATATGCGCGCAGTGGCGGTGGGGATTGTTATGTCAGCTTCCAGTTGGACATGGTGTACACCAACGTAGGTTCCATTTTTTACGCCCAGCGGAACGGCTCGGATCCGAACGCGGACAAAGTGGCGACGATCAGCATTTGGGGCGACCCGGCAACACCTTTTGCCGCCTCCGATCCTGGCCGCGCCCCGGACTCAACCGTCTCCATTACCAACAAGGCAGGCGCGCGGTTCACGGAATATCTGATGACGAACATCGTGGCCGGCCAATATTTTCTCCTCAAACTTTCACAGGCTTCGGCGGCGGGAAATCCTGGTGGTAGCGAACTCCGCCTGGGCGCAAGTCTGGGGATTCCTCCGGTCTTCACGCAATCGCCGACAGACAAGGCCGTGTACGCGGGCAGCACAGCACGATTTAGCGCCGTGGCCACGGGTACCGCGCCTTTGCTCTATCAGTGGTATCTCGGCGCGAGCCCTTTGAGTAACGGCGGCCGCATCGTCGGGGCGAATACGGCCAATTTGATCATCACTAATGTGAATTCGGGTGATGCGGGTGCTTATACGGTGATCGTCTCCAATTCCACCGCCACCGCCACGGCGACCGCGAATCTTTCGCTGGCCACGGCATTGACGGATGCGGCGGAGGTTCAGACCATCGCCGCCAATCCCCGCGCGTTTTGGCAGTTGAATGAGCCTTCTGGTTCGGGGGTTGCGTTCGATTACGTGGGGAGTTTCAACGGTACGTATGGCGGATCTTCCGGCTCGGGATCGCCCGGCCCGCAAGCTCCCACCTACCCGGGATTTGCCGCGACAAACACGGCGCTGCAAACTTATTCATTCACGATCGATTCTGCCGTGACCGTCCCGCCGATGAATATCAGCACCACCAATTCAGTGACCATTTTGGCTTGGATCTATCAGGATGGCGCGGCTGGTCCGCAGCAGCCGTATACAGGCATCGTGTATTGCCGGGGAACTGCGGGACAAACTTCCGCAGGTATGATCTGCTCTGGTGACGGTACGCAACTGGCCTATCAATGGGCCGGCAACCGGTACAATTTCAGTTCCGGGCTGGTCATTCCCACGAACCAATGGACGCTCGTGGGCATCGTCTACACGCCGACGGCGACGAC
>DASZCA010000242.1:0-10918 GCA_035943555.1 Verrucomicrobiia bacterium
GGCCAGGTCACACCGCCCACGCAGGCGGACGGGGTCGGCTCCGGAACATTCTTTTATGATGAAGGCACGAGCTTGCAGATCGGCACCATCAAGGCGCAAGATACGACGCAACTTCAGGGCTGGTTCAACGGTGACGGCACAGTTTTCCCGAGCACCGGTTCCGCGAGCAACCTGATCAGTTCCTTCACCGCCACGGTCAACGGCGTCACACAGAATTACGTTTCCGAATCGGTTGCGAATTTCAACCGCCCGGCGCGGGTGATGTGGAATTATGGCGACCGGATCTTTGATGAGACCGTGTTTCTCGGAAATACGGTGACGTTCTCCACGGTGGACGACCCGGCGGTGCGGGCCAAGCTGCGGACCGATCTGCCGCCGCCGCTGGTGACCTTGCTGGATTCGCCACAAGGCAGCGCGTCGAGCGACATGGCGTTGTGGGATTCCGTCGGGAAAAAATATTATCCACTGCGGCCGGGCGTGATCATGAGCTACTGGCAGACGACGGCGTCGCCGGACGACCGGGTTATCATCCGCCTGACCTTCCAATATCCGGTGGTGCCGCATTACCGGCACATCGCGAACACGCGGCCCGTGCCGCTCGATCCGTCCACCAACGATTCCGTATCTTTCGTGGCCTTGAAATATACGGACAGCACCACCGGAGCGACGGTGGATTCCAGCGGCAATTTCACGGCCACCGGGCCGGGCATGACTGTGCTTCAATTCAGTGAGACGAGCAGCGCCGGTCGTGGCGGCAGCATCGTCACGCCACGCATCCGCGTGGTGCAGACCAAAAACTGGAGTGACAACCTGCCGAACACACAGATTGCCGTTATCGGCACCAAGATCACCAGCAGCTATGATACGGCCGGACTGGGCACGGGTTATCTGTTCTATCCTAACGCCCGTTACGATGCGGCCATTTACAATCGTGACACCCTGACCGGGCCGATCATTCCGGTGAACCTGAACCCGACGGCGGGTGCCACCCAGCAGCTCGTGGTGGTCTGGTACGAAAACCGCGATAAAATTCTCTGGCCCTACCAAGCAGTGCGTTATCAACCGGCCTGGCCCACGGTGGCACAGGGTTTAAACCGCATCGTCATCTCCAGCCGTTACGGCAATGAAAGCGTGGCGCAAGACGGAACCGACCAAGTGGTAGTGCCGGCGGAAACCTACGGCACGAACACCTATCCGGCGGAAACAAGCTTTGATCCGGCGCGTTTCCAACAAGTGGTGGTCTACAACCAGCCTAACGCGGCGCTGCCCGGATATAATCCGAACGAAGAACATGCATTGCTCGCGCCGTCCTTGCGCTCGGCGGCGATCTCGCCGCAGCCGATGGCTGTTTACGCCTTGCGTAACGGCGACTTAAACGTGACCAACCAGGATGCGACCTACACCTCCGACCCGTATGTGCTGGTGCAGTATTACGACAGCATCGCCCAGCAATACCGGATGTCGGTCTACAACATCACGATGACGGCCAGCAACCTGAATGCGGGTAACCTGAGCTACAATTACACCTTCCAACAGGAAATGAACGCGGGCGAACCGGTCATCCCGTTCTATCCGTTGCCGCAGGTCATCGGTGCGACGCCGAGTTCCAGCACGTACGGCAAGGATGGCATCCCGGCGCAGCAGATGTGTTTCTGGAAAGATCACAAGGGCACGCCGTGGGCGGTCTCGGGTGACAGTTTCTTCACCTGCTACTTCTATTATCCGCTGTCACCAGATTTCTGGTGGCCGGCGAGTGACAACAAGCAACCGGGTGACAGCGTGGCCTTCCTGCCTACAACGCCGAAATTTGCCGGGGCATCATTCAACATCGATTACACGCGCAACGACCAGACGCCCGCCGCGCAGGGCATCACTTACACCACGGACTGGCCGTTGGACGTGCCGATCTTGAAAGTGGGCGAAACGCTGACCTTCCCGGGGGGCGAATATCAACTGGATCATCCGACCACGACGACGATCAATGACGATGGTGATTTTGTGGATGAAGCGACGCCGGGCTTGCCGGGGGTCGTGGGTTTTGCCGCGGGCCAGGTCGTGTACGACACGATGAACCCGACAATGAATGACCAGTTGAATTTCAGCAGCTACACGGCGCGGATTTTCCCGGCGCTCGAGCAGCGCACGGTGGCGCTGTCCGTGAGCGATTTCCCGAGCGCATTGCTGCCGGCGAACGGCCGCTCCACGGTGCAGAACGGCGTGTACATCTTCAGCCAACTGCCTTCCTCGTTGCAGAAACGGATATTCTACGACCCGATCCAAGGCATCCTTGGCATCAAGGGTTTCCTGAATGACAAGAGCATCAGCGATTCCACACTCACGGCTTCGCCGCCGGCGGTGTATTCGCTGGAGCCGAACGTGCTGACCTCGGCGGAGAAATCCGTCCTGGACGGCTCGGCCAGCACGAGCCCGTTCAAGGATGTGCAAGGCTCGCGGTTCACGGCCGCGATGGACGCCCTTTATAATCTGACGCGCAATCCGAACCTGCTTGACCAGAACAACGACGGCGTCGATACGGCGTACCGCGTCGGCCTGGAGCAGAAAGTCAAAGTGAACCCGGCGAACGGCAAGCCGTTGTTGACGACCAATGGCACGATCATCACGGTCCAGCGCGATCCGACGAAAGCGGCGGCGATGCAGGCGCTCGGACCCGGTCTGGCGCTGGTGGCCAATCCGGCTTTCCTCGATCCGAACAGCCCGGTACAGATCAGCTACGTCACTGTCGCGGAAAACAACAGCGATGCGCTCGGCGGCGCGCCGGTGGCATTGCACATCATCAAGGTGGACAAGACCCAACGGTATCGCGGTTCCATCCAGACGATTTTGTCCGCCAATGTTTTTGATGAAAATATCGTGTTGCGGCACACCGCCGATTTCGGCGGCAATGCGGATGATCTGGTGTTTGAGTGGTGGTACCGGCCGGAAGACGGCACAAGTGCCTTGCCACCGGACCGCGCCGCTTTGCCTTCGCCGTGGAAACTCTTTGCGGACCCGTCCGGCAATCTGGGCCAAGGTTTCTATCAATTGACCTTGAAAGGCAACCCGAGCGCGCCCGAGGTATTGTTGGGCGACACGCTGTTCTACATGCGCTATCGCCATAAGAACGAAGTGCACAACGGTGTGAACTGGGAAGTGCCGCAGCCGAACGGCGAACGCCGTGAAGTGCTGGGCAATTTTACCCCGGGTATCCCGTACGATTGGGCCGGCGCGGGCAATTCCTCGCCGCAAGATCTCAATGGTGACGGCCAGCCGGATTATATCCCGCAGCTCGCCGAGGGCTGGGTCAAACGGGTGATGACCGCAGTCAATCCTTACGAGGCGCGGATCAATGACTTCACGCAAAATGCGCCGGCGACCTACTCCAGCATCATCGAGCAACTCGGTGTGCCGTATTCCGGCCCTGTGGCGCTCAACTCCGATCCGACGGTCATCCAAAATGTCGGATTGATCGCGCTATACCAGACGATCCTGAATCGCGCGGAAGATTTGAGCATCAATCTTTCCACACCGATCTCCGATCCGACGATCGCGAACGCATTGGAACTGGCGTCCACCCGCCTGAGCGATTTCTACACGTTGCTCGGCAACGAAGCGTACTCGGATTCATTGAATCCGGCGATCGGCTACGGCAGCGACAGCGTGGAATACGGCAACATGGCGCCGACAGTGTTTGCATTCGAAAACCAACTGGCGACGAAGCTGGATGAAGAACTAGGGCTGTTGCGTGGCGAGAACGCCAATAACGGCACGCCGGTCTTCAACCGGTTGTACTGGAATTTCACCGGCGCCGAGGGCGAAGCCGCATACGTGATGAAATATGACATCACGGACATCAACAACGACGGGTTTATCGACGTCAACGACGCGAGAATCTTGTTCCCGCAGGGACATGGCGATGCGTGGGGTCACTACCTCACGGCGCTGCGCATGCAATATGATTTGCTGCGCAACCCTTATTTCAACTGGGTGTCACGCTCGGAATTTATCAACTCGGATGACGTGGTGATCCCGGTAGATTACCTCGACGAACGGAAATTTGCGGAAGTCGCCGCTGACAAAGCCCAAGCCGGGGCGCAGATCCTCAGCCTGACCTATCGTTCGAAATTTGTCGCTGATCCGCGCGGCCAATGGCAGGGCTATCTCGACACCGATCCGACGCTCGCGTGGGGTGCGGACGAATGGGCGCGCCGTGCCGGACAGGGTGCATTCATGGACTGGGTGACCGCCAACGCCTTGCTGCCGTCCGTCCATCCGAACACGAATTATACCGGCATTCAAAAAGTGGACCGCACGACGGTGACGGACATCGCCACGATCTCCGGCAACTTCACTGCGATCCAGCAGACGATGGATTCAATCGATCATGGCGACAACCCGCTGGGCTTGCACAACGGCGCGTTGTCCTTCGAAATTGATCCGACCTTCGCACAGAACGTCGCGGCCAACACGGGCAACGGCGCCGGCGCAGACAACTTTTTTGACCAGACCTATTCGAAAGCCCTGACGGCGTTGATCAACGCAAAAGCGGCTTTTGATAACGCCAACCTTTACAACAACCTCATCCGCCAGGTGGCTAATACGGAGGCGGCTTATCGCAACGAGGTGTATGACCAGGATCAATCGTATCGCAACCAGTTGATTGAGATCTTCGGCACGCCTTATCCGGGCACGATCGGCTCGGGCAAATTGTACCCGGCCGGCTATCAGGGACCGGATCTGGCGCTGTATGCGTATGTGCAGGTGAACAGCGTGAACGACAACACGGTGCCGCAACCGAGCCAGGCATTCCTTACTGATTTCCAGAACGAGACCACCGGCAGCGATGCGAACCTTGTGAAAGGCTGGGGTCTGACCTTGCCGATACCCGCTAACTGGGCGTCGAAGTTTAATCTGACGTTGTTCAATGGCGATGTCGGCAGTGTGAACTACACCGACTTCAGTTCGAACTCGATCCCGACGAACCAGATGCTACAGAACTTGAGCCTGCCGGTGATGGCCAACGGCTATTCTTATGTGGCGCCGTCCACATGGGGCCAACGTTCGTCCACGGGTGAATTGCAAAAAAACATCGGGGACATGGTACAGGCCCAGGCGGACTTGGATCACGAGATTTTTGTCTGGGAAGAGAACCAGACGGAAATCCTTAACAAGCTGGATTACTTGAACCAAAAGTTTGAGTGGGATTCCGACATCAAATCGATCCAGATCGCGAAAGAGACTTTTGACGCCACCGAGGAAGGTGTGCAAGCCGCATTGGAGACAGCCTCCGAGGCGCTGAAGGAGGCCGGCACCGTCGCAGAAGATGCGACCAAGGCGGGCGCAGACATGATCCCCACAATGACGCCGGAAGTCGGTCTGGCGGACAGCGCCGGTGACATTTTGGCACCCGCGCGCGGCGGGATCGAAGAAGTGGCCGCCGCCGAGGAGGCCGCCACCGGTTTCAGCGCCGACGCTTTGGACGCGGCGTCGAAGATCGCCGCCATCGTCAAGCTGGTGGGCGACCAGAGCTTTGACTTCAGTTCAGACGCCTACACGGCGAAGGAAGAATTGCTTCCGGAACTGCAAGACCTACAGGTCAAGATCCAGGCGGAAGATGACCAGCGCGTGGCCGTATTCAAAGCGATCCAGGTGCTGACCTCCGCTGGCAACGATTATCGTACGACCCTCGCGAACGGCATCCGGTTGGAGCAGGAACGCACGACGTACAACAAACGCGTAGCGGCCACGACCCAGCAAAACCGTTATGAAGACATGACGTTCCGCTTCTCCCGGAACCAGGCGCTGGAACAGTACCGTTCCACGTTCGACCTCGCTTCGCGTTACACATACCTCGCGGCCTCGGCCTACGACTTCGATCTGAACCTTGGCGCGGATGATCCGGGTTCACCGCTCGAGATCATGTCGGACATCATCCATCAACGGACGATCGGTTACGTCGATGACGACGGCAATCCGCAGGTCGGTTCGGCGGGCCTGGCTGAAGACCTTGCCAAATTGCGCGATAATTACGGCATCTTGAGCGCGCGCATGGGCCTGATAAATCCGCAACAGGAAACGGAATCGTTCTCGCTGCGCACGGAAGCCTTCCGCCTCTTGAGCGACACGAACTCCGACGCCAATTGGGCGCAGACCTTGCAGTCGCCGACAGTTTATGTGACGAACTTGTGGGATGTGCCGGAGTATCGCCGGTATTGCCGGTCGTTCGCCCCGGAATCCAGCGGGCCGCAGCCCGGCCTGGTGATTCCGTTCACCACGCAAATCCGTTCCGGCCAAAATTTCTTCGGCTGGCCGTTGGGTGCCGGTGACGCTTCCTATGATCCGTCCGTGTACTCCACGCGGATCGCGGCGGTCGGCGTGGCCTTTGCCGGATATGACCATAGCAGCATGGCCCGTACGCCCCGTGTCTATCTGATCCCGGCGGGCTCGGATGTCATGACCATCCCCAACACGCCCAACCACGATCTGCGGTTCTGGAACGTGCTCGACCAGATCATTCCGTTGCCGTATCCGGCGACGACCGCCAATTTCAGCAGCCCGACGTGGAAACCGGTCTTGGACAGCGTGACTGACAGCAGCGGTACGTTCGGCGACATCCGGCAATATTCGAGCTTTCTGGCGAGCGGCTTTGACGATCCGAATGTCGGTGATATCGACACCACGACGCTGAACTACGACCTGCGGTTGATCGGCCGTTCCGTCTGGAACACCAAGTGGCTGCTGATCATACCGGGCGCCACCTTGAACGCGGATCCGAACGCCGGGTTGAACAGCTTTATCAACAGCGTGAAAGACATTCAGTTGAGCATTAAAACCTATGGTTACTCCGGCAACTGATTTACCTGAAGGCAACGTAATGAAAACCATCTTTAAAAAACTCCGCCTCGCCGCATTGTGCGGGCTGGCCATCCTGCCGTTGGTGGCGTCCGCCCAGATCGGCGAACCGGACACGATCTTTTACGGCCAGGTGATCAACCGCACCAGCGGGCAGATCGACCTCATCACCAGCGGCAACCTGGTGTGGACCATCGCGCGGCCGGACGGCACGCAGATCACGGTGAGCACGCAGTTGCGGGCGCTGAACAAGGGCCTGTATTCGTACCGGCTCTCCGTGCCGCACGAGGCGCTTTCTTACGGTCTTTCCACGGATTCGAGCGTCGTGCCGCTGTCGGCATCGGCGGCGAACTGCACGATCGTATCGATCGCCCTCGACGGTGTTCCGGCCAACATCATGGCGCCCGGCACCAGTTCGTTTGTGGTGGGCCAGAACCTGCGCTCAGCCACCTACCGGCTGGACTTGGAATTGTTCAACCAATTGGCAAGCACCAGCGGTGACGGCATCCCGGATTGGTGGAAGACGCTTTATGGTGTTTCGGATCCGAACGCGCGTCCGACGGCGGATGGCTGGTCGAACTTGCAAAAATTTCAGAACGGCGGCTCACCGACCATGGACAATCGTTATCCGACCTTGCTGACCACGGAAGCGTGGGTCTATGCGGACGGCCGCACGGCCATCCCGCTGACGGTGGTGGATTCCGACAGCGCCAGCACGAACATCGTTTTCACGCTCTCAAGCCTGCCAGCGAACGGGGTGTTCACCTTGCGCAATTATTCCAACGACGTGACGCTGGCCATCGGGTCGAAGTTCACGCTGGAAGATGTCAGCCGCGGCAGGGTGATCTTCACCCACGGCGGTCCGGGCTCTTTTGCCGTGCCGACGAGCTTCAATATGAATCTGTGCGACGAAAACCCGGCGCACAGCACGAATTACACGGTCTGGTTGAACGAATATCGTCCGAATTATCCGGATGCGATCACACAGGCGGCGCAGGCGGCGGCGAACGTGCCGTTTGGTTTTGCGGACGTCCCCGGTCTGGGCTTCGACGAGCAGCAGATGCTGATCAACTATTTCCTGTGCCGTGACCATGGCTACATCGTAGATGATTCTTCACGCTTTGCGTCGTCGCGAACGAACCGCGCGGCTGGCGTGAGCCTGGCCCGGGAGCAACAAAATGTGCTGATCGGCGGCGCGGGCAATGACCGGCTGGTGGGTGGCGCGCTGGGCGACATCCTCGTGGGCGGACGCGGCAGCGACCGCTTGCATGGCGGCGGCGGCAACGACCTATTCATCATCTCGGGCACGAACAGCGGCAACGACATTGTCGAAGATTTCATCGTCACCAACGGCGATGCGCTGGACATCTCGCGGGTGTTGCTTGGCACGGCGTGGCAGTTGACCAATTACGTACAACTCGTCACGGACGGCACCAATACCTACGTTGACATCAACTATGCCGGCACCGGCACCAAATTTACCAACATGGTGGTCACCTTGCTGGGCGTGCAATATTCGCAATCGAATCTGCGGGCCTTGTGCGACGGCGGCAATTTGCTGACCGGTTACAAATCGCTTTCGCCGACCGTGTCCATCACGGCGACGGTTCCGGGCGCGAGTGAAAACGGTCCGGTGACCGGGCAATTCACGCTCACGCGCAGCGGTTCGGCCGCTGCGCCGTTGACCGTCAACCTGACCATCTCCGGTTCCGCGGTGAACGGCAGCAGCTACCAGTTGGTCGCCAACCAGGCGACCTTTGCGACGGGCCAGCATACGCTGACAATTCCGATCTATACTTATCCGACCACGGACACGCTGACGCAGTATGTCCAGATAGCCGTCTCGACGGGAACCGGCTATGACGTCGGTTCCTCGCCGTCCGCGCAAGTTTCCATCGAGCCGCTCGCGGCGCAGATCACCATTCAGGCGGTGGTGGACACGGCGACGAAGAACGACCAGTCGCCCGGCATCTTCGTGGTGACGCGCGCGGGGATCTTGAGCAGCACGCTTTCCATCCGGTTGGGGGTCAGCGGCACGGCTTCGAGCGTCACGGATTACACGATGACGGACGACAGCGGCCGGACGATCTCGACCACGTTCCCGCTGGTCAGCATGCCGGCGAACCAGACCGAGGCGTTTGTCTATATCACGCCCAAGACCACGGCCAACATCACGACCAGCTTCAAGTATGTGCAGTTGACGGTGAACACGAACAGCACTTACAAGGTGCTGAATCCGAGCTTTGACCGGGTATACCTCTTGAACCAATTGATGACCGGCATCGCGTGGCAGCAGATGTACTTCCCGTCCGTGTCGTCGGACTGGAACACATTTGCGACGGCTGACACGGGCAACAAGGGCATCAAAAACCTGTATCGCTACGCGTTCGGCCTGAACCCGACGAACCCGGTGGTGACGAACGGGCTGCCGTACTACCAAATCATCAACGACCATCTGTCAGTGACATTCAAGCATCCGCTCTCGGTGACTGACTACAGCTACATCCCGCAGGTGTCCGATGACATGTTGAACTGGAGCGCGCTGACCAGCGACATCGAACCGTTCGTGGCGCCGAATGCGAACACCAACGACGTCGAGACCGTGTCCTATCGCTCGAAGAACACGGTCCACGGCGGCAAGCAGAAACAGTTCATGCGCGTGACAATCCAGCCGAATTAAGATGGCGGACGAAATTCGAATGAAATCATTTTTGCCCATCAACCTGGTCTGCACCGCCCTGGCGGTGGCAGCCCTGTTCGCCGGCTGCTCGAAGAAACCCGCCGCCGATGTGCTGGCGCGCGTGGGCGACCGGGAGATCACCGTGGCCGATTTCAAGGCGGAATACGAACGGCGACAGGCCAACCGCCAGCCGTTGCCCGACCGCCAGGCGCTGCTCGACCAGATGATCGACCGCGAAACCTTTTTGCAGCAGGCGCGGGCGGCGGGATTGGACAAGAGCGCAGATGTCCGCCGTGCCTGCGAAGACATCCTGCTCGACAAATTTAAAGCAGCGCAGCTGGAACCGAAAGTGGCGGCCCTGAAAGTCACCACGGAGGAAGTCCAGGCGACGTACGACAAAGACATCACCCATTTTACCCAGCCGGCGAAAGCGAAGCTGGCGTTCATCTTTATCCCGGTGGTGGCCAAGGCGGATACGAACAAATTGGCCCTCGCCGAAGCGCGCGCGAACCAGGCCAGGCAACTGGCGACGGCGTTGCCGCTGACGGCGCGAGGATTTGGACAGGTGGCGGCGGATTTCTCGGATGACCAGGTGACGCGCTATCGCGGCGGGGACGCCGGCTGGTTCACGATGGACGCCATCGAAGACCGCTGGCCGGCGACCGTGATCGCCGCCGGTTTTGCCTTGAAAAATGCCGGTGACGTTTCCGATGTTTTACGGTCCAAGGACGGTTTTTATCTGGTGAAAAAATTGGATGTCCGCGCGGTCGCGGTCACGCCGATGGAGCAGGTGCGGCCGGCGATCGAACGCCGCCTGTTGCTGGCCAAACATCAGGAAACCGAGCAACAATTTCAGTCGCAGTCACGGCAGGCCGTCACCGTCACCACCGATGCCGCTTTGCTGGCGGCGACCGCGTATCCCAACCCAACCCTTGGTAAAACTGCGCAGGCGCAAATGCCCGCGGTTCCGAATACACCCTAAATTTACGACATGAAATCCCATCCCCCCCTCATCCAGTGTACGGCACGGAAGCTTCGCTGGTTGGCGTTCGGATTGATCTGCCAGCTCGGTGCGACCAGCGCCTGGGCGATTAACCTTCCCCCGTCGATCACCGGCGTGGCAACGACGCCGAGCATCAACGACGCGCAAACGGAGTCGATGTATTCCGGCGCGACAGTGACCGCAGGATCCACCAACGTGCTGACGGTGACCGTGGATTTTACCGCGACCGGTCTTGGTACGCTGTCGCCCCTGCCATCTGGCGTGGTACGCAGCGGCACGAACTATGTCATCGGGCCCACCGATCCGGCCACAGCCACGACGGCTTTGCAGGCAATCGTTTTTACGCCGACGAACAATATCATTCCAGTGGGCAGTTCATCCAACGT
>DASZCA010000243.1:0-15546 GCA_035943555.1 Verrucomicrobiia bacterium
AGAGCCCACCGAAACCAAGTCCGCCGCGAAGGCCGAGACCAAATCCGAGTCCAAGGCGGAAACCAAGCCCGCGAAAAAGGCGGATAAAAAATGAGCCGTCCGTGGAAGCGTCTGGCGGCGGCGATTTCCGGCCGGCCCGCCGCAACGCTTCAATCCGTCACCGTTCTTTTCTGCCTCGTCCTGATTTTTTCCACCAACGTTGCGCCCGCGCAGGGGACGCCCACCGGTCCCCCATCCGTCCGCAGCGTTTCCGGCCAGTTCAGCGTCAGCGCCGTGCCGGGGCTTTCCCCGTTGCTGCACCGGGCGGATTTGGCGGCGGACACGAACCTCGTGCGGCTGGAACCGGCGTTGCTCGCGATCTCCGCCGAGCGTTTCAAATTCGCGCTGTGGTCGCGGCTTGGCATCCGGCTGGGCAGTCCTTGGAGCGGAAAGATTTTTTTTGCGATCACCCCGGCGCAAACCCCCAACGATGAGGTGAACATCGAGATCATCCCCTCACCGGAAGGCTGGAGCTATCGCGTGCAGTTGCCCGATATCGTCACGCAAACCCGCTACGCCCGGGCGTTGACCGGCGTGCTGCTGCTGGAACTTGCCAACCGGGGCAATCACGATGCCACCCATTCCGCCGAGCTGCCACCCTGGCTCACGGACGGTTTGGCACGGCAAATCCTGGGCAGCGAGGCGGCGAAGATCGTCCTCTCCTCGCCTTCCAAAAAAACGGACGGCACTTTTGTGTCCCTCGCCGAGCCCTTGAAAAAAACGGGCGGCCTGTCGCTGTCCCGCGTGGATGACAAGCAACGCGGTTTCGATCCGCTGGCCGATTCGCGGCGCACCTTGCAAGATTTTCCCGCGCTGACTTATGACGACCTGTGCTGGCCGACCGGGGCGCAGATGAACGGCAACGATGGCGGCGCATACCTCGCCAGCGCCCAGCTGTTCGTGGACAGCCTGCTGGGCCTGGAGAACGGGCCGGAAAAAATGTGTGCCCTGCTGCAGCAGCTCCCCGGCTGCCAGAACTGGCAGACGGCTTTTTACTCCGCCTTCCACCAGCAGTTCAAGCGCCCGTTGGACGTGGAAAAATGGTGGTCGTTGCGCGTCATCCGCTTTGCTTCGCGCGAGCCGGGCCCGCGCTGGAACAATGCCGCGAGCCGCGAACGTTTTGCTGACCTGCTCGCCGTGCCCGTCGAATATCGCGAGGCGCCCGACGCGTTGCCCGAACACACCGTGGTCTCGCTGCAGAACGCCATCCGGAATTTTCGCTCCGCCCAGCTGGATGCGATCCTCGAGATCAAGCGGCGCGATTTCGAACTCGCCCAGTTCCGCATGGTCCGGCCGTTCGCGGTTTTGGCCGATGGCTATCGCGCCACGCTCACGGATTTCTTGGGCGATGGCCGCAAGAATCCCCGGCGCGTCACCACCGGCAAAAACGTTGCCACCACCCGCGAGGGTTTGGGCGTGGAAAAGACTGTCGCCCGGCTGGATGCGCTGGATGCCCGCCGCCGCGACCTGGAAGCGAAGCTGGATGCCGCGGAGGCGATCCAAAAACCGGCGGAGCAGCAGGTGCCGGCCGGTCAACTTGACACGCATTGAATCACATTTATAGTGCCTTACTGAAAAATGCAGGCTGAAAATTCAATCACGGAACGGGACGAACCGCCGGCGGGCGGTCCGCAAAACTTGTTGAAGGCGTTTAAATCCGCCGGGCGCGGTTACTGGCGCGATGTGTCGGCGAATGACTGGAATGACTGGCGCTGGCAGATGAAGCACCGCATCACCACCGTCGAGCAATTGCAGAAATTTTTGCCCACGCTCACACCTGAGGAACTCGCGGGGGCGCAACTCGCCAACACCAAGCTGGCGCTCGGCATCACGCCGTATTTTTTCAACCTGATCGATCCGGCGGATGAGCACTGCCCGATCCGCCGCCAGGTCATCCCACGTATCGAGGAGACCACCACCGCGTCGTGGGAATTGAGCGACCCGTGCGGCGAAGATTCGCACTCGCCCGTGCCCGGGCTGGTCCATCGTTATCCCGACCGCGTGCTCTTCCTCGTCACCGACCGTTGCGCGAGCTACTGCCGTTATTGCACGCGCTCCCGGCTGGTCAGCAATGCGAGCGGCTATGATTTTCATCCCGAGTATGACAAGCAGATCGCGTACATCGCCGCGCATCCGGAAATCCGCGATGTGCTGTTGAGCGGCGGCGACCCGCTGCTGTTGAGCGATGAGAAGCTGGAAAATTTGCTGAGCCGTCTGCGTGCGATTCCGCATGTGGAATTTCTCCGCATCGGCACGCGCATCCCGATTTTTCTGCCGCAACGCATCACGCCGGAATTGTGCGCGATGCTCAAGCAGTTTCATCCGCTGTTCCTGAGCGTCCATGTAAACCATCCGCGCGAACTGACCACCGAGGTGCGTGAAGCGCTCGGCCGTCTTGCGGATGCGGGCGTGCCGCTCGGCAACCAAAGCGTGTTGCTCAAAAACGTCAATGACAGCGTGGAGGTCATGAAGGCGCTCGTGCAAAAGCTTTTGATGTGCCGCGTGAAGCCGTATTACATCTACCAGTGCGACCTCATCGCCGGTTCGGCGCACCTGCGCGCAAGCGTGGCGAAGGGTTTGGAGATCATGGAAAAATTGCGCGGCCACACCACCGGCTACGCCGTGCCGACCTATGTCATCGACGCCCCCGGCGGCGGCGGCAAGGTGCCGATCAATCCGGAATATGTCCTCTGCCGCAACGCCGGCCGCGTGCTCATCCGCAATTTCGAGGGCAAGGTTTTCGAATATCCGGAAACCGCCGATGGCAAACCGAGCGGCCGCTCGCCGAAGAAGATCGAAGATTCAGAATTGGTCTGAAGCCGGGCGGACGGATGTCATTTGTCCCGGCGCGCCGTTTCGCTGCGCGCCGTTTTTTCACTTGCCTGAGATTTGCGATATATTCATAGTCAGCGCCGGACCCTCCGGGCCTGTCTGGCCGGTCATAAGAAAACATCAAAAGGAAAACATCATGTTAAAACGTTATATCATCCTCACTATCGCCTTCTCTTTTATGACGATTGCCGTTCCGAAGTGCCCTTTTCGCACGGTCATTCATTCGGCCACGCCCCGGCTGGCCCAATCATCGACGGCCACCCATTCCGCCGCCACGCAATCAGCCGCAGCGCGCCTATAATCCGGTTTTTAAGATTCCTCGCCAGCAAGCCATTTCCCCCTGCCGCAAAGGCGGGGGGATTTTTTATGGGTCATCGCCACCCGTGCGGTGTTTTTTCTTGCATGGCGTTTACCCCCGATTCATAGTCGCCTTTGAAGGAGCCGGGCTTGTGTGGGCCGGTTAAACTCGGAAACCAGCACAAAAAAGGAAATCATATTATGTTAAAACGCTACCTCCTCCTCGGTTCGGCCCTCTGTTTCTTGGTCGTTGGGGTTAGAAGCTGCCCTTTTCCGTTCGATTTCAAAAGCGCACGGCCCCATCTCGCCCAAGCCCCGGCGACGGTGAGCCCGGTTGCCACGTCCGCCAGCGCCACTCATCTGTAATTGGCAGGCATTGGACGGGAAGTGCCGTTTTCTTCGTCAGCGCGCCGTGCCACGTTGCTGTGGTGGAATGCTGGCAGCAGGTTGTTTTTTGCCCGGACAGGCGTTGCAGAAGTTATTCACAATCACCGTTTAGCCCTTGCTGGAAAAGGGCTTTTTCCCTAGAGTCGCATCACAGGAAGAAACTTTCCGGGCTCATTTACCAATCAAACCAACCGTAACTCCAGAAATATCAAACCATGAAAACGAATAATCTCCTCGCCGGTGTCACCGCCTGTCTTTTTGCCGTCAGCCTGACCGCCTGCAATAAAAAAAACGACGCTGACATGCCTGCTGCACCCGCAACCAATGCCGCTGCCGCCGTTCCTGCGGCTCCTGCCGTGGATGCCGCCGCCGCTGCAACCAACGCGGCGGATGCGGCTGCGTCGGTGGTGAACAACGCTGCAGATGCGGCCAAGGGCATGGCCGCCACGGTGGTTGATTCTACCAAGACGGACACGGGCAAGTTGATGGATAACATGAAGGATGCGGCCGCCCAAGCCGCCGCCACGGTGGCCATGCCGACCAATGATGCCGCCCTGGCCGCCCCGGCAACCATCAACACGCCCGTCAAGACCTCTGACATGGTGAAAGACGCCGCCGCCGGCACGCCGCCGATGGCCGCCATGACGGCCACGAATGACGCCGCCAACACCACGTTCACTGAAGTCGTCACGGCGACGAAGACGGACCTCGGCAATAAAAATTACTCCGGCGCCTTGGATGACTTGAAGAAACTTTCGGACGTGAAACTGTCGGACGACCAGCAGAAAATTGTCGACGGCCTCAAAGCCCAGGCGCAATCAATGATGTCGTCCGGCGCGGCGGATGCCGCCAAGAACCTCTTCGGCAAGTGATCAGATCCAACCCTAAAACATCCAGCAAATCAGAAATTCAGAAATAACTATGGCTGCAGCACACTCATGGAAATTTTTCCGCGCCGGCGGATTCAACCAAGTCGTCATCGGTTCGGGCTCCGACCTGATGAGCCTCGACCAGCTTGACCAGAAATTGTGGGTCGCGCTGGCGTGTCCCACGACCGGTGTCGAGTTCGACAAGACCACGCTTGCGTTGATCGATACGGACAAGGACGGACGCGTCCGCGCGCCGGAACTTATCGCCGCCGCCAAGTGGGCCGGCGGGTTGCTGAAAAATCCGGATGACTTGCTCAAGGGCAGTCCCACCTTGAAACCGGCGGCGATCAATGATGCCACGCCGGATGGCAAACTGATCGCCACCTTTGCCCGGCAGGTTTTAGGCAAGGCGGATGCCGCCGAAGTGACCTTTGACGAGGCTTCCACGGCCGCGCAAACCTTCGCCGCGAAACCATTCAATGGTGACGGCATCATCCCCGCCGAATCGGCCGCAGACGACGCCACCAAGGCCGTCATCGCGGACATCATCAACTGCCTCGGAGCCGATACGGACGCCAGCGGCAAGCCCGGTGTGAGCCAGGCCCGCGTGGACCAGTTTTTCGCCGCCGCCGCCGCCTATTCTGATTGGTGGAAAAAAGCGGAAGGGGACGCGACCATCCTGCCGTTGGGTGTGAACACCGAGGCCGCCGCCGGCGCGGTGAAGGCCGTCAAAAGCAAGGTGGACGATTATTTTGCGCGCGGCCGGCTCGCCGCCTTTGATCCGCGCTCCGTGAACGCCTTAAACCGCGACGAGAAAGAATACGCTGCGCTCGGGGCCAAGGATTTGACCAGCAATCACGCGGATATCGCCAGCCTGCCGCTCGCGCAAGTGGGTGCCACCACACCATTGCCGCTCGTGACGGGTATCAACCCCGCGTGGGCCGGGGCCATCGCCGCGTTGTTGAACAATGCCATCGTACCATTGCTCGGCGCGCGCACAGTGTTGACCGAGGCGGACTGGAACGCGCTCGTCGGCAAACTCGCCGCGTTCGATGCTTGGAACGCCAGCAAGACCGGCGGGGCGATCGAAAAAATCGGCCTGCAACGCGCCCGGGAAATCCTGGCCACGAAGACCAAGGACACCTTGACCGCGCTTATCGCCAAGGACAAAGCGGAGGAAGGAAATTCCGTCGCCGTCATCGGCCTGCACCGGCTCATCCATTACCATCGCGATATCGCCAAGCTCTGCCGGAACTTCGTCAATTTTGGCGATTTCTACGGTCGCAAGGACAAGGCTATTTTCCAAGCCGGCACGCTGTATCTCGATCAGCGCAGCTGCGATCTCTGCCTCACGGTGGATGACGCGGGCCGTCACGCGGCCATGGCGGGCATGGCCGGCACCTATCTCGCGTACTGCGATTGCGCGCGCAAGGGCAGCGGGGAAAAATTGTCGATCGTCGCCGCCTTCACCGGGGGCGATTCCGACAATCTCATGGTCGGCCGCAACGGCATTTTCTACGACCGCGCGGGCCGCGATTGGGACGCCACCATCACCAAGATCGTGGACAACCCCATCAGCATCCGTCAGGCGTTCTGGTCGCCGTACAAAAAACTTGTCCGCATGATCGAGGAACGCGCCGCCAAACAGGCGGCCGATGCGGAGGCGGCTTCCAACGCCCAGTTGACAGCTGCCGCCAATACGCCGATCACGGCAGCTCCCGCTGCCGCGCCGGCGGCTCCGGCCAAACCGGCGTTTGACCCGAGTGTCATCGCCCTGCTCAGCTTGGCGTTGGGCACGTTGGCGGCTGCATTTGCCAGCTTGATGGTTTTTCTCGGCAAATTCGAACAGTGGCAGATACCGCTTGTGATCGCCGGGATCATGCTGGTCATCTCCCTGCCATCCATGGCCATCGCGTGGCTGAAGCTGCGCAAGCGCAACCTTGGCCCCATTCTTGATGCCAACGGTTGGGCGGTGAACGCCAAGGCCAAGATGAACGTGCCGTTCGGCGGGGCGCTGACGGGTGTGGCCGCATTGCCGCCCGGTGCCACTTTTGGCGCGGCGGATGAATACGCGGAGAAGCCGGTGGTCTGGCCGAAGTTGCTGCTATTTGCCTTCGTGCTGTGGTTCGTCTGGGCCTTCCTGAATGACAGCCAGGGACGTCTCTATAATTGGACCGATGGCAAATGCGGCATACCGCCGCTGTCAGTGCGCGAGCAGATCGCCAAAGACAAGCTGGACAAGCAAAAAGCGGATGCCGCCCAAAAAGCCGCCGCCTCGGGCACCGCGCCCGCCACGGCCACGCCTGTCGCTGCCGTCCCGGCCGCCGTGGTTGCAGCCACGAATGCGGTACCGGTCAAATAGCCTCAAAAGATCACCAAGCCCGGACGTTCGCGTCCGGGCTTTTTTATTTTTCGCAATGTGCGAAAATGTGGGCCGATGCCTCGCGAGAACGCAGCCATAAAATACGACCGCACGCAGAAAATTATTTCTGCGCTCAAGCAGACCTATCCCGACGCGCATTGTGAATTAAATTTTTCCAATCCACTGCAACTGCTCATCGCCACCATCCTGTCCGCGCAATGCACGGACAAACGCGTGAACATCGTCACGGCGGAGCTGTTCAAAAAATACCGCACAGCACGGGAGTTTGCGGAGGCCCCGCTCGCGGAGATCGAAGAAATGGTCAAGACCACTGGTTTCTTCCGTAACAAGGCCAGGAACATCCAAGCCTGCTGCGCCACGCTGGCGGAAAAATTCGCCGGTGAAGTGCCGCGCACCATGGACGAACTGCACGCGCTCGCCGGCGTCGGCCGGAAGACCGCAAACGTCGTTCTCGGCAACGCCTTCGATATCAACGTCGGCGTTGTGGTGGACACTCATGTCACCCGCCTTTCCAACCGCCTCGGCCTCGTCAAAGGAACCGACGCCGTAAAACTGGAGCACGAACTCTGCAAGCTCATGCCGCAAAACGAATGGACGCTGTTCAGCCACCTGCTCATCTGGCACGGCCGCCGCCGCTGCATGGCCCGCAGCGCGGATTGTACGAATTGTGAAATCAAAGATCTTTGTCCAAAAATCGGCGTAGTGAACACACGATGAAACCGGTGCGCGACTACTTGCACAATGATGGTAGGGCGCGTCGCTCCGCGCGCGCCGCCGTCTGGAACGAAAGTGTTCTGACTCGCCACACCGGCGCGCCCGAAGCAACACGTCCCACCAGCCCATTCCCCATCCGTGTCTATCTGTGTTCATCCGTGGTAAAAAAATTTTAAAAAATGCCCTGGCTCCTCCTCAACTCCGGCCCCTGCGATGCCGCCTTTAACATGGCATTGGACGAAGCGCTGCTCGAAGCCATGCCGCGCCTGCAAACGCCCGTGCTGCGTTTCTACGGCTGGACCCAGCCCGCGGCCACCTTCGGTTATTTTCAAAAATACGCCGAGGTCGCCGCCATCACCGCGCTACGACCGCTGATCCGCCGTCCCACCGGCGGCGGCATCGTGCCTCACAACGCCGACTGGACATACAGCGCCGCCTTTCCCCCCGGCCACGAATGGCACTCGCTCAAGGCTGAGGCGAGCTACCATCGCATCCACGATTGGCTGCGGCTGGCCTTCGCCGAGTTGAAAATTACCACTGAACTAGCACCCGAGAGCAAAAAGTCGCTGCCCGGCCAATGCTTTGTCGGCCACGAAAAATCCGATCTGCTCTGGCACGGACAGAAAATCGCCGGGGCGGCGCAGCGGCGCAACCAGTTGGGCTTGCTCATCCAAGGTTCCATCCAGCCGCCGCCGGTGTCGTTGGTTCGCGAGCGTTTTGAAGCGGCCATGCGCGAGGTGGCGGAGAAGCATTTTGGCGTGAAGTGGAAGGTGGATTCGCCGGACGCTAATTTGCAACGGCAGGCGGAAAAGCTAGCGGCGGAGAAGTTCTCGCTGGCGACCTACAATCAAAAGAGATGACAGCAACAAAAGTGCGCTAATATTTTCGGTTTGGAGTTCCGCCTTTAGACGGCCAGGTGCGTCACCCGGCCCAGCCGCCTGAAGACGGAACTCCGAACCGCATCAAAAAACTCGCTCCGGGCCGTTTCTCTGGTAACTTGCGCGCGCATGATTCGGCTCGTTCTCTTCGACATCGACGGCACGCTCGTCCGCACCGGACACGCCGGCACGCAGGCGTTTTCCAAAACGTTCGCCGCCGAGTTCGACCTGCATCATGGCGCGGAGCGGATGAAATTCGCCGGGCGCACGGACGTGAGCCTGGTGCGCGAGTTTTTCAAGATCCATGGCCTCGACGAATCGCCCGCCCATTTCGAACGGTTTTTCGGCCAATACACCTTCTGGCTCGCGCAGATGCTGGCCGACAGCAATGGACACCCTTGTCCGGGCGTGTTCGAACTGATCCGTGATCTCGAAGCCCTGCCGCAGCCGCCGATGCTCGGCCTGCTCACCGGCAACATCCAGCTCGGCGCGGAGATCAAGCTGCGCCACTACGGTCTGTGGGAAAAATTTGCGATGGGCGGTTTTGCGGATGACCACGAAGACCGTAACTACATCGCCGCCGCCGCGCTGGAACGCGGCCGCCGGGTGCTGGGAAAAGACCTGCAGCCCCAGGAGGTCATCGTGCTCGGCGACACGCCGTTCGATGTCCGTTGTGGAAAATTTATCGGTGCCAAGACGCTGGCCGTGGCCACCGGCGGCGCCAACCTGCATGAATTAAAACCGTGTGGCGCCGAATGGACCGTGGCCGACCTCACCCAGATCACCGCCCGGGAACTTTGCCCGCAGTAAGATCAGTGGCAGGCGCAACCGCCGCCGCAACCGTGCCCGCCGCCGCCGGATTTTTTGGCGGGCGAACTTTCCGCGGCACCGGCCGAAGCGAACGTGGAAAATTTCTTGTCCAGCTTGCTGGAACCGCAATGCGGACACTTCGTTCCCTTCCAGTCCGCTGAGCGGACGAGGATTTCGCTGTCGCGCTCGCACTGCTCGCAATGAAATTCGTAGATCGGCATGGAGGCAAAATAAGGGGTTTGGCTGAAAATTCAAGCGAACGGTGGCAACGCCCTGATGTGTTTATTGCGGAAACATTCAACATTTAACATTCAACGCCCAACATCGAAGAAAAACGTGCGCGGGGGCCTTTCGGAGTTGGATGTTGAATGTTGGGCGTTGAATGTTTCCCTCTCTGTTTTTTGCGGCCGCCACCCAAATGGATTTCGCCTTTTCTTTCAACGGCCAACAATTAGGCTGTCGGCATGAGTCATCTGTCACGTGCCATTGAGGAGTCCATCGTCACGCTGCGCGGCTTGTCCGCCTTGGAGGTGCCGCTTGGCCGCGCCGCCGAACTGCTCACGCGCTGCCTCACCTCCGGCCACAAGCTGCTCGTGTGCGGCAATGGCGGCAGCGCTTCCGACGCCACGCACCTGACCACCGAATTTCTCTGTCGTTTCATGGGCGACCGCCGGCCCTACCCCGCCATCTCGCTCACCGCCAACGGCGAGTTCATGACTGCCGTCTGCAACGACTACCATGCGGATGAAATTTTCGCGCGCCAAGTCTGGGGTTTGGCGGAGCCGGGCGATGTGCTGATCGTCATCACCACGAGCGGCAAATCCAAAAATGTCGTCCGCGCCTTGGAAGAAGCCAAAAAGAAGAATGTGGAGAGCATCGCCATTCTCGGTCGTGACGGCGGTTTCACCAAGGGCATCGCAACGGTCGATCTGATCGTGGCCGGCGCGATGACGGCGCGGATCCAAGAAGGCCAGAAAGTTTTATATCACGCCTTGTGCGAGATGGTGGAAGAGAAACTGCCGAAGCATTGATTTCACCGTTCAAGACTGCCCGCTGCCATAAACGATCCGGTAGGCCACAAAGACATCGACAAATGTCCATAACAGCGCGCCGATGATCGCGCAGGTGAAGCCTAAAATTCGCTGGGGTTTGGCCGGATTCCAAAATATTTTTTCCTGCAACCGGGCCTGCCCGGAAGCCCACCCGGCACCGGCCGCGAAGAACAGGCCGATGAACGGCAGCAGCCCCAGCAAACCAAGCGTCAGGCTCAGCATGGACAGCTTCATCATCCGGATTTTTTGGGCGGGTATGGTGGCAGCGGCTTTCATTTGATGACGGTACTGGTGACGATCGCGACGGCGTTCGTTGACAGGCCGTTGAGACGTTTGACCTGTTGTTGCTCCGTGAGTTTCAACTCGTCGTGCAACTGGATCAGTGCCCGGCTTTCCGCCGTGACGAGAATCATCATGATCGCCAGCAAGATGATGAAAACCATGGTCGCCATGCCGCATTGGTTTCTCCGAACTGGATGTGGGAGTTGTATTTTCATGGTTTCGCCTGCGCGGCTTCGAAGGTGAACAGCATGGGAAAACGGTTTTCCGCCCGTGGCGGGGTCAATTCCACTTCCCATTGCCAGGCCCGTACATTGTCGCGCGCCGCCGCTTTCATTTCTGAAGTTTTTACCTTGGCCAGCAGCAACCGGGAATGGTTTTGCGCGGGAATCTCACGCCGCAACTCGCCGTTCTCGAAACGGTAGAGAACGTCTTTGCCATTTTCCGGAATCGTGACGGTTTCGCCTGTCTCCGTGCTTTTGACGGCAATCGGCCCCGTGGCCGCCCGCACGTCCGCGCGCCAGCCTTCGCCAGCGCGCAGCACGGTTTCAACCTGATTTGCCGTGAAGATCGTCGCCCGCGTGTGATCCCAGCAGAAATAAAAGGACGCCAGACCGATGCCCAGCAGGATGGGAAAGACCGCCACATAGACGAGGCACTCGATGAGCGTCACGCCACGTTGACGGGGCCGGTTGAAAATGTTCGTTCGCAGTTTCATTGGAGCGTGGCCTCCCGGGAGATGTTGGCCAGGCCGCATTTTTCATCCGGCAACCAGGTGAGTTGCAGATGGTTGCCAGTTTTCGCCAATTGAAAATGTCCGGGCGGAAGGCTGGTTGCCGCCCGGGATGGCACCGGCAAGGTTTGCGAGCCATCCGGCAGATTTTTGGCGGCCCCAGCCGCGAGGATTTCCATTTCGCCATCCACCAGTTCATTGATGACGTAGCGGCGCGATTCCGTCAGCAGCGCCTGTCGTTCGCGGGCAAACGAGAAACCGACGGGCACCACCGCGATGGTCAGGATGGCCAGCCCCATGACCAGGTCAAATTGCAAAAAACCGCGACGGCGCTCCGACTGTTGGCGGCACGATGGAAGCAGCTTTGTTTTCATGTGGTGGTCAACACTCCTCTCAATACCAATATCAACATGCCGAACATGGCGGTGGCGATGAGCGCCACGACCACGCCATTCAAGATCACCAATCCGCTGGAAATGATATGCGTCGCCGCTTCCTCCTGTTGAAACGCCTTGGCATCGAGCGCGCCGTGCCAGCCGCGCAGGGCCTCAAGAAATCCGCCACGCGCATGGATGGCGTTCGCCAACCGCCAATGAAATTCGCCGGTATCATCAAAAGCGCGGACGGCATCATCCAGCCGCACGCCATTGGCCAACTCGGCCAGGACACGACGGGTACGGCGGCGGCAGATCTCGTTGGCCGTGGATTCACCCGCCAGCCGGACCGCCTCGGCTTCGGGCACGCCGCCATCCAGCAGCACCGCGAGCATGGCGGAAAAGGAGCGAAGCAATTTTTTCCGCTTCCACGGCACGCGCCACGCGACCCAATCCACCACGGGAACGCTACGGTATTGAAAGTAGCGCAACAGGCCCGGTCCGCCGATATAAAACACCGCCACCGTGGCCAGCCCGAAAAACAGGAACGCCTCAAGACCGATAAGGATATGTGCGTCATTGAGGTCAAAAACAAACTGCGCGAACGGCCAGGTTTTAACGGCCATGCCGGCGAACACATCCCTGAACTTCGGAATCACAAAAGTGGTCAGCAGGGAGATGATCACGATGGCGACCGGGGCAAAAATCATCAGGAGGGCCACCATGTAGTGCGTCGTAGTGCGAAGGGTGTCAGGGGCGAGGCGCAGCACTTCGCGGCAGGCGGGGAGAACTTTTTTCAAGTCACCAAGCTGTTCGCCGGCGCGGAGCATTGCGTTGACCTGCGGCGGCAGGAAACTGGGTGTTTTTTCGATCGCTTCGCCAAGTTTGGCACCGTCTTCAATGTGCGCCGCCAAGATATAAAAACGCACACCCATCACCCGGTCATGACCTTCGGCAGCCGACAGGATGGCCGGCTCAACGGCCTGGCCGCGCTCGAGCGCCGTCTCCAACACATCGAGAAAGAACCGGGCGCGGTCCCGCCGTTGCATCGGCAATGAGAGCAGGAAATGAATCACCACGGAAAAGACACCCCCCGGCAGCAGGATGAATATCCCGTAACAGAGAAAGGCAAAAAAACCTTCGGCGAAATCACTCATGTCGTTTTAATCCGGTAAATGGTTATCGACCGCCATCGCCGCTTAAATTGTTCAGCATGGCGATCAGCGGCAAAAACATGCTGATGACCAAAAAGGCCTGCGAGATGACCACCGCGCCGAGAAAAAGCGAGGCCACCGGCAAGACGGAAAACAGTGCGACCTCGGTGCGGTACACGGCCCGGGTGTGATAGACTTCCGCCGCGCGTTTGAAGCCGTCGGTCAGATTTTCGCCCGCGCCGGAAACGATCCAGACGAACATCGGCGGAATGCTCTTGTAGCCGGCCGCGACCTCGGAAAATTTTCCGGCACCGGCGGCCAAGTTTTGTCCCCAGCGTTGCAAGTCGGCGGACATGCCCGGGTTGGTTTCCAGTTTTTCCGTGAGCCGGATGGCGTCAGGCAAGCTCACGCCATTTTTCAAGAGCAGATTGATCGACGCGGCGATGCGGGCGACGGTCGCCTCCTTAAAGGCCGGTATGCGCAGCAGATATTTTCCGCGCAAGCCCGGCAGCATCACAATGGAAAGCAACCCGATGAACAGGATTCCCAGCGCAACGGGAAAGGCCCAGACCGCATTCAGGGTTTCAAACGCAAAGATGGTGGCGCTGGGCATCTTGACGCCCATGCCGCCAAACATATCTTTGAAAGACGGCCCAATGACGCAGCTCCACATAAAAGCCATCAGGAGCGAAACCAAGAATGCCAGCGCCATCACGATCAGCGGATACGTCATCATGCTCTTCAGTCGTGTCCAGACGGTGTTCTGACGTTGGAAATAGTCCGCGAGCATCGTCAAGGCGCCGGGCAGGTCGCCGCCCTTGATGCCGATCAGGATCATGCGCTTATACAGTTCCGGTAACTGACGTGGCGCGAGCGCCTCGGCCATCGGCACGCCTTTGCCGAGGTCAGCCTCCAACGCCGACAATTCATCGCGCAAGTCACCGGCGCGCATCTCCTGGCAGAGCCGCCGCACCGCGCCCTCGAGCGGGATGCCATCGCGCAACATCGCGGCGAGCTGCTGGTTGAAAAAGGCAAATTCATCGTGTTTCATAGGCCAAAAATCCGTTTGTATTCCGCCTCGTTCGTCACGCCCTGGTTCACCAGTGAACGGGCCGCATTTTCCAATGTCTGCACCGGCGCCAAGGTGGACAGCTCGCGGCGGCGGACCTGTTCCCGTATCGTGTCATTCACGCGCAGCCATTCCACCAGCGGCACACGGCCTTGATAGCCGGTGTGCAGACACGCTTCACAACCGCTGCCCTCGCAGGCGGGACAGACCTTGCGGATGAGCCGCTGATTCATGACTAACTCGACTGCACTGGCGGCGGCGGAATGATCCGGGCACATCGTGAGCAGCCGTTCGAACACGCCGCGGCAGGAGCCGGCATGGAGCGTGGAGATGACCAGATGGCCGGTCAGCCCGGCGCGGATGGCGAGTTGCGCGGTGGCTTCATCGCGGATTTCGCCAAGTATCAACACCTGCGGATCCTGCCGCAGCAGATGCCGCGCGGCACGGGCGTAATCCAGGCCGATGGCGTCGTTGACCTCGGTCTGCATAGTGCCGGGGACGATCTGTTCCACCGGGTCTTCCACAGTGATGATGTGGCGGCCGCCAGCTTCGGCCAGATGACGCAGGCAGGCGTAGATGGTGGTGGTTTTACCGCTGCCCGCCGGACCGGTGAGCAGCATCAGGCCGCTGCTTTGGCGAAGAAACTGTTCCAGTTCGGCATTCGCGGCCGCCGGCAAGGACAGATCGGCCAGCGCCTTGGCAGTGTTGGAATTGAACATCCGCAGCACAATCTTTTCACCGGTAACCGTGGGATAAGTGGCCACGCGGATGTCGTTCTGCGATTTTAATTCCTCACGCGGGATGCGTCCGTCTTGCGGCAGGGTTTCCTGATACGTCTTCAGCTTGGCGAGAAATTTGATACGGCCAAACACGCGTTCGGCGATCTCGGAGGGCAATTCACGGCCGGGCGTGATGATGCCGTCCAAGCGGAAACCGACTTCGGCAGATTTGCCACGCATCTGCAGATGGATGTCGCTGGCACCGGCGCGCTCGGCCAAGCGGATGAGGTTTTCCAACACTTCCGGCGCGGAATTTGCGGAAACGATTTCGGCCGTCTGGATTTTTTGAGTCGCCATAAATCAATTGGCTTCGGCGAGCAGATAACCCATGCCATGTGGGTTGAACATGAGCAGGTGCAGGCCGGATTCGATCTGCGCCACTTGCGCGTTGAATTGATGTTCGTGCCGGGTGATCGCGGCAGATGTTTTTTGGAGCGGATGAAACTGGAGGCACAGGGTGGTGAGCACCATGCCCAAGGCGAAGCCGCCGGCCCAGGCGAGTCGCACGCGGGCGGCATGGCGCGGGGCCGATTCACGGCGGTTCCGGCGCAATTGCACACGCACTTGCGAAGGGAAATCATTCCAATACTCCTCCGACCGCTCCGGCACGGGGGCGTTTCGCAGCAATGATTTAAGTTCGGAATCGTTCATGGCTGGCGCGGCTCAATGGCGGCGCGGGGTTCGGTGGCGTTGTGTGAAGCGGGCAAGGCGGTGCGGCCGGCGGTCAGCAATTTTTTTAATTTGCGTTTGGCGGTGAAAACGCGCCAAGACACGGTCGTTTCCGAGCAGCCCAAGATCTGGGCGGCCTCGGCGTGATTTAAACCGTCGTGGATGGTCAGCACGATGGCGGCACGTTGCTTCGCGGGAAGTTTGAGCAGCGCTGCCTGAATTTCATTC
>DASZCA010000244.1:0-8362 GCA_035943555.1 Verrucomicrobiia bacterium
CAGCCGGCATTGTCCTTGGGTGTCATCCTTAAGAACTGGAAAATGATCGCCTTGGGATTATCGGAAACCACCCGAAAGCGGAAATCTCAGGCGGAAAAATATAACGCAATGAGCCTTGCAACAAGTTAGCGCTTATGGGGCTGCGCCGGTTCCCGTTGAACCTGATGCACTATGGTAATTCCTACTACTTAGAGCGGGTCGTGGCGTTGGAGAAGATGCTGGCCAAGCGGCCGCGCCAGTTGCAGATCGAACTGATGGGTGAAGGCGAGATGCAGGCGGAATGGGCCTTGCTGATCCGGTCCATCCTGCAGCAACGGTCGCCGGAAACGCAGGTCATCATCCATGCACGTTCCAGTTTGCTGGGGGCGACGGTGCTGGTCTGGCTCAGCGGTGACCGGCGGTTGATCCGGGAAGATGCCCGGATCTTTTTCCGTCGCGCCACCACTTCCGTAAACGGCGAGACGAATGAAGACGCCGTTTGGGAGGAAGGCACCGCGAAATCATCCGACACATTCACTGACGCCGATCCGGAAGAAGCCAGTTACGCCCGAGCATTACAACTCATCAACGAGTTTCTGCCCGTGAAGGAACTGGCGGGCCGGATGATCGAGGTGCCGACGCTCCGGCAGTTCGGGCTCGTGGAAAACGAGAAGTTGGACCGGTTTCTGGCGGCGGCGTTCGGCGGACCGCAGGTGGCAGAGACGTCCGGCGAGCCGAAGGCCAAGCGGTTGCGCACGACTGCAAAAGGGACCGGCGCGGGGGCGTTGAAGAAATAGGCCAGGGCGGACGGGAGCGGGAACTTCCGTCCGTCTTTTGGTTTAACGGAGGTTTAGCAACCTAAAGGTTGAACTCCAACGGGGCTTGCGCCCGGCGGAAATTCGGGTAGAAACCTCTGGATGAGGATACGCGCTGCATTGTTCGGGATGGTTGTCGCCATTTTGACACTGAACGGTTGCATCACCCACTCCACAAAGATGAATTCGAAATTTGAGCATTATGTTTTGAGCTACGACTCGCCGACGGATGTGGCGTTGCAGGTGCAGTTGGAGTCGATTGATGCGGAGTTGCGGGTTAAATATGGGATGGCGACGGCGCAGACGGCGGTGGGCGTGCTCGATTTAACCACATTGCGGCTGGCGATGATCCATCCGGATCGCGAGGAGTATGCGGCGAGCGTGGCGAAGGTCGGGATTTTGCTGGCGTACTTTCAACTGCATCCGGCGGCGGCGACGAACCTGGATGCGACAACGCGGCATGAATTGGGGTTGATGGCGAAGGCTTCGGACAATGAGATGGCGGCGAAGTATTCGCATCTGATGGGGTTGAAACAGGTGCAGGCGGTGTTGAATGCGGATGGTTTTTATGATGCGAGCCGGGGCGGCGGCATCTGGGTGGGGAAACATTATGGGCGCGATACGGAACGTTATGGCGATCCGGTCGGCGACAATTCACACGCGGCGACGGTGCGGATGTTGTTGCGTTATTTTCTGATGCTGGAACAGGGCAAGCTGGTTTCGCCGGCGGCTTCGAAGACGATGCGGGAGATTTTTGAATCGCCAGAAATTCCGCATGATGACATCAAGTTTGTGAAAGGATTGCAGGGACGCCATGTGTCGATCATCCGCAAGTGGGGCACGTGGGAAAACTGGCTGCATGACTCGGCGGTCGTCACCGGAGGCGGGCGGCATTATATCATCGTGGCGCTGACGCAGCATCCGAAGGGGGATGAGTATCTGGTGGAGCTGGCGCAGCGGGTGGATGATTTGATGGTGGGAAAGTAGGCGGGGAACATTCAACAACCAACATTCAACGCTCAACATCCAACATGCCTTTTAGAAATCTTGGATTTTCAAACGAATAGAGGCGTCGTCGTTGACTAAATGCGGATACGATGGTTGCAAGCCGCACGCTGCGGCTGGTTCCTTTCTCCCCAACACAGCCGCCGCCCATTGGGGCGCCGGGTTTTAGAAAGGTTTCTACAGAGCATACCCAAGCTTCAAGGCTCAACCTTTTTCCAATGGACCGATGTGTAATGAAAGCTGCTTTAACTTCGGATGTTGCTGCGTCCGTGGACGGGCGCACTCCGGAGGCAAAAAGAAGCACGCCGTTATTGGCGTGCTTCTGTGCTTAAGACCTAATTTTTCGCTCAGTTTTTCTCGGCGGATTTATGGTCATGGTTTTGATTGCGCAGCATGAGGCCGAGGAGGCCGTCGACCAGGCCGTTGCCGCCGCCGGTGGCGCCGGTGACGGAGACGTCGGGGACGATGCGGACGTTGCGGTCGCCGACGATCTGCATGAGTTGCATGACGGTGTAGCCTTGCACGCCGATGGATTCCACGCCGGCACGGTAGGCTTGGGCTTTGGCATCGCCGGTGGCGCGGATGGCTTCGGCTTCGCCCAGCGCGCGGAGCCGGATGGCCTCGGCCTCGCCGGTGGCGTGTTTGACGCCGGCGTTCGCTTTCAGTTCGGCGATGTTCACGCCCTGCTCCGCGCCGACAACCTGCTGCTGGATGTCCGCGAGCGAGGTCTGCCGGACGAGTTGCTGGCGTTGTTCCTGCGCGGCGCGCTGGGTCTCGTAGGTCTTGCGCTGTTCTTCCGCAATCTTGCGATCGGTCTGCGTGGTCATGAGTTCGGCAGGCGGATTGATATCGCCGATGAGCGTGTCAATGGCCTGCACGTCATAGGCACCGATGGCTTCGCGGATATGTTCCGCCGCCTCGACCTGGCGCTGGCTGCGGGCGCCGAGGAAGTCGAGCACGGTGAAGTCCTGTGCGGAGTTGCGGAAATAATTTCCGACGGTCGGTTGCAGGACATGGTCCACAAGGTTCTGCATGGAACCCACGCGGCTGATGACCTTGGGCGCATCGAGCGCGCCGACGTGGATGATCTGCGAGACGTCGAGGTTGAAGGCAAAGCCGTCCTTCGAGCGCACGGTGATGGACTGCAATTTTGAATCGTAATTATGCGCCTCGGTGCGGTTGGCCAAGTTCAACACGATGTTCGTGGTCGGCACGAGTTCGACCTTCATCACGCGCGTGTTGAGCGGATGTTTGCCGGGATACAAGGGCGTGACCCACACGCCTTTGTGGCCGGCGTTCACGAGGTCGCCGTGTTTGAAGTCCACGCCACTGACGTCTTCGTGCGCCTTGCCGACGAACGAGATAACGACGCCGACGTAGCCGATGGGAATCTGCACCATCGGCACCTGTTCGACTTGCACGAACCACGGATTCAGGTTCCAAACGCCGGACAACAGGATTTGTTCCTGCAATCCGCGGCTGCCACCGCCATCCAAGAACGCCTGGGCGTTCTGGAAGCTGTCGTGGTCAACGACAGTCTGGCCGGCGATTTCGCCCGCCGTAATGGGCTGGCCGTCCAGCGTGGTAACGATGCCGACCATGTCCGACTGCACGCGATGCAGGAGCAATTGCTCGGACGACATGCCATGTTCACGCGCGGTCGCCGAGGTGATGATGGTGAACAGCGCAGTGTTGATGCGGTAGGTGCCGCCGGTGAGGATGCCGAGTTGCCGCCCTTTCTCGCCGCCGTAGAGCAGGAATTTTCGCGCGTCTTGGAAGTTATCGCACTCGACACGTTTGCCGAGGATGTGCTCGGAGGGCATGGCCGCGCCATCGGCCGCCATGACGAGGGCGATCTCGCCCTGCTCCACGACGGTGACGGGCACCTTAATGACGCGGTATTGCCACGGCCAATAACCGGAATGCAAACCGGGGGCAAGCGTGTCCGCCTGATAGCCCGCCTCGCCCTCGAGCGCGAGAAGATGTCCGGGCGGCAGCGACTTGTTCGCGAAGCGTTTGATCACGATGCCGACCTGACGTTCACGGATGAGCACGAAGCCGGACTGCAACACGATTACGAGCAGGCCGAGAAAGGCCAGCACATTCCAATACCAGGCCACGTCGAACCAATTGCCACCGACAGCCAACAGGATGTTCGTTGTCATAACCCATCTCCGATGTGGTTGCATCCGGGCGCGGGTTATCGCCGCGCCCGGACACAACGCGTTTCATTGGGGAGACCGTGGGGACTTCGCCAAGCGAAATCCTAGAGGATCGCCCTTCCAGATGCCGACGAGGTTAGCTGACGGGCTCGGTCCTGAAAGTGACCGCGCTGGTGGTTCGCCACCGGCGTAAGCCCCGTCCTTGGTTTTCCAAGGGTTTGGTTCCCCCGCATCGGCTCGCAGGAAGGCGGGCCGGTTTAGGCTGCATACGTAACGACACTCTCAAAGATTGGGCGAGGTGTCAAACTGGGCAAGCGTAAGATGCTCTGGCAGAGGGTAAAACATTTTATTTCAGGGGCTGGGGGAAGGGGTTTTCAGCCATCAACGCATCCGTGGTGAAATTACGATCATACTCCGCTACGAACGGAGAGATTGCAGGTGGGAGTCCTGCCGGGTGCGCCACTTTGAAGAAGTTGATGGTTTTTAGTTGAGAGTTGATAGAGGGGAAATCGTGAACGCACCGCCCGTTGCCCGGTCGCTCAACAATCAACTTTCAGCTATCAACTCAATTTGCCGCGTTAGTCCAACTACCAGAGACGCTCCGCTTAGAACGGAGAGGTTGGGGGTGGAAATCCCTCACGCGGCACCATTTTGGAAGGTCAACCGGACGAGTGCGCCGGGCTTTGTTGCTAACGAATGCGTGCCGCTTTGCGGCAAGTGGTGCAAGTCCACGACCTTCCGCCATTTTCACCACCAGCGGCATGTATTTAAAAGAGAACCGTCCGTCTTATAAACGGAATCGCACTAGATGAGTGCCGGGCCCGGGAGCGTTACCCGGCACGCCGACCAGTTTCCGCGAAACGCGGATGGATTTAGGGATTGTAGGATGGGAATGGGTGGCGCGAGCGGCAGCCGCCGGTTATCCGGATGATTTATGTGCGAGGCACATTGCTGCGGATCACAGATCCGCGCTCCGGATGAACACGCGGGCGGGCCGCCCGCGCTCCGTTGTTTAGGGAGTCGAAGCCACAGCAGACCGGCACCGGATTTTTACTCCGGTTAGGTGAGGGTGCAACTACCTCCGGCTCCACCAGTTTCATTTGCGGGATGGAATAATCAGCAACTCATCGCTCTTTGAAAGCGAAGTCGAAGGTGCAAAACCTTCTCCCGCAGCCAATGTAGAAGATGAAATCAAGTCAGTAGCACGACCGCCCTCATCCCGGCCTTAGCCCCTGTTGGCTTGTGCACAGTTCTTCAGAAGAAGGGGCGCATGAGTAGGTTATGTCGATTTCGCCTTCGCCGATGACGATCTTCTCGATGAGGGCCTCGACGATCCTCCGCTTGTCGTCAACCGGCATGGAGGGCCACCGCTCATGGAGCAGGTCGGACTCGCGGACGATGTCATCGGCGGAAAGCTTGTTGACCTTGAGGAAGTCCACCTCGGCTTCGAGCTTCGGCAACTCTGCCTGCAGCTGCTTGAAGCGTTCCTCGGCAGGGGCGTAGAGGTCGCGGAAGCCGTCCCCCGAAATCTGCTGTTTCAGGTACAGCTGGTGGGTCTGGCGCATCTCGTCCCGCACCTTCTGGATTTCATGGCGGTGGGTTTCAAGGAGGGCGTTCTTCTCCGCGAGGTTGGCGCTGGTTTCGTCCATGAGGCGTTCCACCCGGTTCCGCGTCCCGAAGAACGCCTTTACCTCCTCTTGGATGATCGCCTCCAAGTCCGCGATGGGAATCTTGTTGCAGCATTTCCGGCACACATACTTGGGACTGTCGGCCCGCACATACATCTTGGTGCCGCACTTGCACACGGCCAAGCCGCCGAAGAGATGCACCGGCGAGGGGCCGGGACGCTTCCACGTCTTTGTGTGTTCCTCAATGATGAGGTTCACCTGGCTCCAAGTTTCCTCGGAAATGATGGGTTCGCATTCGACCTTGCCCCATTCGTTCTCGGGCTTCGCTTCGGTCTGCCATGAGCCCTCAAGCTGGCGCACCCGATTGAAGTAGTAGACGCCCTTGGCGCTCGGGTCGGTCAGGATGCGGAACAACTGGCTGTCGCGCCACAAAGCCCCACCACGGGTGCGATATCCGGCGGCGTTCAGGAGATTGGCGACCTTGCCCTTGCGCCGGTGGGTCAAAAACAGGTCATACGCCTTCCTGCGGATGTTGGCCTCGGCAGGCTTCACCACGAGCTTGCGGTCTTTCCATTCGTAGCCATAGGGGGAACTGCCGTTGATCGACTTGCCGAGCTTGGCGCGAACGAGGACTGACGCATTCACGCGCTCCGTGATTTCTTCACGCTCCCACTGGGCGAAGACACCCAACAGGTGAAAGAACATGCGGCCCCCGGCGGTGCTGGTGTCAATCGCTTCGGACAGAGAAATGAGGTCGGCCTTGTGCTTGTTGAAGAAATCCGAAAAGTCCTCAAGTTCGCGGCGGTTCCTAGAAAGGCGGGCAAGTTTTGAGAACACCAGCCCGGTGATGTGGCCCCGCTCGATATCCTTCATCATGCGCTTGGCCTCCGGGTTGTCCTTCACGGCCTTGCCGCTCTGACCGGCGAGGTCGTACAGTTCTTTGACCTGCCAGCCACGGCTCTTGGCGTATGCGCGGGCGCGTTCCTCGTGGTGTGCGGGGCTCTCGCCCCTTGCCTGGTCTTCGGTGGAAACCCGTATCCAGATGCCGACGGATTTGCTCAAGGCAATATTGTCCTTCATAGCACTATTTCATATCAAAAGCGCAACGGCACTTCAAGAAAAAAGTGTAGGCAATCCGCCTTTATTTCGTATGCTAGCGACATGTTGAAAGACCAATCGGTTGCAGAAAAAGATTTGGCTACGCTCGCCAAGCGATATCGCAAGCAGACGGGCGCAACCCGCGCCCAGGCAGCGCGGGACATGGACGTATCGCAGACATCCATCTTTCAGGCAGAGGAAAAACCCGAACAAGCCTTGGTGAAATTACGGATGCGGATGATCGAGGCATATTCGCCGTTCAATATCGAAGGGCCGGTATTCCTCCTTTCCCTAAAGGAGGCCAAACCGGGCAAATGAAAAACCGGCACGTTCTCCGCGCCGGTTTCATCATATCCCGCTAGTTATGCTTCTCGTTGAGAATCATCAGCACGATGGCCTCGATGCTTCCCTGCAAGTCGCCCCGCGTCATTTCATCCTTGCCGTCGATGATGGTCAAAATCTTGTCGGAATACTTCAGCATCTTGAGAGTGGTTTCATTTGAAATCATTTTTTTGAATTTGTTAGGCCGTGTTTCCCGGCTGAAAACCAATGAAGTGAACGGACAAATCATACCACGAATTGCAATTTCCAGCAATGACTGCGGGGCCCGAATACTGTCCTAAATGGGTTTTAACTTCTTTTAAGGCGGTTCCGGCGTTCCCGCATCAGGCGTTTCAAGCCAGAGACTTGACTCCTGTATTCCGTCTGCAATCGCTTGTTCTCTTTCAGTAGATTTTTAAACCTTTCAATTAACGGATCAAAATCTGCGTTTTTCATTTTGAATGTTTCAGTTTTCCGTCTTCCACTATTTGAACCCGCACAGCCGTTTCCGCTGATGCAGCTGGCGGGAGTTCTAGCACGGCAACGAAGCGCGTGCAGTCCATCATCGCGGTCAAAGACTGAACCGTCAATGCGCTCATCTAACCCCACTTGCCAAAACCGCCGCCACTCCTTTCCGGCAGTCGTGCGCGGGCGCACGCCGGAAAGGTAATGGCGACGGTTTGGTCTGCGTCCATCATACCGGCCCGCTCGCAACCCGACAGACGGTAGAACTTGCCAATTCCGGCAAGCCCTACGAGATCAATTCACCCATCCGCCCCGGCACGGTCGTCTGCCAGATGGAGGCGAGCGGGTCGGCGGACAAGATGCCGGTATCGGCAAACAGGAACAGGCCATGGCCGCGTTGCAGTTCCCGGCACGCCGCGATGATGGACTGCACGCGCTTCGGGCTTTTCGTCACGGTGAGGACGCGGAAGCGGTCGATGCCGAGCTTCCGCTGGTGGATGTCCTGCACCCAGGTCGCCTCATATGCGAGCAGCTTGCGGAAAAAGGAGGTCTGCAACAGCGTCTGCCGCTTCACCGGCATGGTGCCCCGGTCGGCCTCAAGGAAGAAATATGCCCGGTCCGGCTGGCCGTCCCTTCCGGCGAACTCAAGCGCGAACACGCGGTCCGGCGTGACGCCGAGCTTCTCGCCGCTCTTCACCGTCACCTGCCACTGGAACGGCAGGCGCGTAACCGGCAGCGAAAGCTCGTCCTCATAGAGCAGTCGGACGCCCTCCCGCTTCCGGCAGGCAAGCTCGATGGCGATCATCACGTCCGCCACCATGAGGGTGTGGTCAATGAATAACTGGCCGACAGCGAGGTCTTTCTCGATGGTGTCCACGGTGATGCCAAG
>DASZCA010000245.1:0-2767 GCA_035943555.1 Verrucomicrobiia bacterium
ATTGCGGTTGCAATTCCGAGCCCAGCGTCGGATGCGGCGTGCCGCTCGCATCGCTGCCGACTTTCACCACCGATTGCAACATGGGCGCACCGATCGCCGGCGGCAAAGCGCGGCCGTTGCTGACGTGACACGCAATGCAACTGCGGTTCACAAATTTGGGCCCGAGCTTGCCGATCTGGTTTGTGAAAACCGGATTATCCGGCTCGGAATGCGTGCCATCACCGAAGTCTGTGTGATGCAACCGGCGCCCCAGCATAAACAGGTCACCATTGGTCGGTGAAATGTTGCCGGCGAATTCTTTGAAGTGATTCGACGGCTCGTTGGAATATTGGTAAGGCAACGTGGTGAGGCCGCCGAGCCAGCCGTTCGTGGGTATCGGATAGGAATCAAGGTTCTGGTTCACGCTGCCAACGACGCCGCCGGTCAAGCCGCGATCCTGGCCTTCTTCCCACGGCACGATCCCCTGCCCAACGACGTAGAGCAGCACCGTTCCATAATAATTATCCCGGCCATGCCGCGGATCGAGCAGGAACTGGCTGATCTCCACTTCCACGCGATCACCGATCTGCAAGGGCCGGTTGAACTGTGCGTTGGCGCTGATGGAAGCGGTGTAATTAAAATCCATTTCCCCCGGCGTGACCGAGACATTGGTGGACACCAATGTCGCCTGCTGGTTGTTCTGGTATTCGGCCACCGTGGTGATGCCGCGATAAAAAGTCCGGAATTCACCCGGATCCAATTGATCATGCGTCGTGTAATTAAAAATGATGTCCGTGCCACCCTTGGCGACATGATCAATGATCTGGATTTTCGCGACACGTTGTTCCCAGTACCAGCTCAGGTAATGGTCATAGAGCATGAACTGGCTCTCACGCGCATGCCGGTCGCGCGCGCGATCCGCGAGATAAGTGACCAACGCATTGGTGGTGACCACCGACGTCTCTGGCTCCAGCACCGTGCTGGAATCAAAAAGCGGAACGAGGATTCCGCCGCCATCCGGCTGGGCGGAAATGGTGGCGCCCGCCGCCTGGCTCTGGCCATCGGCGGAAACGGCGATGACCGCGATGTAATAAGTTTGCCCGCTCGTCAAGCCGGTGAGGACCGCGCCAGTCGCGTTGCCCACGTTAACGATGTTCGTGAGGCTGCTACTGTCCGTGCCATAAACAACGCGATAGCCGGTGACTCCGGGTGACGGGCTGGCTGTCCACGAGAGACCGATGGCGTTGGTCGTTCCGGAAGAAACCGTCTGCAAGCTGGCTGGCGGCTGCACCGGCGCAGGTGGCGTCCGCAACCGGAAGAACACCGTGGGATTTGCCGGATCGATAGTGATGACCGCTTGGATGTTCGTATCGCTGCCCGGGACGCTCACCCAGTTGGTACTGATGCCCACGTTCATGCGGTTGGTCTGCGCTTGCAAAATCCAGCCGCGATGATCGGACGGCCACGCGAGTGTGATCTGATTGCCCGCAACCGTGGCCGTGATGTTCGTCGGCGTGTTGCTGTAACCGCTGACGATCACAAAGCTGTTCGTCGCGCCGCCAAAATAATTGTTGTCCGAAACCAGCCCGATCACTTGATAGGTGCCGAGGTTGAGCGGCTGGCTGGACGAGCCATTGTAGGTGTACACCACCGTCAAGCCGCCCGGCACCGTCACGGCCGTGGCGTTTTTTGGCGTGCCGTCATAGGACTGGCTCAAACTGCCCAAGGTCACCGTGGCCGCAGCCTTGGCCACGGTCAGCGTATTAGTCGCGCCACCCGCGTACACGGCATCTGAAACTGTGCCGATCACCTGATAACTGCCGGCGTTCACCGGCGCGGTGGCGGAAGCATTGTAAGTAAGATTCACCGTCAGACCCGCCGGCGCGGTGGTGGCAGTGACCGTTTTAGCCGTGCCGTCATACGTCTGGTTCAGGTTGCCCAAGGTCACCGTGGCCACGGCGTTATTCACCGTGAGTGTGTTCGAGCTGCTGATATAGAGGCTGTCACCGGAATAAATGGCTTTGACCGTATACGGCGGCGTCACGATTGCCGTGGCGCTGGTCGCGCCGCCAAGCGCAACGGTGTTGGTGCTTAAAACCGCATTGTTAGTAAGAAAGGTGATGTTGCCCGAAGCCGCCGTCGCCACCGTCACGCCATTGCTGACAATGGTGCCGGTGAAGATGGCCCCCAAATTGAGCGTGGGCGTCAACACATTGGTGCTGCCGATCGCCGCCAGCGAACTCACCCGCACATTGTCGATCAACGTCACCCAATGCGCGCCGCCACCAACCGCTTCGAGAAATTCGATGTGCAGGCTCGCGGCATTCGCCGGGGCCGCGTAATTGTTGCTCACGGTCGTCCAACCGGCCCCGACCGCCCCCAGACTGGCGAAGCCGGTGTTGGCGATGAACGCATTGCCTGCGTCAAAAAATTCGACTTGGAATTGTGGATTCGCGCCGTTGAACTGAACCGGATTGGCCGCGTCAAACACCACCTTGTACGTCAGCCCGCCGCTGATGGGCAACAGATCGCTCGTCACCAGCGAACCCGTGCCGTTGGTGCCTTCCATGAACAACATGCTGGAACCGTCGGTCGGCAACAAAACGCCGTACTGATTGGTGACGTATTGATTTGCCGTGCCGTTGCTCGCGGGGCCGTTCCAGTTGGTGGCGCCGATGTTGTTGGCGGCCGAAGTTTCAAAGCTGCCGTTGACCATCACATTCGGACCAGGCGCGCCCGGCAACAATTCCAACACACGATAGTACGCGGCCGCATTGGTTTCATAAAC
>DASZCA010000246.1:0-21497 GCA_035943555.1 Verrucomicrobiia bacterium
CCCTCGCGCTCACCAACAATCAGAATCTCGCGGCCACCGTCGCGCGCTTTGAACAATCCCGCGCGCTCGTCACCGCCGCGCGCGCCGATTTCTATCCTCAGTTCGCCCTCGGCGGCACACCCAATGGCGATATCACCCGCCAACGGACCAGCTACAACCAACCGGTCCAAGGCCAGGCCGCGCAAACCTCCCACACCTACGACACCTTTACCGCCCCCATCTATCTCGGCTGGGAAATCGATCTCTGGGGCCGCGTGCGTCGCCAGTCCGAATCCGCCCGTGACCGCTTCATCGCCAGCATGGATGACTACGAGTCCGCCCGCCTCGCCATCACCGCCGAGGTCGCCAGCGATTATTTTTCCGTCCGCACATTGAATGATGATTTTTACTTGGTGACCACCAACATCGAAGCCTTCCGGCGCTCGCTTGAACTCACGCAAAACCGCCGGAAAGGTGGCGTCGCGTCCGATCTCGATGTCGCGCAGGCCGCTACCCAATTGCACAGCGCCGAATCACAGTTGCCTGATATCAAATTAAATCGCGCTCAAATGCTTCACGCGCTCGCCATCCTTTGTGGAGAAGCCCCCGGAGGTTTTGCCCTGTCTGACGGTCCGTCCACGGCCACGATCGTGCCCATGGTTCCACCCAGTTTGCCCAGCGAACTGTTGGAACATCGCCCCGATATCGCCTCCGCCGAACGCCGCATGGCCGCCGCCAATGCCGATATCGGCGTGGCCAAAGCCGCCTTTTTCCCGACCGTGCGTATCAACGGCCTCGCCGGCCTGCAATCTGTCGATTCCAGCACGTGGTTTGATTGGCCGAGCCGCATGTGGTCGGTCGGCCCCTCCGTCGAACTGCCGCTCTTCACCGGCGGATTGAACAGCGCGCATCTCCGGCAAGCCCACGCCGCCTATGATGAAATGGTCGCAGATTATCGCCAGACGGTATTGACGGCCTTTGGCGAAGTCGAAGACGGCCTCGCCGCCCAGCAATTGCTCACGGAAAAATGGTCCGCCGAAAATGACACCGTCATCGCGGCCCAACGCACCTTGGAGATCGCCAACAATCGCTACAAGGCCGGCTTGGTCACCTACCTCGATGTGGCCACCGCCCAGGCCGACGCATTGCTGCATGAACGCACGCTGGTAGAATTACAAGGCACACGCCTGACCGCCACCATCAACCTGGTCAAAGCCCTCGGCTGCGGCTGGCAAACCAACACCGTCACCGGCGCGCCCGCCCGATAAGGGCCATTAGAGCAAACAAAAGAAAGTTGTGGCCGCAAAGCAGCCGAACATTCAACGCCCAACATGCAACATGCAACTTCCAAGCGCTCAATTCATAGTTTCCTTCGATGTTCGGTGTTGAATGTTGAGCGTTGAATATTTTTGAAACAAGACCGCAGCTTTAAACCCCTGCAGCGCCCAGCCTTCCTAAGCCTCCAACACTTCCCCAATCAAAGTCGAAGGCACCTGTTGCCCCCAGACCACTTTGCCGATCTTTTGCGCGAGCACGAACTTCACTTCGCCGCCGCTGACTTTCTTGTCCAGCTTCATCGCGGCAAACAGTTTTGCGCGTTGCGCCCCGCTCAATTTGATCTTCACCGGCAATCCGGATTGGACGAACAATTTTTCGATCCGCACCGCATCCGCCGACGGCAGCCCTAAAATCTTGTGCGATAACTTGGCCGCCGCCACCTGTCCGATCGAGATTGCCTCGCCGTGCAAATATTTCCCATAGCCGGAACTGTTCTCGATGGCATGCCCGATTGTATGGCCGAAATTTAAAATGGCCCGCAACCCTCCCTCGGTCTCATCCTGCCCCACAACATCCGCCTTGATCTCGCAGCACCGCGCCACGACATCGCGCAAAGTTGCCATGTCACGCAGCAGCAGCTTAGGAAGATTGCGCTCAAGCTGCGCGAAAAGAATCGCGTCGTAAATGACCCCGTACTTGATCACCTCCGCCAGGCCGGACACATACTCGCGCTTCGGCAACGTCTTGAAAGTATCCAGATCGCACAACACCAAACGTGGCTGATAAAACGCGCCGACGAGATTCTTGCCGGATTTGAGATTCACCCCCGTCTTGCCACCAACCGAACTGTCCACCTGCGCCAGCAACGTCGTCGGCACCTGCACGAAGGGGATTCCCCGCAGATAGGTCGCCGCCACAAAACCGGCGAGATCGCCTACCACTCCGCCACCCAACGCCACGACAAAAGAACTCCGCTCCAGCCGGTGCCCCGCCAGTTGGTCATGACATTTTTCCACCATCGCCATGCACTTGGATTTTTCCCCCGCCGGAACCGTGACCAATACCGGTTCAAAACCTGAAGCGGCCAGCGCTTTCAAGGCGGCGGCCGCATATTTTTTGCTGACATTGGAATCCGTGATGACCGCGCAGCGCCGGCCCAGTTTGAGTTGCGCGCACTCCGCGCCGAGGCGCGGCAAAAGGCCGGCTCCGACCTTGATACCGTAGCTGCGGTTGCCGAGTTGAACTTGAACGATGCGCATGCCGGAAAGGATAAACACCCGCGCCCAGGTGTCAAAAATTGAAATTAAATGACGCGCACCGCTTTCATCGGATCGAACTCCCCGGTTGAACGCGATACGGCTGGCGGCTTTGATACCATTTCAATAAAGCCAGGTTGTTTTGCAGCAGGTTGGTGTCCCCGCTTTTCACCGCCAGCCCGCAGGCGCGTTGCGTCGCTGTGATGGCGTCCTCAAATCTTCCCGCTTCCGCATAAGCCGCTGCCAAAGTTCCCACCATGACAATTTCTTGATACTGCGTCTGTTGGCAGGCGCTTTCAGCCAGTTCCACCGCCCGGGCGCCGTTCCTTTTGCTGGCATCTGGATTGGTGGCGAGCGACCAGGCCAGGTTGTTGTTTGCCACCGGATCTGCGGGCAAAAGTTTAAAGCCCAGCAGCAGGTTTCCCGTGGCCAATATCAACAAGGCGCAAGCCATCCATGTCTGGTTGCTTTTAAATGAAAAGAACCCGCCGGATGCCTCCTCTTTTTTCACACCGGCATCCGCCGCGCTACGGCCATCAAATTTTCGAACAATCTGGCGGCCCAAGGCTATCCCCGGGATTTCAAATATGTTGTACCACAAAACACTCAACCCGATCACCAACGGCCACGTGAGGACTACCAATCCATAAGCGGCCAGGCCGGAAAGTGATTCTGCCGGGATGACCAGGTAGATGGCGGCCAGATAAATGTTAAACAGCGGCTGATGCAACAGGTAAATGCTGTAACTCCAAACCCCAATTTTTTTAAGGATATTAGACCAGCGAGAAACCGCTCCGGCTTCCGTGTCCGTCCTTGTCAGCCGCCGGCTGAGCACCACCGCCGTCATCACCGCAAATAATAAAAACCGGAAACCGAACAGCGGCTTGACGAAATAGGCGACCAATGCCAAGGCCCCCCATAAAATCAAAGGCGATTTCGCAAACGGCAGCGGCCGGCCATTCAAAAACGCATCGGCGAGCGCCGCCCCCATTGCCCAGCTAAACCAAAAACCTAAAGGCGAAACTGAAAAGAGCCAGGTGACATCCCGCCCAAGGGTGCCGGTCATGCCCAGCGTGTCCATCATGCCATCCGCCCCCCGGATCACCACTTCGGTGACGGCCAGGATGGTCAGGGTCCGGCGCCAGCCAGATCGCGCGACCAAAATTAGCAGTACCGGGTAGATCAGATACAACTGGGCTTCAACCGCCATGCTCCAAAACGCGCCATTGATGGACCCGATCGTTCCCGCCGGGTAATTATGGATTAAAAAGACGTGGGAGAAAAAATGCAGCCACAGTTGTCCGCTCATCAGATCCAGCCGGAAATGATGCATATACAACAGCGTAAAAAAGACCAGTACCACCAGATAGGCCGGATAGATCCGAAAGATTCGGCGGATAAAAAAGCCCGGCCAGTTCCGCCCCTGTTGCTGGAAGCTCAAGTGGATGCAAAAACCGCTGACCACAAAAAAAATCGAAACCCCCACATTGGCCACGCTGAGCGGGAGCAGCCATAGAAATGAGTTCGGCACCGAAAAGCCGCGGAACCAGCCGTCCCAAGGCAGCACGTCGTAGCCATAAACCGTGCTGATCGAATGAAACATCAGCACTGCGAGAATGGCCGTGCCGCGAAGTTGATCCAAAAAATCAACATGTTTCATGGAACTCTTCATTCAATCATCAAAACATCCAAGGCAGGGTTGATTTCAGCGTGCATTGCTATATCTGCGGTTGCTGCGGAGAACTTGCGCCCGGCACCGGCTGGAAGCATAGACGACAGCGGGGCGGTGTCAAAAAATTTGGCTGTTTGACGGAATATCTTCGATTTGCCTGAGATTTCGTAAGCCGATGCTTTGTTCGCCCCGCCAACAAAAATTTATTTAAAAATATTTTACGTATTTTTGAAAGAAACTGCTTTGGCGCACGTATTCATTATAAATCGGTTAATTTTTTATGATATGAACGCACAACCGGCTCAAATGGATCATTTTCGCGTGAAGCAGCAAATTTGGAACAAATTTGCGCGCCGCATGCAAGAATGGCAGGAAAACGAGTCTCGCGCCGCTTTCCCTCCGCTTAACCCCTCTGATATGAATCCAGACGTAATCGTGATTCCCCAAAATGGCACCCTGCTTTTTGAAGCCCGTACCCCCCAAGCCACCGAATGGTTGCGAAACCGGTACGGCCTGGCCGTCGGGGCGGCAGATGGAGACACCCATATCTTGGTGCATCCAAATCAACAACGCCAGTTGACCGCCGAACTCCAAGCCGCCGGGTTCGCCGTCACCGGGTGAACCAGATGACTTTTAACGCCGTTTCCGGCTTGCCGGTCGGTGGCGTTTCTCTATCGTGACGGGGCAACTCAATCCCCTGCTAAAAAAATTATGCGCATGCTGATCATCGCCTCCCTGCCCCACCACATATTCAATGCCGCCGTCAAAGACGGCACCGCTGGCGCCAAGATCGGCAAGATCTTGGAGTCGCAAAAACCGGAGTCGGTCTATTTCACCGAACTCAACGGCCGCCGCACCGCGGTCTTGGTCGTCGATTTGAAGGATGCCTCCCGCATCCCCGCCCTCGCCGAACCTTGGTTCCTGACCTTCGAAGCCGATGTCCAAGTCCACCCCGCTATGACGCCTGATGACCTGAAGCACAGCGGCATCGAAGTCTTGGGCAAGGCTTGGGGCTGATTGGCCGAACCACTGGATCCCGGCCGGAAGTGAGTGCCATTTTGCAACGCAATCAAGTCTGTAACTTGGCGAAACGAGATTCTTCAAAAGCACTCGCACAAGCCAAAAAAATCGTTGATCCATGGTTCAAATCACAAGCTCTTGCTTGGGTAGCGCGATACAGTGAGGATGCCTGCTTGAAAGTTGCCGGCCAGGCAGCGAAGTCCGCTGGTGAATGTGATGACGAATACAAGCGGGTTGCAGTTCGCTCCTGGGAAATTGCCGCCTTGGCCGAACGCAATTTTTTTGTCGAAGCGAAAATCGCATTGCGGGCGGCTGTGATTGAATCCAAAAGCGTGACTCCTCATTCGTCTCGCGCCGAGGCCTTGATATTGTTGCTTCAAGCGGCACTGATTATGGGCGAAAAGGATGCCGTCATGGTCGCTGATGAATTAAAAAAATCCTGTGGAAAAGACTCTCACTGGCGCTGTAAACGGGCCGTGCAAGACTCGGAAAAATTGATGCAAGGGCAAGTAAAGCCACGTTCATTTTTCCGATGATCAACGCAATGGCAGATCAAAGATTTAACCACCGCTCCTGCGACGGCTCGCACTCACTTCCCGATACAAAACGTGCTGAAGATGGAGTCCAACAAATCTTCCGTCGTGGTCTTGCCGACGATTTCCCCCACCGCACTGGCGGCAACGCGCAGATCAAAGGCGATAAGTTCCAGCGTCAATCCCTCGCGCAAAGCCGCCGCCGCCTGACGCGTCGCGGTCCGCGCCCGGTTGAGCGCATCCTGATGCCGCGAGCTGATCGCCACTTGCAACATCTCCGCCTTGATCTCGCCCGACCACGCCAGTTCCTTGATGGCGTCTTTCAACCCTTCAATTCCTCGCCCGCTCGTACAACAAATATCAATGGCCACCGCAACGGTTGACGTCAGTTCCAACTTCACCGGCAAGTCCGTCTTGTTCCGCACAAAAATTCGTTTCTTCCCCGCAAACTCGGCCAAATAATTTTCATCCGCCGCCGTCAGTGGCTCGCTCGCATCCAGCACGTGCAGGATAAATTCCGCCTTCGCCAACGACTCACGGCTGCGGCGGATGCCTTCGACTTCAATCTCATCCTGCCCCTCCCGCAAGCCGGCGGTGTCGATGAAGATCACCGGCAACCCGCGGATGTTCGCCGTCTCTTCGATCGTGTCGCGCGTCGTCCCCGCGATCGGCGAGACGATCGCGCGCTCATGCCCCAGCAATTGATTCAGCAGGCTGGACTTGCCCGCGTTCGGCCGGCCGATGATTGCCGCCCGGATGCCGCGCCGCAAAATCTGCCCCTCGTTCGCCGTGCGCAGCAGTTCATCCATGAATTGCACGCCATCATCCAGACGCTTCAGCAACTGCTCCTTCGTATTCGGTGAAATGTCCTCGTCCGGAAAATCTAAGTGCGCCTCGACGTGCGTCATCGTTAGCATCAGGTCATCCCGCAACCGGTTGATTCGTTGCGAAAGTTTTCCCGCCAACTGCTCATTCGCGGCGGCCAGCGCCAGTTCCGTGCGCGAATGGATCAGATCCGCCACCGCCTCCGCCTGCGCCAGATCGATGCGCCCGTTAAGAAATGCTCGCCGCGTGAATTCACCCGGCTCCGCCATCCGTGCCCCCTGTGCCAGCAGCGCATCCACCACCAGCTTGGCCGGCAACAATCCTCCGTGACATGAAATTTCCACCGTGTCCTCGCGCGTGAAAGTCCGTGGCGCGCGCAAAACCGTGAGCAGCACCTCATCGATCACTTTCCCCTCTCGCACAATTCGCCCATATTGAACCGTGTGCGTCGGCGCAGCCGACGGTTTCAACGAACTCTTTCCCGTCGGTTGAAAACACTCGTCGGCGATGCCAAATGCCTGCGCCCCCGAAAGGCGCACGACTGCCAAACCGCCTTCACCCAGCGGTGTTGCGATGGCGGCAATGGTATCCTCAATCATACCGCTCAAACATGCCGGCAGTTGCCCAACTGGTTCTCCGCATCGCGCCCTTGTAAAAACAGCCGCGCCTTTTCATAACTTTTCTTGTGCATGTAGTGCAGCAACGACGGATCGGTGTTGCGCGGCAGCGAGTGCGTCAGTTCATCCAGATGCGCAAACAGCGGCATCAGGTTCGGCTTGGGATCCGCCGTGGGCATGGATTTGACGGCGGCCTCCAATTGGATCAGCGCGGTGAGAATCTCTTTTTCGACGGGAGAATTCATATTTTTAAAATCATTGGCCCAGCCATTGCCCCAGCGCGCGCGTGATCGCCGATCGCTGGAAATTGATGTTCCCGAGCAGATACATGGCCGTGAACAGCCGCACCAGGCCGGAAGTCAGCGCCAGCACAAAGATGGCGGTCAGATAGTTGCCGAACGCATGCACCGGATCCCGTTCCAGCACGCGTGGAATGCCCGGATACAGCACCCAGACCGATACCGCCAGGCCCAGCGCCCAGCTCCACGCCGGAAACAAACCCGGAAACAGGTTCAGCAAATGCAGCAGCAACATCGGGCTGAACGCATACGCCATCACCGTGAACGATTGTAGAAACGTGCGTTTTCCATGAAATTGCGCACTCGCCACATGCAGCAACAGCGCGCTTAGAAATACCACCGCCAAAAACAGCGCCGCCTGCAATATCTCAAAATGGATTACCGCCGTCTGGTCTGTCCAGATTCTGGTCCGTTGCAGGCGCTCCTGCCATTTGCCCCAATGCATCAATCCCCATCCTTCGGCCGCCGTCGCCAGCGCTATCAGCGGTAACACCTGTATCCCCAGGATGAATGCAAAGCCCCGCCTCGCCTGCGCGATCTTTTCCCAGGCCACGTCCGATTCAAAGAGTAGGAAGAAAACTTTAAGCATCCAAAAGCCATGATTACCATTTTTTTGCGCCGGAACAATAAAATCCGCTTCCACCGGCGCACCGTGCGTGCTTAACTGCATGCGTGAAGCAGAAAGTGGATCTCGGCATCTGGAGTTGGCTCGCGCAGGCGGTCGTCGCCCTCGTGGCCATCGCCGCGCTGTTGCTTATCGGCATGGCTTACCGGCCGGAGATCCAGACCAACGAACGCATGCGCCGTGAAATCGACCGCCTCACCGCCGAAGTCGACAAACAAAAAGCCATCTCGCAAGAATTGCAGTTGGAATTTAACGCTCTCCGCAACGACCCTAAAACCGTCGAACGCCTCGCCCGCGAAAAACTCGGCTACGCCAAGGCGGATGAAACCATCATCCGCTTCGAAACCAACGCACCCGCCCGCTGACAACCTTTGATCGGCGACCGTTCTCTGGTTCTCGCCGCATTGAACCAGATACAGGCAGATTGAAAAGAAAGGGTGGAGGTGCCATTTTCCCGGCGAATTCGCACAAAGCATCCATGAACCAAACGCTTTATTTTTACCAAGATGCTGGAATCAATTCTCCCTCTCCCCGGGGGAGAGGGCCGGGACGAGGGTGAGCGTAAAACAAATTACAACCGTAGCTTTCATCAGCCTTGCGGCTTCGAAAAAACACAAATCTCACCGACCCACATCACACGGTCAAAATCTCTTTTTCCTTATGCACCAGATGCGCGTCGATCTTGGCGACATATTGATCCGTGAGCTTTTGGATTTCTTTCTCAACCTTTTCTTCTTCTTCCTCGCTGGTCTCGCTCGCCTTGACCGCTTTCTTCAATTCTTCCAACGCATCGCGCCGCACATGGCGCACGGCCACGCGGCCGTCTTCCGTCATCTTGCGCGCCATCTTCACAAATTCTTGGCGACGCTCCGTGCTCAATTCCGGAAAGGTCAGCCGGATCAGCCGCCCCTGCACCACCGGCGAAAGACCGAGATTGGCCTTCTGGATCGCCTTCTCGATCGGCTGCAACGCGCCGTTATCCCACGGCGTGATCACCAGTTGGCGCGGTTCCGGCGAGGTGATGCTGCCGAGTTCGCGAATGCGCATCATGGACCCGTAAACTTCCGCTTGGATATTTTCCACCAGCGAAGCCGACGCTTTGCCGGTGCGGACGCCCAAGAACCCGTTCACCACGACCTGCTCGGTCTTGATCATTTTGTCTTCCGCTTCCATTAAAATTTCGTCGGATGTCATAGTTCTTGCAGACTAGCAACGATTCGCCACCGGGTCTAACCAAAATTAAAATCACTCCGCCGATGGCCAGTTCACGGCCGCCACCAACCGGCGCATGCCAAAATAAAAAACCGTCGCCACCACCAGCTCGCCTGCCACAAATTGCCAGTACCAACCTCCGCTCCATGAGGCTGACGCCAGCCCCGCCAGCCCGAAGGAGACGAACATCACCACGATCATGTTGAGACTGCGGCCGGCGGATTTCGCCGCGTCAACCGGCTGGGAAAGCGGCACGCCTTTGCCGCCCAGGCTGGGTACCAGTGCAAAAACCGGCAAGGCGACCAGCCCTGGAATGAACAGGAGCAACAGTGAAGCATCTCCGCGCAAACCCCAAACAATCAACCCCATCAACACGATCATCGGCAACGTCAGAAAAAACAGGATCGCCCGTCGCGCCCCATGGACCAGCCGGGCCGGGCCGGGCATCGGGGCGCTCCGGAAAATATCTGCCGCCTGCCATTGCTGCGAGAACTGCAAGAGTTGCAACCCCATCAGTGGCACCAATCCGATATAGACTCCCGTGAACGGAATCCCGAATCCAACGCCGCCTGAACCGGCGTGACCGTGGTTCTGGAATAAAAATATAAAAGGGATCACCAGCATCGGGGCGATGCCCGGATACACCCGCAGCTTCACATCCCGGTCACGGACCAGATACGCCGCCGTCAGGAGGAAAGCCGCGCGCGCCACCGGATCACGCAGCCACCAGCTCAGCGGCGGCACGTTGACCAGCCGGTCCAGCCAGCGGCGGTGGCCGGCTTTTTTGACGCGCGAAACCGTTTCGTTCATCGTCTGCAGGCCGGCCTCGTAATCGCCCGCCAATTTCCCGAACGCCAGCCACAATATCAGGCCCGTCACCAGCAGGGCTGTCGCTGCCAGCAACCAAGAAGCCGGCAGGCTGCTGCCGGCAAAAGCATCGTCGAACCCCGCGAACCACGCCGGCGGCAGCAGGCAGATCCACCACGAGCTCTCGCTCACGTTCAAGACATGATCGATGCGGAAAACCATGCGCGGCAAAATCTGGCCGCACAGGACCGCCGCGATCGAGATCAAAACCTGCGACATGGTCATCACGCCTTCCAGCCGCTCGCGTCCGAACCAGCGGAGACACAATTGATACACCAACACCACGCAGCCCGTGCAAAACAATGCCTCCAGCGCGCCTGACAAAAGATGGATCACCGGAAAACGCCAGCCGCTGGAATGGAACCCGACAAACAAACCCACGAAATTGAACGCCGCCGCCAGCCAGAGCGACACCTCCACCAGCACGCGGATTTTCGCCCACAACATCGCCTGCGGGCTGATCGGCCGGTGCAACAGGATGTCCGCCTCCTCTGTGTTGAACAGGATTTCGCCGGCGGAAGAGGCGATGAACATCCCCAGAAAAATAAACGTCATCGCGTGCAGATAGACCGCCAGCACAAAAACCGGCTGGTTCCTGAAGACCAGCGCCATGCACCCGAACAGCGCGTAAAAAAACAGGGTGAGCCCGAGTTTGGACGCCACTGTTTTCGGCACTCCTTGCTTGTTCAGGCCCCGCGCCCCGCGCCCGCGCAAAAACAACGTCAAAAAAAGACGGCGCAACACCTTTTCCGGTGAAGGCGCCGGCTCCGGCAGAATGGGCGGCTCATTCATGGCGGAATGTTTTGGCAAAATCCTCGGCCCGGCGCTCCAGTTCCGCCCCGCCGGTCAGTTGCGTGAAGAGTTTCTCCAAAGTGCCGGAATTATGCGCCGCCACCAGCTTCTCCGGCTCCCCGTCCAAAAGCAATTTGCCCTTGTCGATGATGATGACGCGATGGCACACGCGTTCCACCACATCCAGGATGTGCGAGCTGTAGACGATCGTTTTGCCTTCGCGGGCCAGCGTCTGGATCAGCGCCTTGAACCCGACCGCCGCATTCGCATCCAGCCCGTCCAAAGGTTCGTCGAAAAATACGACCGGCGGATTGTGCAACAGCGCCGAGGTGATCACCACCTTGCGCCGCATGCCCTTGGAATACGCCCCCAGCAGCTTGTCCGTCAGCGTCTCAAAGCTCAGGTCGAAAAATGTGATGAACTGCTTGATCCGGTCGCGGGCCGCATTTTGTGGGATGCCATACAATGCCGCCACCATCTCCAGATATTCCAGCCCCGTCAAAGATTCAAAAACTGCGCCCGATTCCGGCACGAAACCCACGTGCCGTTTCACGTCGATCAGTTGTTTTTTCAGGTCAAAACCGCAGATGGTCGCCGAGCCGCCGGTCGGCTCGATCATCCCCGTTAACATTTTCAAAGTGGTGGATTTCCCCGCGCCGTTGGGTCCCAAGAAGCCCACGATCTCGCCCGCCTTGATCTCAAACGAGAGAGCATTAACCGCCGTTTGCGTCCCAAACTGTTTGGTCAGTTGATTGACGGAAATCATGCGTACTGTGCTTACCGCAAGCCGCCGCCTTTGGCGACACAATTCATTTTTAAAACCTCTTTTCCTCCTACCGCCACGCTCAGGCGGGCCGCACCTCCAGTCGTCATTCGGAATTCATTAGTCATTAGGTTTTAGACATTGGTCATTCCCCTCCCCCTCCTTTGAGGGGTGGAATTGTCCCGCACCTTCATCTAGCATCATCATTAACCCATGACGCCCCCAATCAACATTCACCCTCCTGCCTCGTCACGCATCACGCATCACTCCTCAACTTTCTGCTGCCTCCTGATCATCCTGCTCGCAGTCACCACCACCGCCCACGCTACCTGGCCCGATAAAGTATTCGCGCCCTACATGTACGTCGGCGCCGGCGACCATTTCAAGCTCACCGAGTGCGATGACCAATGCGGCCTCAAATATTTCACGCTCGCCTTCGTCATCGCCAAGCAGGAAGGCCGCGGCAAAGAAACCGTCTACCACCCCGAACCCTCATGGGATGGCAACACCCTCATGGCCGATAACTTTTACCACGACCAGATCGATGCCATCCGCCAACGCGGCGGCGATGTCATCATGTCCTTCGGCGGCGAAGCCGGCAAAGAGATGGCCAACATCATCAATGACCCCATCAAGCTCGAAGCCGCCTATCAGCACGTCATTGACCAATACAAATTCACCTGGCTGGATTTCGACGTCGAAGGAAACAATCTCGACAAAGGCAAAACTGACAGCGAACGCCGCAACACCGTCCTCGCTGCGCTCCAAAAAAAGAACCCCGGACTCATCATCTCTTTCACCCTCCCCGTCGATCCCGATGGCATCTCCGATGCCTCGCAAGCCCTGCTCGCCGATGCCGTAAAGCAAGGCGTCAAAGTCCACTCCGCCAACCTCATGGTCATGTATTTCGGAAAAGCCTTTGTCAACAAAGGCAAATCTGAAGGCCAGCTCGGCATTGACTCCGCCAAAGCCGCCTACGCCCAGCTCCAAAAAATCGACCCCGCCATCCAAGTTGGTCTGTGCCCCTGCCTCGGCCGCAACGGCTCCGCCGCCGAAGTCTTCGTCCTCGATGACGCCAAAACCCTGAAAGCCTTCGCCGACCAGACACCCTGGGTCTGCTCCCTGCACTACTGGTCCATCAACGACGACATCTCAAAACCGCACCGCCAAAAAGTGGTCACCAGCAGCACCAACGAAACTGGCGTGGTCAGCTACACCACCAACCGCGTCAACGTCCCCAGCGAAACCCAACCCTGGGCCTTCGCCAAAATCTTCCAACCCTTCACAACGAAATGAATCCTTCTCCTTCCCCTATCGCACCGCATCTTTAGTGCAGGCGAATCATCCTCGAACGTATTTGCACGCCCTTTACCATGACTAGGTCCGGGCTAATTTCGATTCACTCACCCATCACAGCACCGTAGGTGCGAAATCTTTGTAGAAAACCAATCATCAGAAATCTTCAGCCCCGTCAGGGGCGACATATGGATAACTCCGTGCAACAGAGCAAAGCGCTGCCGAAACACGTCAGCCGTCTTCCGACCGCAATCAGCAAAGAAAATGTTCCAAAAACCTGACATATCTTCATCCAACCTTTAATCTGTTGTCAGATGGACACTTGGTCCCCCCACATCAAAAAACTCCACGACCAATCCGGCAACCGCTGGTATTTCTTGTTCCAACATTGCTACTTGGAAGACCGCACCCCTGAAGATCAGCCCTACGCCCTCCATTTCCGCAACGACGACCGCACCGTCTTCGGCGTCCTTCGCTTCGACCGGTCCTCCGACAACCCCCACGGCGATTTTGCCGCCGTCACCAGAAAAATCATGGACGACGCCGAATTCCGCTCATCCCTCCTCGATGAAGGCAGCGAGAAAGTCTGGATAAACCGCTGAGGAGCCTTGTCGCGGACTGTCATTCCAATCTCCTTCGCGTTCATTCATGTAAAACGCGCCAAGCTTTCCCGCTTTGTTAATTAGTTACTTTGTTGTGAACTCCGCTCCACCTGATCCACACTCCGCCACTCCTTTGACAAACGTAAATTCCGGCTTAAGTTGCTCTGTTACCCAATGGCCCATAAAGACGTTCCCAAGCCATGACAAAACAAAAACAATTTCTGACGCCACACCAGAAGCAGATGCGCTTTTTGACCTATTTCTTCGGTGCCGTGATGGTGATCACCGCCACCGGCATCCTCTGGCTGGTCAACAACATGGGCCCGCTCGGACGAATCCATTAAGTCTGCCGGCCAGTTGACCGCAGAACCAATCAATTATCTCCGTGCCGCCGCGTTTCTCCGGCTTGGTTGCTTCGTTCCTTTGTTGTTAAATAAACCAGCCGCCCCCATTTTTTTAAACATTGGATGTTGGGTGTTGAATGTTAAATGTTTCCCCGGCGACCGTCCGCCAACCCCTTGTCAAGTGGCCTTGTTGTGCGCTCGACAATCTTCCCCAAAAAACTAAAATTTCGGCATGACTAAACCGACTTTGCTCGTCCTTGCCGCCGGCATGGGCAGCCGCTACGGCGGCCTCAAACAGATCGACCCCGTCGGCCCCTCCGGCGAGACCATCATCGACTATTCCATCTATGACGCCATGCGCGCCGGCTTCGGCAAGCTCGTCTTCGTCATCCGCAAGGACATCGAACAGCAGTTCCGCGAAATTGTCGGCTCCTGTTTCGAGAAACGCATCGCCGTCGAATACGTCTATCAGGAACTCGACAAGCTCCCCGCCCCCTACACCCTGCCCGCCGGCCGCACCAAGCCGTGGGGCACCACCCACGCCATCCTCATGGCGGAAAACGTCGTGAAAGATAACTTCGCCGCCATCAACGCGGACGATTTCTACGGCCAACAAGCCTATAAAGTCCTCGCGCAACACCTCACTGCCGGCACCAAAGACTACGCCATGGTCGGTTTCATCCTCAAAAACACCTTGTCCGATTTCGGCACCGTCGCCCGCGGCGTCTCCCGCGTGGACGCCAACAACTATCTCACCAACATCGTCGAGATGATGAAGATTGATCGCGACGGCACCGGCGCCAAAGATACTGGCCCCGATGGCAAGATCACCAAGCTCACCGGCGACGAGGCCGTCTCCATGAATTTCTGGGGCTTCACCCCCGCCTTGTTCCCGCAGCTCCGCGTCGAATTTGAGAAATTTCTTAAACGTGCCGGCACCGAACAAAAATCCGAATGCTACATCCCCGCCACCGTCGGCGACCTCGTCACCTCCGGCCAGGCCAAGTGCAAAGTATTGCGCTCCGGCGATTCCTGGTTCGGCGTCACCTACCGCGAAGACCGCCCCATGGTCGTCGAAAGCATCCGCAAACTCATCGCCCGCGGCGACTACCCCGAAAAACTCTGGTCCTAATCCATTCACCTATTCCATTTACAACCGCCGCCCTCACAGGCGGCGGTTTTTTCATGTAGCGGCAGACATCCTGTCTGCCGTAGAGCCGGGCTTCCAGCCCGGCGGATAAAACCACCCACCAACCCACGATACACTAAACCTCCAAAACGTCGCGAACACTTCCTCCCGGAGCGGGGACGGCCCGTCCCCGCATCCAAAATAATTTCAAACCCCTCTCTGCGAATCTCTGCGTCCTCCGCGCCTCCGCGTTTCTCAGCCCCGTCCAAAAAATATTTCTAAAAACTCATTGCGCAGCCACATGACTGCATATATATTCGCAGCCAAGTAGCTGCACAATGGAATCACGAAGAGACATTTTTCAAGCCATCGCCGATCCCACCCGGCGCGCCATCCTCACCCTGCTTGCGGTCCAAGCCCTGACACCCGGCGCCATCGCCGATAATTTCAAGGTCTCCCGCCAAACCATCTCCCGGCACATCCAAATTCTCACCGAATGCGAATTGCTCAAACCGCAACAAAACGGCCGGGAGATCTATTACCGCCTCAACGCCAAACAAATGAACGAAGTAGCCGACTTTATCGAACCCTTCCGTAAAATGTGGGATGACCGCTTCAACAAGTTGGAAGCCATGACGAAACAGTATCGCTCAAAAAAATAAATCCAAATGGAACAAAAAACCAAGATCAACGCCGAGGACGGCAAACAGGATTTGGTGATTACCCGGGAATTTGATCTTCCCTTGGAACTCCTGTTTAAAGCCTACGTCGAACCCCATCTGCTTGAACAATGGATGGGCACCAAAGTGCTCAAACTGGAAAGCAAAAAGCATGGCAGCTACCAGTTTGAAACCACCGACCCCAAAGGCAACAAATACCGTTTCAACGGCGTGATCCATGAGTTCACCCCCAACCAAAAAATCACCCGCACCTTCGAGATGGAAAACATGCCCATGGGCGTCCAGTTGGAACTCTACAACTTTGAATCGGTCACTGCCGATACCAGCCGCCTCAACATGCACGTCATCTACGAATCCCCCGCCCACCGCGACCGCGTGCTGAAAATGGGCATGACCCACGGCATCAATATGGCCCACAACCGCATTCAAGACATCGTCAGCAAATTGAAATAACCCGCCGTGCTCAACCCCACCAAACGCTCGATCCTTCGCTAGATTCACCTCATCTTCAGCATCCCGATCCTCGGCTATATTTACGGTCCGGTTTCGGAAGTCCAACAATACGCCCCCGCCGTCCGCGCCGGCTTCGTACCCGTGATTGTCCTTTCCGGATTTTGGATGTATTCCGGCGTCTGGTTCGCCATCATTGCCGTGGCGATCTGGCTCGGCGCCTACGAACTTTCCGGTTACGGTGCGGCCGTCCTGGGCCAGGTCGCCCTCTTGATCGCGAGAAAAATCTGGCTGCTGGTTCGTGCCCGAAAAGCCAGGCAAACCGTTTCAATTTAAAGCTATGAGCAAAACCAAGAACACCAAAAAAGAGCTGCCCTCCGCCGAACGCGAAAAACTGCTCGGCACGTTAAAATCCCGTTTCGAAAAGAATCCGCACCGCCACCCCGGCCTCGACTGGGCAAAAGTAAGCGCCAGGCTGGAAGCCGCCGGCGAAAAATTGTGGTCCCTCAACGAAATGGAAAGCACCGGCGGCGAACCGGATGTGATCAGCCATGATAAAAAGACCGGCGAATACATCTTCTTTGATTGTTCCGCCGAAAGCCCCAAAGGCCGTACCAGCTTTTGCTACGACCGCGATGCATTGGACTCGCGCAAAGAACATAAACCCAAAAACAGCGTCGTTGATATGGCCGAATCGATGGGTGTCGAATTGTTGACCGAAGAACAATATTTCGATCTCCAAAAACTGGGCGAATTCGATATGAAAACATCAAGCTGGATCAAAACACCTGCCGCCATCCGCGAACTCGATGGCGCACTCTACGGCGATCGCCGCTACAACCGGGTCTTCATCGGCCACAACGGCGCGCAATCCTACTACGCCGCCCGCGGCTTCCGCGCCTCCCTCCGAATCTGAAATAAAAATTTGGTTGGTCATTCATCGACACGCTTTGTAGCGGCAGGCATTCTGCCTGCCGTAGAGCCGGGCTTCCAGCCCGGCGGATAAAACCATCCAACAACCCACGGCACACAGTATTTTCAAAAAGCTGGGAGTGTTTCCCCCTCTCCTTGCAGAAGCAGCGGCAGCGACCATGGCACGGTGAGGACAGTCTTTTCACTAGATTTTTTGCTTTCCGGTACACACCTTCGTTTAAAAAAGTTCAAGCTCCCCATCACCAGTTCTAGCGATACCCCAACCCCTCAGGATGCCGTAAGGTTACCGTGCTTAACCCATGCGCCCATCCCGTATCCTCACGCTGCTCGCCGCCTTTTTCCTGTCCATCGGCCTGGCCTTTGCCAACCTCCCCGGCGGCGGCACCGGCACCGGTCCCGCCGTCACCCTCGTCAACAACGTCAACGGCACCGTGACCATGGCCAACGGCATCATTTCTGTCATCATCACCACTGCCGACGCCTCCATCCACACGCTCAATTACACCTATAACAACGGCGGCGGCACCCAAAGCCCTAATCTGCTGACCGGCGGCAACAACGGCGGCCAATTGTACTGGACCGGCAATCCCGCTTCGTTTGGCACGATGAATTTCACCTATTCGCTCGTGACCAGTTCCACCAATTACATCGAAATCGCCCTGACCAGCCCCTCCACCACCAACGGCGTCATGGAGATCCACTATTCCATGTTGCGCGGTTCATCTGGTTTTTACACCACCGCCATTTTGACGCACCGCCCTCAGGACGATGATGTTTATATCGTCATGCGCCCCAATATTTATTCCGGGGCCATCTTCAACTGGATGAGCGTGGACGCCACGCGCAACCGGCTGATGGAAGTTTCCGGCGGCCTGTCCGTCGTTGTTCAAGGCGCACCCAAAGAATGCTATCTCTGGACAAACGGCATCTACGCCGGTCAATACGAGGACAAATATAAATACAGCGCCGACCTCGACAGCCTGCCCGCGTGGGGTTGGAGCAGCGTCGGCACTGGCGGCAAAAACGTCGGCCTATGGAATGTCACCGCCAGCCCGGAATATTATCCCGGCGGCCCGCTCGAACGCTCGCTCATGGAACATATCGGCACCACGATCTTGAACGTGTTCACCGGTGGCTACTATGGCCTCGCCACCGATGCCACCATCTCGACCGGTGAAACCTGGTCCAAAACCTACGGCCCGTATTTTTATTACTGCAACAACGTCACCAACACCCTCACGAGCACCAACCAAGCCGCACAGGCGCTTTACGACGATGCCCTCGCACAAGCTGCTGCCGAACAGTCCGCCTGGCCCTACACATGGTTCACGAACGCCAGCTACACTCCCGCCTCCGGGCGCGGCACCATAGCCGGTAAATTCGTCATCAACGACTCCGGCAACCCCAACGCCTCCGCGGCCGGCCTGTGGGTCGGCGCAGTGCAACAACCAGACACTACCTACGACACGGTTTACGACTTTCAACAATGGGCGCGTCCCTATCAGTTCTGGGTCAAGGCGGATACTAACGGCAACTTCACCATCCCCAACGTGATCGCCGGTGGGAACTACACGCTCTACGCTTTCGGCACCGGCGCGGCGAACACCTTCCTGTCGCAAAACCAGACCGGCGGCAACCCGCCGCTCTTGTTCGACCTGCCCACCAATCAATTCGCCGTCACTGTCACCGGCGGCACCACCAACAACCTTGGTACCGTGACTTGGCCCGCGTCGCGAATCGGCGCCACCGTCTTCGAGATCGGCTATCCTGACCGCACCGCTGCAAAATTTCGGCACGGCGATGATTACTGGGTCGGCGACATCGGCCCCAGCGCCATCGCGCCCAGTCCCATCTGGAGCAAGTGGCTGGAATATCCCTTCGATTTTCCGAACGGCGTGAATTACACCGTCGGCCAAAGCCGTTGGAGCACCGATTGGAATTTCATCCAGCCCGTTACCACTGACAGCCAGGGAAACTACATCAGTTCCTCCTCAAACATCACCTTCAACCTCGCCTCGGCACCCACTAACGGCGCTCATGCCTCGTTGTATCTCGGCCTCACCTCCGACTACTACGCCGCGATTAATATGAGCATCAATGGCAATAACGCCGGCAGCATCAGCGGCCTCGCCGGTTCGCCTAACACCAGCGTACCCACCAGCGGCTACACCGTCAGCTATGGCGGCAGCGATACCAGCATTCGCGAAGGCAACAACGGCGCGTTCTGCGATGAACGCCTCACCTTCCCCGCCTCGCAACTGCATGCCGGCGTCAACACCATCACCATCGGGTTTCGCCAGATCGCCACCAGCTATTTCGCGAATCACTTCATGTACGATTATCTACGGCTCGAACTGACCGGCTACGTTCCGCCGCCGCCCGCCAGTGTCACTGCCTACGCCGGAAACAATGCCGTCTTGCTTGCATGGCCGGTCACGCCCGGCGCGACAAGCTACAACATCCTCCGCTCAACCACTTCTGGCTCCGGCTACGCCTCCATTACCAACGGCGTCATTGGTCCCGTCTGCGGCAGCGGTTTCAACAACGCCACCTACCTCGATACGACCGCTGTCAACGGATCGACCTATTATTATGTCGTGCGCTCCGTCAACCCCACCGGCAGCAGCACCAATTCCTCGCAAAGTGCCACCGTGACGCCATCGTCTGGCATCACCACCAGCGTACCCGCCATACCCGCCGGATTGCTCGTCAGCAGCACCAGCCATCAAACCGTAAATCTCACTTGGACTGTTTCCACCGGCGCAAATTATTACAGCGTCTGGCGCTCCACTTTGGTCAACACTGGTGGCGGTTCCTCCAACACCCTTAGCACCATCATCCTTGCCAACAACATCACCAACACCAGCTATACCGACATCACACCGACCGATAAAAGCATTTATAGCTACACCGTCACCGCCACCAGTGCCGGCGGCACAAGCGGCAATTCAGCACCGGTGATCGGCATCGCCTTGCCCACACCGCCCGCCTCCCTGCCTGCGTCCCTGACTGCCAGTTTCACCGCCACCAACATCGCCCAACTCAGCTGGACCGCAGTCTCGGGCGCCGTCGGCTACGCCATCTATCGCGCGACCAGCGCCGCCGGCCCGTTTACCTTTTTGCAAAGCGTGACGGAAACGACCTATTACGACAGCGGCATCAGTTCCAACACCATCTATTATTACCGCGTCGCCGCCGTCAACGGCGCAGGCGTTTCTGCCAATGCCACCGATTCCGTGAACAGCAAACAGGTGTTTCCTCCCGGCCTGGCCGCCGCGGGCAGCAATGCTCAAGTCACGTTGACGTGGCCGGTCACCACCGGTGCCACTAGCTACACCGTCAAACGCGGCACCAGCAGCGGCAATGAAACCATCACCGTCGCCTCTGGCATCACCGGCACCAGTTACACAAACACCGGCCTCGCCAACGGCACGACCTATTATTATGTCGTCACCGCCACCGGCGCCGGTGGCAGCAGCGGCAATTCCCTCGAAGCCAGCGCCACGCCCTTCGCCACTTCTAGCGGCATCTGGGCTGTCGATGCCGACGGCAACTGGGGCATATCCGCCAACTGGAACGGCGGCGGAATCGCTTCCGGCGCCGGCAGTACCGCTGATTTTAGCACGGTTAGTCTCACCACCAATCACACCGTAACCCTAGATACTGCCCGCACCATTAGCGGTTTGAAATTCGGCGACACCACCGCCAACTTCAACTGGACTCTGACCGGTACCAACTCCCTCACCTTGGGAGTCAGTCCGAATATTAATGTCGTAAACGACACCGCCACCATCAGCACCGCCATCGCTGGCACAACCGGCCTGACCAAAAATGGTACCGGTACGTTGACCCTCGGTGGCGCTACGAACACTGTCGCTGGCGGCACAACCATCAACGCCGGAATCCTCACCTTGGATTACTCCGCCGCCAATTCGCTCGCGACCAACATCATCCCTGCGTCTAACCCGCTGGCCTTGAGCGGCGGCACGTTGAAGGTCAGCGGCAGCAGCAACAACCTTAGCAGCCAGACTTTTGCTTCAACTGCTTTGAATGCCGGTCTGTCCGTCATTTCCGCCGCGCCCGCCGCCGGTTCATTGAATCCCACCGTCACCCTCGGCGCTCTCACCGACAACGCCGGCGGCGCGATCGAATTCATCGGCCCGGCCACGATCGGAGCGGGCGGTGGCATAGTTATCTCCAACGCCGCCATCACGACCACCATCAGCGGCAACAGCGCGTTTCTAAATAATACTGTCGATTACGCCACCGTCGGCCTCTATGATTTCGCGGCAACCACGGCCTCCACGCCTGCCACCGTGATTGGT
>DASZCA010000247.1:0-5192 GCA_035943555.1 Verrucomicrobiia bacterium
GTCAGGGTCCGCCCCGTCATCAATAACTCCACCGCTTCCTTCCGGAACGCTTTGGAATGCTTCTGTTGGCTCTTGAGTTGTTTCATAAGTCGCTCCCGAAAGCTTACATGCTTTGTCCACTTTCGTGGGGCAAGCTCAGTCTTTATTTGGTTTAATCTGGCTTAATTTTTGCGTTTTGATTGGCCTTTCAGCAGATTTTAAGTTCAAAATTTTGCCCCGATTGATTGAGTCTTTCTTTTGCATCTGCGCACCGTAGCCGCGACAGAGGCGAGTGGGATCGATGTTTCCCATAAATTTTTTAAAAAGATGGTGCCAACCGGTGTTGCTGCCCTTTTACCTTGTAGGAGACGACGTGAGGAGACTCTAATTCTATCCCCATTCGTGAAAATGTTCCTGCCGTACCGTGACTCTCCTTGGTGAAGGCGGATGAGAGTGGTCCTTTTAATTTTTTAAAAAGTGACCGAAATTCGCAGAAAACGACCGAAATTCGCAGAAATTCACCGAAAGCCAGACCACCGACACCTTTTAGTTTGTAGCAGCTGATGTAAGAAGGCTCTAATTCCCCATTCCCATTCGCGAAAACTGGCGGAATTCGCGTCTTCCGCCCGTCCGTTAGACCCTTTATAATTTTTTTTGGTCTAACAAAGCCTAACAAGGCCCAACGGCCCTTGCCATTCAGCCACTGGTATCGACGTATTTTCACCTTTTTTCGGATCGCCGACCGGCCGGGACGGGGACGGCCCGTTCCCGCAAACTCTGAGACGCCTGCATTGTTCAAAGTTTCAGGGCTTAACGAGCCTTTACGAAGCTTAACGGCCTGTGCTATGCCACCGCACGCAGTAAACACCGAAACGCCTGCACCCGGCCGGCGAGTTTGGCGATCAATGGAGCGCCGGGTTCCAACTCGGCAACCCTGAAGCGACGACGCCTCGCCGTCAAGCGTCGGGCATTCAGAATCTCGTTTCTGAATATCCAACATCACCACTTTCATGTCTGCTTTTCGCAGTTCCATAACCTCATTAAATCACAGGTTCCGCAAACCTGAATTCGTGTGGGGAATGTAACTGGCAGATTTATGCCATTTATTTTCATTTTTTTGGAGTGGGAATGCCCTTTGACCCAAAAAATCAAAAACGATTTTATTAATTACTTTAAATCAATGGCTTACAGCTTCAATGTTGCTCTGGGAATCGACCAAAATCAAAAAACATTGGCTTTTTGAAAGATTTTGCAAATCCAAAAACCCGGTGGGGCGAACCTGCCGGTCCAACCAAACTTTCACAGAACCAACGCAACGAAGTTCTTCGCTTCTCCCTGCCAATATCTCAAGGGTAAGGGCCACGCGCACTTTAAGTTGCATTGATGGCCCGGTCGCCTTAATTTGGCACCAGATTAGCTGAGTTTTGTACATAAAATGGCCGCAACGACATTAAATCCGGGCGAAGAAGCTCAATTGCAGCAGACAATTGAGATGTTCGAGGTCATTGTCCAGTCGCAGCCGTCGGATACGCAGTCGTTGGAAATCCTGAAGGAGGCGTATTCCAAGCTGGGGCGCGAGGATGAGCTGATCAACACTTCGAAACGCATCGCGCAGGCGTACTTGCAGCAAGGGCAGCTTTCTTCGGCGATTCTCGAATACGAAACCGTTCTGCAACGGCGTCCCGATGACAAGGATGTGCGGGCGGCGCTGAACCAGATTGAGTCCAAGGCGAGCAGTGCTGCGGCCCCGACGCCGGCAGAGACGCAGGCGCAGGCCGGTACGGGAGCGGCCACTTTGGGTTCGGGCGCGGGCGGTGATACGCTCCACATGCGGCGCAAGCCGCGTCCGGATGTGCCGGTGGATGTGGATGACGGCCGGAAGATGCTGTACAAGATTTATGTCGATACGAAGCTGATCACGGCGGGCGATTTTGACCTGTGCTGGCGCAACGTGGATCTCAGCGTGCCGCCGACGGATGTGATCGAGCCGTTCGTGCAGACGTTGCATGAGAAGGGCGTTTTCCTGATCGAGAAATCGTTGCGGTTGATGTCGGACAAGGGACGCACGGCGTTCCTGCCGCTGGAGCGTTATGACATCGACATGGACTTGGCGCGCGGTTTTCCGGCGGAGGTGTGCCGGCGTTGGTGCGTGCTGCCGTTCGACCGCATGAGCAAGGCGATTTTGGTGGCGACGGCAAATCCGTTCAATCAGCAGGCGGCCAAGGAACTTTCCGAGGCGACCACGCACCGGTTGCTGTGGTACATCGCCTCGCCGCAAGACTTGGTATCCAATCTCCGCAAGGCATTCCGCTGACCATGGCCAAAATAAAGTCATTCGCCGAACGCATCGCCGACGCCCTCGTGGAGGACGGTCTGTTGAGCGCGGGCCAGATCGAGGAGTTGCTGGAACGCCAGAAGAAGGAAGGCGCGCGGCTGGTGAAATTGCTGGTCGATAAGGACAAGCAATATGTCAGCGATGTGGATCTCGCGGTGTGCATGGGCCGGGTGCTGAACGTGCCGCCGATCAATCTCGCGCGCGTGAACATCGTGCCGGATGTGATCGAACTGGTGCCGCGCGACATGGCGCACAATCACAAGGTGGTGCCGGTTTCGCGCCTGGAGAACAAGCTGTTCCTGGCGATGGCGGATCCCTTGAACGTGCTGGCGCTGGATGACGTCAAGCGCACGACGAAGCTGGATGTTTCCCCGATGATCGCGTCGGAAAAGGCGATCACGGAAAAGCTCAACGCGCTCGATGCCGCCAAGGGCGGTTCGATGGAGGACATCATCCAGGACGCGGCGAAGCGGGATGCGGAGTCCGGGGAAAACCTCGAGGCGGTCAAGGAATCGCTGGAGGAAGTGAATTTGGATCAGCTGGCGGCCTCGAGTGAAGAGGCGCCGGTGATCAAGCTGGCGAACCTGATCGTGTTGCAGGCGATCAAGGACCGGGCGAGCGATATCCATCTGGAGGCGTTCGAGAAGCAGATGCGGTTGCGTTACCGCATCGACGGCGTGTTGATCGATGCGACGCCGCCGCCGAAGCAGATGCAACTGGCGCTGATCTCGCGCTTCAAGATCATGTCGAACCTGGACATCGCCGAGCGCCGCATGCCGCAGGACGGACGCATGCGCGTGAAGGTGAGCGGCAAGGATTTTGATTTGCGCGTTTCCATTTTGCCGACGGTTCACGGCGAGAAGGTGGTGTTGCGCGTTTTGGACAAGTCCAATCTGTCCGCAAGCCTGGACAAGCTGGGTCTGGATCCGGACACGTTCAAGCAGTTCAAGACGGCGATCGATGCGCCGCACGGTTTGATTTTGGTGACGGGCCCGACGGGTTCCGGCAAGACGACGACGCTGTACTCCGCGTTGAACGAATTGAACAACCCGACGTGGAACATCGTCACGGTGGAAGACCCGGTGGAATTTCAGATACCCGGCATCAACCAGGTGCCGACGAAGAAGGACATCGGGCTGTCCTTCGCGAGCGCGTTGCGCTCCATTTTGCGGCAAGACCCGGACATCATCATGATCGGGGAAATTCGCGATACAGAGACGGCGGAAATCGCGATCGAAGCGGCGCTGACGGGGCATCAAGTGTTGTCCACGATGCACTGTAATGACGCGCCTGGCGCGATCGCGCGTCTGGATGACATGGGCATCGCGCCGTTCTTGATCTCGTCCTCGGTGATCCTGTCCTGCGCGCAACGCCTTATGCGGCGCATCTGTTCGCATTGCAAGGAACCGGTGATGTATCCGGCGAAGATGTTCGAGGATTTGGGCATTGACCCCGTGGTGTTCGAGGGCGTGCAACTGTTCCGCGGGCGCGGGTGCGACCGTTGCAAGATGTCCGGTTACGTCGGCCGTATGGCGATCATCGAGGCGATGACCGTGAGCGATCAGATCCGCAAGCTGGTGATCGCCCGCTCAAGCACGCGCGAAATGGCCAAGCTGGCCGTGAATCAGGGGATGCGCACATTGCGCATGGTGGCCTTGGATCGCGCGAAGGATGGCATCACCACGTTGGAACAGGTGTTGGTCACCACTTCGCAGTACTGAGGATAGAGGTGCTCAGACTTCCTAATATTGATCTCCGCCGGACCGATCCTTTAAACACTGATTAGAACTTCGACCGTGGCGGCGTGCCGGCTTGCGGCCCGTCTGTCATCCACGGCGGCAGTTTTACCAGCGGTTTCGGCTGGGGCAGGTTATCTGATGGACGTTCACCGGTGATGGTGGGCAAAGGATTGATGCCGATGGGCCGGCCGGAATTGTTTTCTAACGACGAGAAACTGTGACCCGCCGGATTGTAGGCGGGCATCGCCTGCATGTTATGATCGACCACCGGTGCCGGGGTGGAGAAACTGGAGACAACCGCCGGTTTGGCCACGACGGGCGGTTCCATCATCGCACGAAAACGTTCCATCGCCGCGACCTGTATCGGATCGGGTTTGGGCACTGCCGGCATGACATTGAAAGCGCTGTGCCAGATCGAATCGGGATCGCGGCCGGCATCCGTGATGGGTGGTGCTGTCACCGCCGGGCCAAGGCCGTACCGGCTGGTCGATAGCGTGCCCGCGCGGCGGTCATCCTGAAGCTGCTGTTGGGCGATATTTTTAGTTTGAAAGGGATTGTCATCCTGCTTCAAAAAATCTTCGGAATGGCGCAGGGCGTTGGTGGCGGAAAAACTGCGTTGCCGCTCCTGGCGCCGGATGTACTTTTCTTCGATGGAAAGATTCTCCTCATGGTTCGGGTCGGGCAGGCCGAGAATTTTTTCCGGGGTCGGCAGGTTGAGAATCTGTTCCGGCGTCATCAGCGTCCAGTTTTGCCGCTCATCCGATGATTTCTGCCATTGCTTGATTTCGGCGGGCGAAGGCGTGTGGGGAGGTCGCACGCCGGGCAGGATGTCGTAATCCGCTTGCGGCTTGCCGCTGCTAAAAAACGGGGAAGGGGCGTTAAAAGTGCCGGACGTCTTATGGGCATCGCCCATGAAATCATTTGCCTTGTCGGTGGGCAGATCCGTGGGCTTGGTGAATACGACAGATTGCTGCGCCACCACCGGCCACGCCGCGGCGATCAGCAGGGCGCAAAACCAGGGTTTAAATTCGGGGCGGCAGCGATGCATTTTCAGACTTTTACTCAGGCTTTAACGCTAGTCCATTTGACCGCTTCCGTCAAAATTCAATTCAAAATTAGTTCGTAGAAGTGAGAGTTGA
>DASZCA010000248.1:0-7956 GCA_035943555.1 Verrucomicrobiia bacterium
GTTATCTCGCGCAATGCTTCTCGGCGAAAGGGATGAATGACTCTGCCGTGCGGACGCTGCAAAACGCCATCAAAGAAAAACCCGCGTTTGACGAGGAAAAGAAAGATCTGGTCTATACGCTGGGCTGTGTCTTTGAAAAGATGGGAAAAAAGCCCGAGGCGCTTGAGCAGTTTCTCATGATCTGGGAAACGGACATCGGCTACCGGGATGTGGCGGCGAAGGTCGAGGCTAATTCAGGCGGTTAACCGGCAAAAGGAATCAATTTAATACCTGCGGACTGGTTTAAGATTGCCTCGAACGCGGGACGGTTTAACTTGTCCATTAATCATCACATGAAAACGTTTCCCATCACATTGGCACTGATATTGGCCGCATTCAGCCGCGTGTCGGCGCAAGTGACCGTGGAACTGGTGCCGGGCCAGGAACAATTTTTGCCGGGCGAATCGATGGTCCTGGCCGTGAAGATCACCAACCAGTCGGGGCGGCCCTTGCACTTTGGCGGAGAAGCGAACTGGCTGACGTTCAGCGTCGAATCGCTGGACAGTTTTGTGGTGATCAAAAACGGCGAGGTGCCGGTGGCGGGAGAGTTTGACTTGGAATCGTCGCAGATGGGCACGAAGCGGGTGGATATCACTCCCTATTTCACGATGACGCGGCCGGGACGGTACAAAGTCATTGCCACCTTGCGGGTAAAGGATCTCTCGGCATCGACCGCGAGCGCGCCGAAGATTTTTGACATCATCTCGGGCGCCAAGCTGTGGACGCAAGATTTCGGGGTGCCGGCGACGAGCGGGGCGCCGGAGATGCGCAAGTATTCTTTGGAACAGGCGAGCTATTTCAATTCATCCATGCGCCTATTTGTGCAAGTAGGGGATGCGGGAGATTCGCGCGTGTACAAGACGACGCAACTGGGGCAGACGCTGTCATTCAGCCGGCCGGAAGCGCAGGTGGACCGCAAGAGCATCTTGCATGTGCTCTGGCAATCCGGCGCCCAAGCTTTCAGCTATTGCCAGATAGACTGCACCGGCGCGGTGGTGCGGCGTGACATCTACGATGACGCGACGACACATCCCCGTCTGGGAGTAAATGAGAACGGTGACGTGGTGGTACTCGGAGGAGTGCGGCGGGTCAAACCCGGTGAAACCCCGGTGACCGAGGCGCCTCCAGCGATGCCGGTGGAAGTGGCGGCACCGGCACAAGCTCCGGCGATCGCGCCGCCGCCGGCGGACAAAACGGCGGATAAATAGTCCGGCTTCACGCTGCGAATTCCGTTTTGCGCAGCCATCTGCCAATCCCGTCTCAGTCTGATTTCCCCCGGTTGCGGATGGCCGTCAGCAAGGTTTGCACGCTTGCCTTTGCAGGTGTGGAATTTTTTCTTGGAATGAACGCAACCGCCACCAACAAGGTGCCGGTGAAAAGGCCAAAACCCAGAAATATCCATTTGGCGATGCCGGCACCATTGCCCAAGCTGCCGGGAATGTAGTAGCCATCCGGGAAATAATATCCGGCCACCGTGTTGCTTACGCTTACCGAGTCGTAAAATTGCTGTGTGGTGCTGCAATTGATCCGGGCCAGCCGGTCGCTCCGAAAAATGACATGGGGCCAGCCGCGGCCGTGACTGCCGGAGTTCACATACTTCTGGAGGACGGTGAGCGTTTCGGGCTGAACTTGGCCGGCTTGTACGCTCTGCACTTTGGCGGCGAGGTGCCTCTCAACGCCGTCAAAATAAAAGAACAGGGCGAGGCCGGCTGCGATGGCCACAATTCCCGGAACGATGGCAATGCGTTGCATGAGTTCGATGTGATCAGCAGCCTGACGGAGCGTCAAGCCATCGGCACCGGCCTATTTCCGGAGTTCGTCGCCGGTGATGCAAAATTCTTCAACCAGTTTGCGGGCCACCGTGGCGCGGGTGACGGCGGAGTCCTGGGTTTCGCCAAAGAATGATTTGGATTTGATGCGGACGGCGCCGATGAAGTCGCCGTTGCGGTCATGCAGGGGCATCGTGATGTTGTTGATGCCTTTGTCCCGGCCAAAATAAGTGACGCCATTCTGGATGGCCCCAAGTTCGGGATCGCCCCCGGCCTCGCCGATTTCGGATTGGATGTTGCTGGCGACGATATGGGTGCTGTTGGTGCTGTTGTCATCCAAGGTGTAGATGCGCAGGCCGACGAGGCGCGATTGCTTGGCCATGACGGCATCCACCATCTGTTGCGCGGGCGGGACGCGCGGGGTGTAATCGATCACGGCATCGCTGAAATAGGTGAGCGAATCAGATTTCGTCCAGAAGCCGACTTTGCCTTCGGTGAAGGTGTTGTCCCCGAGCGTGGGCATCACAATTTTGTCGTCGAGATAGAGGGTGATCTGGTTGCCTTCGCATTGGACACCGAGCTTGTGCCATTGGCCGGCGGGAATGTCGACCGTGGGGCCGATGGGATCGGAACGCACACCATTGACTACTTTATAAAAGCGGACGTTATGGCCGGCGGCGCTGACGCGGACGACATAAAAATTGGAGACGTTCTGGAAACGGAACGCGATGCCGGCCATCTCTTCGGTGATGCCGCTGACGATCTTGAACTTGGTGCTGAACTTGAAATTGCGATAGATGTCACCGGGGTAGATGAACATGGGAAAATGTTCATCGGTCATGTCTTCGCCCGTCTGGGCGAGCACCTTGACGCGGTTGAGGCTCGGCGTGTTGCCGGTGAGCGGGGAAAAGGCGGAGGGCATCTCGGCGGAGATGATCTTCCAGACGGGGGGCGAGCCGCCGCCGAAGAGCACGGATTGAAAATTGGTCGGCGTGGAATTGTATTCGTAATCGGCAAAATTAAATTCCAATGTCGCGGCGGACGCGGAGAGCGCGAGCAGGAGGCCCAGCAGGCCGGTGAAAAATCGCATGACCGCAGGGTAACAAACGCGGGGGCGGTGGCAAAATAGATTTGACGGGTGTACGGTCCTTGCCAGAAGACAGCCTTGCCAAGCGGCGAAGGTTGCGCAAAATGGCGGGATGAAATTCACCCGTTCCTCGCTGGCGCTGGCCGGTGCGTTGCTGTTTTTTACGGTTCCTTCCCGCGCGGAGCTGTCATTGCCGGCGATCTTTGGCGATAACATGGTGCTGCAGCAGCAGATGCCGGTGCCGGTTTGGGGGTGGGCGGCGCCGGGCACGACGGTGACGGTGACGTTTGCCGGGCAGACGAAGTCTGCCCGGGCGGCGGCGGATGGCAAGTGGCTGGTGAAACTCGGCAAGCTGGCCGCGTCATTCAAGCCGGCATCGCTGGCGGTGACCGGGGATGGGACAAAATCATTCACAAACATTTTGGTCGGAGAAGTGTGGCTGGGCTCGGGGCAGTCGAACATGGAGAAGCCGATCGGCAAGCAGGCGGGGCAAAAGCCCACCTTCAATGCCGAGGCGGAACTCGCGGCGGCAGATTTTCCGAGCATCCGCATCTTCAAGATCGACAAGACGCTCGCGGCCACCGAGCAAAGTCAGCTTCCCAAAAACAGCGGCTGGCTCGCGTGCAGTTCCAATTCCCTTGATGGCATCAGTTTTTCCGCGGCGGCCTATTTCTTCGGACGCGAGATCCATACGAACTTGCATGTGCCCGTCGGGTTGGTGGAGTCGTCGTGGGGCGGCACGCGGATCGAGCCGTGGACGGCACCGGTGGGTTTTAAAACAGTCGCCTCATTAGGCAAACTTGCAGTGCCCATCGCCGGCACGGGAAAGCTCGGCAACACAAACCCGCTGGCGATCTACAATGCCATGATCGCCCCGATCACCGGTTTCGCCATGCGCGGGGCGTTGTGGTACCAAGGCGAATCCAACTGTATGGGCACCAACGATGACGATTACCTGACCTACACGGAAAAGATGGAGGCGCTGGTCATCGGCTGGCGCAAGGTCTGGGGCGAAGGCTCGTTCCCCTTCTATTTTGTGCAGATTGCGCCGTTCAAATATTACGGTGGAAAAGTCGTGCGCGTGAAATCGCCCGAGACACTCGCCGAGTTCTGGGCGTTGCAAGAGCGCGCCGCACAAGGCATCAAGAACACCGGCATGGCGGCGACGACGGATTTGACCGATAATTTGGATGACATCCATCCGCGCAACAAATCTGAAGTGGGCCACCGGCTGGCCTTGCTCGCGCTGGATAAAACGTACGGCGTAAAAGTAGTCAGCTCCGGGCCGGTCTTTAAAAGCGTGACATTTACCGGCAGCAAGGCGGTCGTGAAATTTGACCATGCCGATGGCGGATTGGTCAGCAAAGGCGGCGGACCGTTGACGTGGTTTACCGTGGCGGGGGCGGGCGGAAAGTTTGTGCCGGCCACCGCCACCATCGCGGACGGAACTGTGGAAGTGTCGGCCGCCGATATTGCGGAACCCAAGGCCGTGCGCTTTGCGTGGGCGGAGACGGCGCAGCCGAACCTGTTTAACGGCGCAGGCTTGCCGGCGATACCGTTCGAGACCGGGAAGTGACCGGTCGTGGGGAAATAAAATAACGCCACGCATTTCGGCGCGGACTTCGATTGCAATAAGCCTTTGCCGTCGGCCCGAAAAGGCGGATTGCATGGCGAGAAGATTCTTCGTGGGCGATTTGTGGCGTTTTTTACGGCAAATGTCACCTCTGCGTGGGCACAGACTTTGCTAAGTAAGTTTTGCACAAACGAAACATCAAACCATACCACACCATTATGAGCACACTTACTCTGCAAGACCTGTTTTTGGATTCCTTGGCGGATATCTATTACGCGGAAAAACAATTGACCAAGGCGCTGCCGAAGATGGCCAAGGCGGCCACCGATGAAGGCTTGAAATCCGCCCTTCAGGCGCATCTCATGGAAACAGAAAGGCATGTTGAAAAGGTTGAGGCTGTCTTCGCCGCGTTCGGCCAGGAACCCAAGAGCAAGAAATGTCATGCCATCTTGGGCATCATCGATGAGGCGGAGGAGATGATCTCCGAAAACAAGAAGTCGCCGACCATCAATGCCGCCATCATTTTCGCCGGCCAGAAGGCGGAACATTATGAGATATCGTCCTACGGCGGGCTGCACGAATGGGCCAAGCTTTTGGGCAATCAGGCCGGGGCGGACATCTTGGAAGAAATTCTCGAGGAAGAAAAAGAAGCGGATGCCAAGCTGACCGAACTGGCCGAAGAAAATTGCAATCAAGCGGCCCTGACGGAAGTCGAAACCGCCTGACGATGAAAGGCCGGTTTCGCCAATAAGGGTGAAACCGGCGTCATCAATCATGGAATTTGCGGCGAGGGGACAATGCCGGAAGACCTGGGATCGGGCACTCCGATCTACAACGGGACCAAAGGCGTACTCCTCGCCCGTTTCATTTTGTACCCGGCGCAGTGGTGTCATTGGGTATCCGGTCGTAAATCAAGACTGGCGTTTCCAGAAACGATCAACCGATCTATCCAATGCGGCCAAATTCCGCACCCGGTGAGCCTGCCACCATGCCGGGAACAGCCGACGATAGCGCAATTCCCCAAACCGTTCATCGATCAGCAGTACCATGCCGCAGTCATCACGGGAGCGGATCACGCGTCCGACGGCTTGCAACACGCGGTTCATGCCCGGGAAAACATACGCGAAATCAAAGCCGGCAACATTCCGGCTTTCAAAATAATCCCGGATCAGATCGCGTTCGGTACAGAGTTGCGGCAACCCGACGCCGACGATCACCGCGCCGATCAATCGCTCGCCCACCAGATCAATTCCTTCGCCAAAGATTCCGCCCAACACCGCAAAACCAACGAGCGTCTCCCCGTGCTCTACTGAGAAAGCGGCCAGATATGCCTCGCGTTGGGATTCCGTCATGCCGGGCCGTTGGACGAGCACCGAGATGGCGGGGGAGGAGTCTTGAAATTCTTTGAGCGCGCCATTGAGATATTGAAAGGAAGGAAAGTAAACGAGGTAATTGCCCCGGCGACCGCGGACAAAGGTGGCGACGGTTTGGGCCACCTCCTGCAGCGATTCCGCACGGCCTTTAAAACTGGTGTTGATGCGGTCTTGCACCAGCAGGCCCAGATGTTCGGGCGGAAAGGGCGAGGACAATTGCAGCACCGGATCCTCCGGGCCGCCGCCCAGCAAGGTGCGGTAATAATCCAGCGGTGCCAGCGTGGCGGAAAAGAAAATGGTCGTCTGGCCCCGGGCTTGCGCGCGCCGCAACAATTCTGAAGGATCCAGACAAAACAACCGCGCAGTCACCTCTGGAGCGTTTTCAAAGATCGTGACGAAGCGCGTGTCATACAGCGCGGCGGTGCGGCGGAACGTGGATAGATGAAAATACAGCGTGAGCAGGCTTTCGCGAAAGGCGGCGGCCTGATTTTTGACGAGCCACGCCTCGGCCTCGGCGAGCGCGGTCTCCACCAACGGCGTCAGGCTGGCGGGAAATTCACGTTGTGTGCTGGTGCCGCTTTCCCCGGGCAAGGCGACCGGTGATTGGGCGGGGAACAGATCCTGTTCCATCAAAAAAGCCGGGGCGTCCGCCGCTGCACCCGTCGCGGATACTCCGGCCAGTTGGCCCAAAGCCGCGTGCAACCGGCTCAAGGCTTTGCTACAACGCGGCACGGACATTCGAATGGCGCGTTGCACGGCCAGAATTTCAGCGCCATCGAGGCTGGCGGAAAACATGTCGCGCGCCCGGTCGACCAAGTTGTGGGCTTCATCGACGAGAAACGCATAATCGCCGCCTTCCTCCTCAAAGTGGCGTCGCAAGTAGGCTTGCGGATCAAAGACGTAATTGTAATCACAAATCACGGCATCGCTCCAGACGGACACGTCCAAGGAAAGTTCGAAAGGACAGACCTGATGTTTTTGGGCGATAGCTTCCAGCACGGCCCGCGTCATCGCTCCTTGGTCCAGTGCTTCGCGCATCGCGGGTTTGATCCGGTCGTAATAACCGATGGCCAGCGGGCATGTGAGTTGATCGCAGGGCTGCCCGTCACGGACGCAGATTTTTTCCCACGCGGTGAGCGTGACGGCCCGCAGTTTAAGTCCGCCGCCGCGCAAGCCGGCCAGGGCGTTTTCCGCGATGAGGCGGCCCACCGTGCGGGCCGTGAGATAAAAGATTCGGCGCAGTTTGCCTTCGCCCAAGGCTTTGACCGCCGGAAACAGGACGGAAACTGTTTTACCGATGCCGGTAGGCGCGGCGAGAAACAACCGGCCACCCTCCGCCAGCGCGCGATACGCGGCCACCGCGAGTTCACGCTGCCCCGCCCGGTAGTCCGGAAAAGGAAACGCCAGCGCACGAATGGAGGCATCCCTTTCGATGCACCACCGGTGCTGCTCGCGGAGCCAGTCGACATAAGCATCGGTCGTCGTCGCAAAGAAGGTGGATAGTTCGGCAAAAATAAAACCTTGGCGAAACTCGGTGATGCGGCCGGTCTCCAATTCCAGATAGACGAGCTGGATCATGACTTCCGGCCAGCTCTTTTGCCGACCAAGGATGAACGCGTAACATTTGGCCTGCGCCCAGTGCAAGGGATCCGCCTCGCGTTGCCGGCTGCCGTGCACGGTTTTGATCTCCTCGAGTAATATCTGGCCAGGCGTGACCAGCAACCCGTCGATCCGGCCCCGGATGTGCAAAGTGAATTCCCCGGCATCGATCTCATGTTCCACCGGCACTTCCGCCTGATATTCGGGTGGCCGGGATCGCTGGATCTGCTGATGCCCCCGGATGCCCGCCAGCGCGCGATCCGAGCCGACAAACCGGCCTTCACCGCCGAGATCGCCCGCCCGCAGGACAAACTCCACCAAGTCGCGCACCGAAACTGTCACAGGTTTGGATTCAGGGGCGGCCATGAGTTTAAGCGTGTAAACTACAGTCAGCCAGCGACGAGTTCAACCGGAGGCCAAGGTATGCGGGTGTTATTTTATTTTTTTGGACGCGAATTGGGTGGGTAAAGGTGAACGCGCGTCAGCTTGTCCCGGCCGTCTCTGACCGTCATGATT